>JAILDR010000072.1 GCA_024689285.1 Bacteroidales bacterium | reverse complement strand
ATCATCAATCGTTGGTATGAAATCTTTAAACCAGAAGACGATGAAGATCAGTAAAATATGGTTTGAAGGTGAATGGCTCTATGGCCTTGGCGATGATGGAAAGACCTATCGCCAGTCGCTACTTTGGTATAAAGATTTGTTGAAGGCATCTGATTCGGAACGTCAAGAATATGAAATCAGCACGATTGGTATTCATTGGCACAAATTGGATGTAGATGTCAGTTTTGAAAGCTTTACTTACGAAGAGTCAGAACCCTCTGAACTGCAACGTTTTTTCTTGACTCATCCGGAAATCAATGTGGGGCAGTTTGCATTAAAGGCAGACATTAATGCGGGGTTGTTGCGCAATTACATCAACGGTTTCAAAAAGCCGTCTCAAGAGCGTGAGGCACAAATTTTACGGCAAATTCATCAATTAGGTCAAGAATTTGCCGCTGTTACATTCTAAAAAACTGTATTTTTGCAGTTTCTTTCAGAAAACAGTAAAAACACCTCTATTATATGGATTATAACTTTATCGAAATCGAGAAGAAGTGGCAGCAATATTGGCGCGAAAACAAAATCTATAAGGTTGATATTGACCACAATAAGCCGAAATTCTATGTCCTCGACATGTTTCCTTATCCTTCGGGCGCAGGCCTGCATGTGGGTCATCCGCTGGGTTATATCGCCTCTGATATTTATGCGCGTTACAAACGTCTGAAAGGCTTCAACGTGCTGCATCCCATGGGTTATGATGCCTACGGCCTGCCCGCTGAGCAATACGCCATCCAGACGGGTACACATCCTGCTGTGACAACGGAGAAGAACATCAACCGCTATCGCGAGCAGATGGACAAGATTGGCTTCTGCTTCGACTGGGACCGCGAGGTGCGCACCTGCGAGCCAGGTTATTATAAGTGGACGCAATGGACCTTCATCCAGCTGTTCAACTCGTTCTATTGCAACGGCTGCCAGAAGGCACAGCCCATCAGCAAGCTGATTGCCCGTTTCGAGGAAAAAGGTACAGAGGGACTCAACGTGGCTGAAAGCAAGCCGCTGAGCTTCACGGCAGCCGAATGGAAGGCGATGAGCGAGAAAGAACAACAAGAGGTGTTGATGAACTACCGTCTGGCCTATCAGGCTGAGTCGATGGTGAACTGGTGTCCGGGTTTGGGTACGGTACTCGCCAACGATGAAGTGGTCGACGGCCTCTCCGTGCGCGAAGGTCTGCCTGTGGAGCGCAAGTCGATGAAACAATGGCAGCTGCGTATCACCGCATACGCCGACCGCCTGCTGCAAGGCCTCGAAACGGTTGACTGGAGCGAGTCGGTGAAAGACCTGCAACGCAATTGGATCGGTAAGTCGATGGGTGCTTCCGTCATCTTCAAGGTGGATGGTAAAGATATTGATTTAGAGGTGTTCACCACCCGTGCGGATACCTTGTTCGGAACAACCTTTATGGTGCTGGCTCCCGAGCATGAGTTGGTGAGCGTAATCACCACTCCCGAGCAACGTGCCGAGGTGGAGGATTATATCAATCGCACCAAGAACCGCAGCGAGCGTGAACGCATGGCTGAGGTGCGCAAGGTGAGTGGCGCCTTCACGGGTGCATACGGCATCAACCCCATCACGGGTGTCAAGCTGCCGATTTGGATTGCCGACTATGTCCTTATGGGTTATGGCACAGGTGCCATCATGGCTGTTCCGGCTCACGACAGCCGCGACTTCGCCTTTGCCCGTCACTTCAGCCTGCCTATCATCCAAGTGGTGAAGAAACCCGGCACAGAGCCTACCGACCCCGCCACCTGGGAAGAGAGCTTCGACGCCAAAGACGGCGAACTGGTCAACTCGGGCTTCCTCAACGGTCTGACCGTCAAGAAAGCCATCAATCGCATGATTGAAGAGTTGGAGAAACTGGGTGTGGGTACAGGCAAGACCAACTACCGCCTGCGTGATGCCATCTTCAGCCGTCAGCGTTACTGGGGCGAGCCGTTCCCGATTTATTACAAGGACGGAATGCCTTACGCTATGGACGAGTCGAAACTGCCGCTTGAGCTGCCCGCTATCGACGAATATAAGCCCACCGCAACGGGTGAGCCGCCTTTGGCTCGCGCCAAGAACTGGGTTACTGATGAGGGCTATCCCATCGAAACCAACACTATGCCGGGCTTTGCCGGATCAAGCGGTTACTATTTCCGCTACGAAGACCCGCACAACGACAAGGAATACTTCAGCCGCGAGTCCAACGACTATTGGCAGAACGTCGACCTCTATATCGGCGGTGCCGAACACGCCACCGGCCACTTGATTTACAGCCGCTTCTGGTGTAAGTTCCTCTATGATATCGGCCTCTCGTGCAAGGATGAACCCTTCCAGCGGATGATCAATCAAGGCATGATTCAGGGGCGTTCCAGCTTGGCCTATCGTGTCAATTTGGAGAAGTTGTGCGAATACGATGTTTGGAACATCATCAAGGACAAGCGTCTGGGAGTGGAGTTCATCAAGGGATACAAGGACGGTCGCCGTCAGTTCGACTTTTTCTGCCCTGAGAAAGGCATTCTCATCGAAATCAACCGCATGGGCAACCTTGAGAAGGTGGCCGAACTGTGGGAGGAATATGCAGCATCGAAGGGCTACAAGCTGCTTTTGGTGCCCAACATCGATGTCTTGAATGACTATAGGGCTGGAACCCATATCGTTGAGCAGAAAATCAAGGATTTGATTGCAGGCAAGGATGTGCCGACCTTCGTTGAGGGTGAGGAGTATAATTGTGGTCCCATCTTCGTGTCAAAAAACATACCCGATCGTGAGCTGTTCAGCGACCCGATTCGCGTCGATATCAATATGGTACGCAACGACATTCTTGATATTGCGGCCTGCCGCCAATGGCGCGATGATATGAAGAACGCCCACTTCATCAAGGAGAAGGATGCGGCCGGCAACGAGATTTTCGTGTGCGGTTCGGAAGTGGAGAAGATGTCGAAGTCGAAGTTCAACGTGCAGAATCCTGACGACCTCGTTGAGAAATACGGTGCCGACACGCTGCGTCTCTATGAGATGTTTCTCGGCCCCTTGGAGCAGTCAAAGCCTTGGGACACGCAGGGCATCGAGGGCACCTTCCGCTTTGTGCGCAAGTTCTGGAGGCTGTTCCATAATGAGAACAACGAGTTTTGCATCAGCAACGAGCCTGCCACCGCCCCTGAGCTGAAGAGCCTGCACAAGCTCGTCAAGAAAGAGGAAGACGGCATAGAGAGCATCTCGTTCAATACCGTCGTCTCGGCCTTCATGATTTGCGTCAACGAGCTGCTGGACCTCAAGTGCAACAAGCGCGAAATCCTTGAACCGTTGTGCGTGATGATTTCGCCATACGCTCCGCATATTGCGGAAGAATTGTGGCACCTGCTGGGTCACAACACCTCGGTGGTGAACGCCACATTCCCCGTTTACGACGAGAGCAAGACGATGGAGAACAGCTTCAACTATCCCGTGAGCTTCAACGGCAAGATGCGCTTCAGCATGGAGCTGCCCGTCACGATGAACCTGGAGGAGGTGCAAGCTGCGGTTCTCGCTGCCCCCGAGTCAGCCAAATGGATTGAGGGCAAGCAGGTGCGCAAGGTGATTTACGTGCCGAAGAAGATTGTGAACATCGTGGTGGGGTAAGGCCTTGCTCCTTTTGAGCGATAAGCCGTTTCTCTGCCAGCAATATGCCTTTTCTCTATCAACGATATGCCTTTTTTGCCGCAAAGCACCTTTCAAACGGGCTCTGAGCGATGATTTTTTGAAACGCTTTCATGCACGAAAGGAAGGGGAAAAACATCGGAAAGAGGGGCTTTTATACGTTTTTTAAGCCTTTTAGAGGAAAATTTTGAGACGATATCTGTCTTTTTAAGGTTCGGAGTATCGGTAACCGATGATTTGCTGATATCGTATCTCGTTGTCTTGCTGCTTTTTAGGTAAAAAGTAATGTCCAAATCTTCCAGATTCCAGTTCTTCCAGTTTTTTTTCAAGGTTCCAAATCCCTTCTAATAATATATATATCTATCTAAATATTAAGTATTTATATAATCTTAAAAAGGGTATTTGTCCATCTTTTTTTAATTGGAAGAACTGGAAGTGGAAGGAATATTCAAGACAGGTTTCCATCCCTACCTTAATGATTCATAGATACTTAAATAATCCTTAACGTTGACATTAGGCTGTCCAGCAGTCTCAGTCTCAGAGTCTCAGTTGTTTTACAAGGCACCCCTTATCTCGCTTTTTATTCTATATTATATATTTATATTATTGATTATTATATAGTTATAAGCGCTTTAAAAATGGGTTTCAAGTTGGATTGTGACTTTCTTTTCTAACCGAGATTGAGATTTGAGATTGGATGGGGGTACGGATAATAAAAACAACCAAAACTTTCCTCGTTTTCACAAAAACTCCCTATCTTTGCAGCGTTGTAGCAGTCAAAGTGCCGCAACACTACATATTGAAAGGCGTTACTGACGCTTTGTTTTTGGCTGTTTGAAACTAGCACTTTCATATATAGTAGTCAGAGACAATCCTGAGTAAGCGCCACGGGTGTGTATAAACATTCCCGAGGTGTGCAGAGGGCGAAAACCCTCATGCACACTTTTCGGGTTTAATATACCTCCTGCGTGGTTGTTTTCTCTACTTGTTTACTACTATGGGCTGTGCTAGGCCTCAAACAGCGGACAGGTAGAAGTAAAGCACCCACGCTTTTTGTATGTAGGTAATATAAGAATAATAGGCCTGACGTGGGGTGCATAAGGCAGCGTTGTGTTATGCCGGAACAGCAAACAATAAAGAGTCGCCCTCAGCAACTGGATTTATTCCAAGTACAGGTTGATTATCCAAAGGAAATTGTAAGGAATCAAAGTCAGGAAATAGACTTGGATTCTTTGGATTTGTCTAAAAATGTCCTTGTCTGTAATGTCAAGAAAGACAATGTAGAACACTTCTTGGATGGAACGGCAAAGGTTTACTATACGGGCAAACGTTTCCCTTCTACTGTTGCACTCAATAAGTTATACTATTTCATCCCATATATTGGAAAACAATGTGATTTGGATTACTACGGGATTAGAGACCTGTATCTGATAACGATTGCTCGGGTTGGTTCTCGTAGAGAAGGTGAGCTGGATAATGACCCGAATGATTTACGTCTAGTTTTTGAACTGCAGTTTGTTAAGCACTTATTCGCTGGTTATATAATACAGCGACTTCAGATATGGGAAACATATACTGATACGACATTAGAACAACTGCTTGAGACTCATAAATCGGCTAGAATACAATTCCCTCAGCAGCTTACTTATATCAGTCTTTTCAGCTGTGCTGGTGTTGGATGCTATGGATTCAAGCAAGAAAACTTCAATTGTGTTGCCACAGTAGAACTCATCGAACGACGACTGAATGTTCAGAAGTATAATCACAAATGCCTATATGAGAGTGGTTACATTTGTGGTGACATGACACTACAGGAGACACAGGACAAAGTATTTCACGAGATAAAAATGTGGCGAAACATGAGAGGGATGACAGACTTAGATGTCGTTATTGCAACGCCTCCTTGTCAAGGTATGTCGGTTGCCAACCACAAGAAAGGCAACGAACTCAAACGCAATTCTTTGGTGGTTGAGTCAATTAAGCTCATTCGGCAAATCAAGCCACGATTCTTTGTCTTTGAGAATGTTCCTGCTTTTTTGAAGTCTATTTGTACGGATGTTGATGGTCAGGACAAACTTATCAAAGAGGCTATCGACTTAGACCTTGCTGGCGATTATAACATAGCAACCAAAGTTATCAACTTCAAGGACTATGGCAATCCCAGCAGCAGAACAAGAACTTTGGTCATTGGAGTGAGAAAAGACCAGAAAGAGATTACACCTCTCGAACTATTCCCTGACAGGCAGGAAGAACAGACGTTACGACAGACGATTGGCCATTTGCCACATCTGCATTACATGGGTGAGATATGGGATCAGGACATCTACCATTCATTTCGTCCGTATGCGCCACACATGGTTAGCTGGATTGAAAACATTACTGAAGGACAGTCGGCATTTGACAACGAAGATAAGAACCGAATACCGCATCATGAGAAAGATGGAGAAATAATATACAACCAGCGAAAGAACGGTGACAAGTACACTCGCCAATATTGGGACAGAGTGCCTCCATGTGTTCATACGCGAAATGACATCATGGCGAGTCAGAATACAGTTCACCCAACAGACAATCGTGTATTCTCGATAAGAGAAGTGATGCTGATGATGTCAGTACCGCAGTCTTTCGAGTGGAGTGCGATACCTTATGAACAGTTAAATGCTTTACCATTGGAGGAAAAGCAGAACTATCTGAAGAAAGAAGATCCAAACATCCGACAGAGTCTGGGTGAGGCTGTTCCTACTATTATATTCCGGCAGATAGCCCAAAAGATAAGAGGTAAAGTAGCCGAATCAGAATTAACAGAAAAAGAAGTATTGAGCATAATTGAAAAGAATGAGCTCACGGATACAGACAATCTATTAAAATACGTAAAGAAGCACAAAAAACTTGGTTTTGTACGTTTAGCAAAAATTGCAGAATACGCTAATGGTGAAAGGTCGGAAACAGCTGCATATTACACAAGACAGGATATATGCTACTCTGTAGTGAAAAACCTGCCTGAGTATCCAGACTCCAAGATACTCCATATATTAGAGCCTGCTACTGGAGTTGGCAATTTCTTACCTTCGCTCTTTATGAAGTATGCAAATGTGTCAGAACTGCATATAGATGTTATTGACATCAACCCCGACAGCATTGCATTGTTGAAGCAAATTCTTAAGGCAATTCCTCTGCCAGAGAATGTAAGAATGAACTTCATTAATAAGAATACGTTGCTTGAGACATTCCCCAAACGATATGATATTGTAGTTGGCAACCCGCCTTATATGAAAGTCAGGGACAAGGTATTGCTGAAAGCCTACAAGCAATCGGTAGTCAACACAGATACCAATAACATTTTCTCATTCTTTATTGAAAAGTCAATAGAGTTGGGAGATGTCGTATCGCTCATCGTACCAAAGAGTCTGATAAATGCCCCTGAATTCGACAGGACTCGTCAGTTGATGAATGAACACCCAATAACAAACCTTGTTGATTTCGGAGAGAAAGGATTCAAGGAGGTCAAGATAGAAACCATTGCTTTCACTATTAATAAGAAAGTGAAGAAAGGATTGACCAAAGTAGAGTCCTACATCACCAACTCTGTTGAAATAAAGCCGCAAAACTATATTACTGACTCCCTATTCCCTTATTGGCTTATTTACCGCAATCAGGATTTTGATGAAACAGCTGAAAAAATGGTGTTTGGTATCTTCAAGGCTTTCAGAGACCGTGTACTCACCAAATCCAACACTCAGCGACAGGGAACTATCCGTGTCCTGAAATCTCGGAACATTGGAAATAATGAAATTATCAACATTGAAGGTTACGACACTTATATAGACAACATCAGCGAATTGGAAGTTGGTAAGTTCTTGAATCACACAGAATGTGTACTGGTACCCAATTTGACTTACTATCCTCGTGCTTGCTTTATGCCTCAAAATTGTATAGCAGATGGTTCGGTCGCTATACTCACGACAATAGACGACATGACAATCACGGAAGAGGATTTGGCTTATTATGCAACTGAAGAATTCAGCAAGTTCTATAGTATTGCCCGCAATCGCGGCACTCGCTCTCTAAATATTGATAATAACTCCGTATTTTTCTTTGGTAAACTAAAAACTGAATAACTATGGCGAATATTGATGACTATCTCAATCAATACAACGACTTCGATATTCGACAGACTCATGATGCGAGGTATGTTGACCAAAAATGTACTCCAGACATTGTCTGTTTTATTGCGGATTGTATTCTCAATACTTCCTGTGCTACTAAAACGTTCACGATAAATGATCTATGGGATGAGAGATTCTTTATCGATAACTGTCGCGTTATTTTTGGCAAGCCATCTCCAGCGGACCCAAGTGCAAGGAATGAGTACAACAAAGTCCTGTGTCAACCATTAAAATTATTGGCTTATGCTCATGTGTTGACAGTCAATAAAGATGATGGGTTGTTATTCTTCTCTGTAGCAGATGTCGAAATGCTTGAATACATTTCCGTTAAAGAGCGAAACGCATATAACTTTATGCTAAAGTTCTTTGGGAAAGTCATAACTGATAGCGGTCTAATGAGAATCTTTGATGAGTATAAAAAGAATTGCATATTTGATTCTAAATCCGCTAAAGTTGAAATTTATGCTAAATACCACAGATTTATTTCAGCTAACACACCCTCTCAATCAAAAACGGATGTTGATAGGATATTCCATAAAGTGTTTAATCTGTTTGCTTACAGCAATATGCTGCCTGGTAGCAATGGTAAATTACTTGACTGGTATGACCTTATGTATAATAGAGTGAACTTTAGAGATAAGGATAAGAAACAAAAAGCTCTAACAAGGAAACAAGCAGTAGCAGCAGAGATTGAGCAAATGAATCAGGATTTCTACATTGATTATCAGGTCAACAAAGCAATTAGAAAAGTGCGAGAGAAGCAAGGAACCATTAGTGAGGTTCATGACGATTTGGCCAATGGTGTAGCAACGGAGGTTCATCATATTTTCCCCAAGTCAGAATTTCCGGAACTGGCATCCTATTTTGAGAATCTTATTCTATTAACGAGTAGCCAACATAGACAAAAGGCTCATCCTAGAAGCAACTTCCGTTTGATTGACAAAGAGTATCAATTGGTGTGTCTTATGGCCAAATCGCGTACAGTTGAAGATTACATAAACACACATGGCGAATCTTTCTACTCGAAAAAATCGTTCTTATTTGTTGTGAATACGGGAACTTCATGTAATGTTCTTAATGAAAGTGACTCTTTCAATACCATACGGCGGTATATTCATGACTATTACAATCAAGTTGGATAACCAAAACGAATCGCCGTTATGTACAAATCACAATTTGGAAGAAACAGATAGGTTGGTTTCTAATGTCCTGAAGAATAATACGAGTTGCTAGGCTATTTGGCAGAATCTGATGGTTCTATAAGCATCATATGGGAAAACAACGAAGAACGGGGAACTTGGGGTATTAAAGGTAGAATTTGTTTTCATACGAGAAAGCTTCCGCCCTTAGGATGTCTACGATTTACGGCTGGGAACAGCTCAATTTACAAAAGAGTCAACCGCAATGATTTCTTTGAACATTCATGCAAATATCATAACTTTGTGGAAGGCAAGTTTCAGAATGTTTCTGCTATCTGCAAAACGATTCTCTTACAATATCTAGATTGCTTCGATATAGGGTTAAGAAGGTTATTTGAAAGAAGTAAGCCCCAGGGGAAAGAGATTCCCTTAAACTGTTGCACTTAACCTTCTTTATTGTTTTATGCCTTACTGCAAAGGCAAGGGCATTCAAGATTTTGTGCTTCCGGACATGTACTTATTCTCAGTCCTTGGCAATTTGATGCTAACAAACGGCACATTAATCGTGAGGAATGCGTAGCGCTAAACCAGATGGCAGAAGAAATCACGAGTTTATGATGGTTCGCTTCATTCCTCGGTAGAGTCATCATAGTATGTCGCAAATGGTATTACTCCCCTAAAACGTCAATCGTCAATCGTCAACTGCAAAGGAAATCGTTTTTTTGGGCTGTAGATAAGAGTACCTTAATTAATTAAATTAATATAGAGCACCTTAATTAATTAAATTAATATAATAATATATTTATTAATTAATTAATATATAAGAATTCCTCCCCCCGAAATGGAAAAACAATGGAATTGACGATTGACGATTTACACTTTGCAGCGAATCACATCCAGCCCGCTCCCTGCTTTCTCCCTACTTTCTCCCTACTTCCTCTCTGATTCTCCCTGATATTAGAGAAAAACAGCGTGCATGCCCATCGGAATCAACCGTTTACTGATAGTTGTTTATATATAAATAACTCCGTTGGCAAACATGGAAAAATCGTTGTATCTTTGCAAACAAAATCAAACCAAGATATGTTAACAATAGACACATCCAATATGTGCTCGCACCTGCAGAGGAAGCTGTTTGATGAGAATGGAGAATATCACCATCTTTGGCTGGCCATGCAGGACGACCCGGAACTGACGGCTGTAGTGCGCTCGCGGCAGCTGCATATCTACCGTAACGGGAAGAAGATACTTGTATTGGCTGGTAAAGCGGCTCCCAAGGTCATCAGGGAAGACAAAATTTGCGAAATGATAAAGTGATGAAGGGTTTTTGATGGATTTAGGCGTATAACGCTTGTTTCTAAAATCTGCTGAAAACCAGCAATCTATCCGACAGCAAACGACAACAAACGTTTACAGTCGACTACAAACGTTTAATCAACGGCTTTGTCTTGACAGAGTTTTCATCTTTGCGGCATGAAATACATAAAACGAAAATCGTTCGAAAAGGTTCAATATTGTATTACCGCCATTGGAATATGAAATAGAAAAAGCCCATACCTGAAAGAAGCAATGCTTACCTCATCCACGGTATGGACTATTATAATTGCCGCGAAATGCGGGCGGCAGTCGTACTTAAACGATAGGCCTCCGCGCGGACTTGACGGATGGTCGTGCCGTATTCCCGACTTATATCTGCCCGCAAAATTACAACAATTTCCTAAACCCCACATCAAAATGAAAAATAATCCCTACTTTAGCCCAACAAATGCAATCCGAAGCATGGCGCAGCAAACCTTTACCAATCAGAAACTTGACTTTGTGGAAGAGCTGGTGCTCTTCACCGATTCACATGTCTTCCTCACCGGTAAGGCCGGTACAGGGAAGACCACTTTCCTCAGAAACCTGCCGACGAAGACATATAAACGGATGGTCGTGGTGGCTCCGACGGGTGTCGCCGCCATTAATGCGGGCGGACAAACCATCCATTCCTTCTTCCAGCTGCCCTTTGGGCCTCAGATTCCTGAAAACGCAATAGGGAAGGTCTTTCAATCCAAGGCACTCGCCTCGCGGTATCAGAAACTCAACAAGAAAAAAATCAACCTCATCCGCAGCCTCGACCTGCTGATTATCGATGAAGTCAGTATGGTG
Organism: Bacteroidales bacterium; assembly: GCA_024689285.1. The sequence continues at coordinate 23,939 of JAILDR010000072.1, read as the reverse complement.
AGGGCCGATGTGATGGATGCCATCGATGCCGTCTTGCGCCGCGTGCGCCGCTCGCAGAAGCCCTTCGGCGGCTTGCAGCTGCTGATGATTGGCGACGTGCACCAGCTGGCACCTGTGGCCAAACAAGAGGAATGGGAAATGCTGTCGCCCTATTACGACACACCCTATTTCTTCGGTAGCCAGGTGCTGAGAAAAACGCCTTACGTCTGCGTGGAGCTAGAGCATATCTATAGGCAGCACGACGGCGGCTTCATCAACCTGCTGAACAAGGTGCGCAACAACCAGATGGATGCCGACTGCATCAGAATGCTCAACGACCGTTTTAATCCTAACTTCATCGTCCACGACAACGAGGGCTATATCACCCTGACCACCCACAACTACCAGGCCGACCAAATCAACGACTCGAAGCTGAACGCCATCCCGAAAAAGCCGTTGAGCTTCAAGGCTGAGGTGCGTGGCATTTTCCCCGAAAACACCTTCCCCACCAAGGAAGAGCTCGTGCTGAAGGTGGGGGCGCAGGTGATGTTCGTCAAAAACGACCCCTCTCCGGCAAAGGCTTACTTCAACGGCAAAATCGGACGCTTGGCGGACTATGACGAGAAGGAGGGCACAGTCACCGTTGAGAGCGGAGGCGAACACATCGTTGTCACAAGGCTGAAATGGCAGAATATGGAGTACACCCTAAACGCGGAGAGCCAGGATATCGAAGAGAAGGAAATCGGCAGCTTCACCCAGATACCGCTGCGCCTGGCTTGGGCCGTCACAATCCACAAGAGCCAGGGACTGACCTTCGACAAGGTTATCGTTGATGCCGGACAGGCCTTTGCCCACGGGCAGGTGTACGTGGCCCTCAGCCGCTGCACTTCGCTTGAAGGCTTGGTGCTGAAGACGAGGATTGCCTCCAACGCCCTGGTGAACGACTACTCGGTGGACCGCTTTGTGGAGCAACTTCCCGAAAAGGAACCCACCCAGGAGAAAGTGGACCGGCTGCGCCACGAGTATGAGCTGGAGACGATGCTGGAGCTTATCGATTTTGAGGGCATTTACAAAGACTTCGGCAAGCTGATGAAGGTGATTTATGCCAACGACACCCTCTTTGAAAGCGAGATGATCCAAGAACTCTCGCAACGGCGCAACAGGATTTATGAAGAGTTGTGCGGCGTCAGCCTGAAGTTTGAAAGCCAACTTCGGAAGCTGCATGAAGAAGCTCCCTCATGCCAACAAAACCCGGCTTTGCAGGATCGGTTGACAAAAGGTGTGGCCTACTTCGACGAGCATCTCAAGTCCATCTCCTCCGGGCTGTTGGACTTGCCTTTCAAGACCGACAACCAGACCGTCAACAACCAGCTGACGGAGGTGTTGAACCAGCTGAAGGAAGACCTTTATCTGAAAGGCTGCTGCTTAGAGGCCTGCAAGGGCGGTTTCTCGATGAAGGAATACCAGAAGACCAAGTCGGTGAAGGTGATTGAAGCCGAGAAGACAGAGAAGAAAAAGATTGAGATTAAGGACGACGTGATGGATAAGGACCCATTGTATGCATTATTGTCAGCTTGGCGTCTTCAGAAAGCACAAGAAGCAAACGTACCAGCTTTTACTATCGCCCATAATAAAGTTCTCAAAGCTATAGCAACGGCGAAACCTATGTCGTTGCTTGAATTAAGGAAGGTGAAAGGGGTAGGGGATATTAAAGCAAAACTATACGGCCCCGAGATTCTCGATATCGTGCTTAGGTCTATAGGCGAAAATCCGGAAACAGCCGACATAGGGACGCTGCCGGAAGAGCCTGAGAAGAAGGAAAAGAAACAGAGAGGAGACAGCGAACGCATTACCAAAGGGATGTTTGACAAAGGGATGACAGTTGAAGCTATCGCCAAAGAAAGAGGACTGGCGGTCAGCACCATCTATGGTCACCTCGCCCGTTTGGTGGAGCAAGGTGCCCTCGATGCCTCCCAGGTCGTTGCAGAAGACAAATACAACGAGATACTGGACTATTTCGAATCGACCTTCGACCCCAATATGGCTGTGGCCAAAGAAGTGTTGGGCGACGATTACCAATATGGTGAAATCAAAGTGGTTCTCGCCGAACTGCAGCGGGAGCAGTTTTTCGAGAACCAAGGGGCGGAAGAGGATTGATTTCAAAATGTAAAAATAACGGAAACTTGAAAACTCATCGAAAATAATGTAATTTTGTACTCCGAAAACAAGCAAAAAAAAGCACATAAAATGAAGAGACACAAATTCATGGGCATTTTTGTGGCATTACTTGCGGTGGCCTTGCCGCTAATGGCTGCATTTTCGGGACGGGATTTGGATGCGACGCTATCCAACTTACGCCGTGAACTATTTCATGACTATTGTCAGATAGACAAGACGCAGGCAAAGCTGACCAGCAAGTACGAAGTGCAGCACCAGAAGATGGTGGGCATCGTAAAAAAATGCAACGAACTGTCTTTGATGCTGTATTCCCAGAAGCAGGAATATACCTTCGACATCAGTTATGCGCTGGAAAAGGTGACCCGCGAATTCAACGACTTCAATAAAAACCGCACGCCCTACGACAGAATCGTGGCCAATCTGGATGTCGAAATTGGACGTTATGCACGCCTGATTGAGTCGCTGCGCCGCCTCCCCCCTGAGCTTGATTCTGTTGAGATATTGCCCGACAGCCTGGCCTATCATAACGATATGCTGGATGCCCACTTGATGCAAAACGAAAGTCTTCTGCATCAGGAACTTATTGAGCATGTTGAGGCAGTTTTGGCCTTAAATGCCATTCTGGATTCAATAGCTTTGCAGGATTCAATAGCCATGCGGGATTCAATACCTGTTTTAGATACATTAGCCGTTTTGGATACATTACCCGTGATGGATTCAACCGCCGTGCGCGATCTCATAGCCATCGTGGATACAGCAACCGTTAAGAAAAGCATTTCGGCGTTTGTCTTGGGCGAAAGCGGCCAGGAGGACCGTGATTCCTGCCTTTTCTATGCCTCCGAATTGCTGAAGATGTATGCCAACATACGGGAGATGGTGATGGCCGACAGCATCCATTACCGTGAAGCCTGGCTGCGTATGGAAGAATCCTACCAATATGCACGGGATTACTATGGCATCCTTGAGGACAAAGTGTTCGTGGAGGGTCAGATTCCCTGGTGGACTATTATGTCCCATCCAAAAGATTACTGGAGAGAGGCTCGTATGGCTATGGACGAGAAATACAGCCTCCCTGATCTTAGGAAGGCGTTTACCAGCAATGACCTTGACTATACCGAAGATGAGATTGCCAATAACAACCGACTGATGAATTCGGCAAGGATATACTGGCTGGCGGTTTATATCCTGGCCTTCTTTATCCTCTGGGGCCTGTCAGCACTCCTGCTGCTGCCCGTGTATCGTTGGGTGCAGCCCTTGGGAAAACGGGTGGCCAAGGAGCAGAAGCGTTATCTGGCGCTTTTGCTGGCGTGTGTGCTGTTCGTCATCCTCAGTTATGAAAGTACCAGCGACGACATTATGCGCAAGACTCTCGGCATCATGCACACCTTCATCATTTTGCTCATGGCTATTGATATAGTCCTGCTCATTCGACTGAAACCTGAGAAGCTCAAAAACAGCTTCAGGTTTTATATGCCGACCATTTTCACGGCCTTGTTCGTAATCAGTTGCCGGATGTTGTTCGTGCCCAATTCCTTTATGAATTTCTTTTTCCCTCCGTTGCTCCTTGTGATGGTGCTGTGGCAGCTGGTCGCCAATCTGAGGCGCGGCACGAAAGCCGACAAGACTGATATGGTGATTAGCTGGGTTTCCCTTGGCATTTCGTTTGTCGCCGCGTTTATCAGTTGGTCCGGTTTCGTTTTCCTCTCATTAATTATCCTTGCTTGGTGGTACTTCCAGTTGGCAATCATCTTGGCCATTGCCTCTCTTTCGAGCCTGACACTTTTATACAAGAAGAGGCATTTAGACAGGCGGATAACTGACTATAAAGACAAGATTACGTTTTTGTCGGATCAGGGCAAAGAGAAGCTGCTTTTCGGTGCCACCTGGTTCTATGACCTCATCCGTGAGGTTCTGATTCCGCTGCTGGCGCTGAGCTCCATTCCCACTTGCGCCAATTGGGCCTTAGACATCTTCGAATTCAAAGACTTGTATCTCACTATCTTCGAGAAGCCTTTCTTCACTCAGGGTGAATTCCGTGTGTCTTTGTCGAGCATCCTGTTCCTCACGGAGATGTTCCTCGTGTTCCGATATGTGAATAAGGCATTACACACCTTATGGCAGACTTTCGCTTACCGTCGTTTCCTCCGCAAGCACGACCGCCAGACCATTCGTGACAACGAGATTAATCTCTCATTGGGCAACAGCCTCGTCACCGTATTTGTCTGGTTTGTCTATGCCGACTTGTTTATCATTACGTTGAATATCCCTACTGGCTCGTTAGGACTCATCGCCGGCGGCCTGTCGGCAGGTGTCGGTCTTGCTCTCAAGGATATTATCAATAACTTCATATATGGAATCCAGCTCATGGGCGGCCGCTTGCGGGTAGGCGACTGGATTGATTGCGACGGCGTTCGGGGCAAGGTAATCGACATCAACTACCAGACGACCCTGGTGGAAACGCTCTTCGGCACCCAGGTGGCCTTCCTGAACTCCGCCCTGTTCGGCAAGAACTTCACTAACCTCACCCGTAAAAACGGTTACGAACTCACCATCATCAAGGTGGGCGTGGCCTATGGTACCGATTTCCAAAAGGTGCGGGAAGTGCTGGAGAAAGGCCTGGAGGTGCTTAAGAAAAAGGACAGGTACGGTCGGGATATCGTTGAGCCTACATATGGGCATTATATCCGTTTTGACGACTTTGGTGACAGTTCCGTGAATGTGGCGGTGAGGCAGTATGTGCTGGTGTCTGAGCAAATTGAATACAGATACCAATGCAAAGAACTCATCTATAAGCTTCTGGCTGAGAACGGCATCACCATCCCGTTCCCGCAACGCGATGTGCATATCATCGACAACGATAAAGACGATGATAAAGACACCGACAATAATGATGCTAATATGGAATAAATTACTAATAATCAAACAACTGAAATAATGAAAAAGCTTTTTTTGACCTTCACGCTCTTGGCAGCAATTGCAACAGGTTTCATGAGTTGCAGCAAAACTACCAATAAAACGCTCAAGTTTGCATCAGGCGGCGAAGCCTCCGTTTCAAGAAATGGCGACATCTACACCATCGATATGACAGGTTTGTCCATCGATGGCATATCCGGCTCGCCGACCATGCACTATGTTGGCAACATGCCTAACTTCGATTTCCCGTTTGCTGAAGAATAATCAAGAAAATGGTTGAAAACAACGCTGTGCAGACCACCGAACTGATTCGCACCAGCCAGAGTTGGGACGGTGCCGAGCTGCCTGACTACTTAAAGGGACGCCCCGAAGTGGTAGCCATTAAATACGAGATTCCCGCAGGACAGAAGCTGAGTTGGCATCATCACCCTGTGATGAACCACGGTATACTGGTGCAAGGCAATCTGACCATCGTCAGCCTCGATGGGAAAGAGAAGACTGTGCATGAGGGAGAGGCCGTTGTTGAGATGGTAGGCACCATCCATCACGGCGAGAACAGAGGCACCCAGCCCGTCGTCCTCTATATGTTCTACCTCTCGCAGGAAGGGCTGCCGCTTTCGGTGCAGCACCCTGAGATACCGTTGGAGTAACTATATGCCCACTCAATATCCCATCCCGAAATGCCAAAGCGGGATGGTGTTCTCATACCCATATTCAATGTCGTCTCCATAAATTCCTCCTCTTTTATGCCGCAAAATTACATATTTTTTCAAAAACGCGGAAAATTTTCCTCACTTTTGCGAAATACTGCGGAATTATTTCCTCAATTTCTGATAAAAAGGCGGAATTAATTCCGTAAAATTTTCAAAAACAGCGGAATTATTTCCTCATCTCAAACACCACTGCGTGGGGCATCTCAAAGTTATTCGGGAAGTCAATGCGGTAGCGACCGTCAGCCTCTCTGCAAAGGGAGGCTTTCTTTTTGCTGCCTAAGACTTTGATTTTTCCGGTTTTCAGGTTCATTCCCTTGCCGTCGAACCAATAGGTATCCGGCACAGGACCCTCCTGTTCGTCCAAAAGGAAGATAGCATAAACCTTATTGCCCTTCTGCGTGAAGCGGAACTTGCCGTAGGCATAGGGATAGATGGGGCGGGTGCCGTAGATGGCTTCGCCGTTGACTTTCATCCACTCGCCGATTTCCTTCATGCGGAGCAGGGCGGTGTCGGGGAGGTTGCCGTCGGCATCGGGACCCACGTTCAAGAGGAAATTGCCGCCTTTGGCCACGATGTCGCACAAGAGGTGGATGAGCTTGTTGGTGCTTTTGTATTGGTCGGTAGAGACGTACGACCACGAGTTGCCCATCGACATGCAGGTCTCCCAGGGATAGGGGAGGAGCGAATCGGGCACCTGCTGCTCAGGGGTCTGGTAGTTCTCGTACTTGCCGCCAACCGAGCGGTCCACAATGATAAGGTCGGGGTTGTTTTCGCGGGCGATTTGAGCCACTGTAGGCATATCGATGTCCTGAATGTATCCCTGGCAACCTAACCACGGGCGGGTTTCCTCGTTCACGCTCCATTCGGGACGCACCCAGCCGCCGTCCAACCACAGGATGTCGATGTCGCCGTAGTTATGGGTAAGCTCGCGTATCTGATTGTGGGTGAATTGCTTGTATTTCTCAAAACGTTCGGGCATAACGTTTGGGTCGTAGTTCACATTTCTATCCGGAGTGGCCCATTCGTGCGCCCAGTAGTCGTCGCAATGCCAGTCGGGCTTGGAGAAATAGAGGCCCGTCCAGAAGCCTTTGTCGCGGAAAGCATTCACCACTTCGCCGGTGATGTCGGCCCTGGGGTTCTGGGAAAAGGGACACGAGGGGTCGACGGTGGAGTAGGAGGTCTCCTTCGTGTTGAACATGCAGAAGCCGTCGTGGTGCTTGGTGGTGAAGACGACGTACTTCATGCCTGCGTTTTTGGCGGCATCAGCCCATTTCGATGGGTCGAAGTGCTGGGGATTGAAAGTCGTGTTGAGGTTTTGGTAATTGGTCTTATATTGGTAATAGTCTGCTCCGTCTCGGTTGATCCAAGGCTCGTTGCAGATGGACCACGACTCCACCACTTCCCATTGGGCATAGATGCCCCAGTGCATCATGAAGCCGAATTTCAAATCCTGCCATTGGCTGATGCGGTTGGTAATGACGGGATTGGTTTCGGGGAGTTGGTCGTCGGTTTGGGCGAAGGAGAGGCTTGCGAGGCTTAATAAAGCGATAAGTAGGACGTGTCTTTTCATAGGTAGGTAGTAATTGTTGCTGCAAAGGTAAAACAAAATTCCCCACAAATCGCAGTCAACCTGCAATTCGTGGGGAATGTAAGCTATGTGACGTTAGAAGATTATTCCTGTTGCATCAGGGCTCTGACTTCCTTGGCCTTCACGGTGTAGATGTTGCCGTCGGCATCGCAGAAGCAGAATGAACCGTTGTGGCGGCATCGCATTGTAAGCAGTCGTTGCATCGAAAGGTCGAGACCGCCCATGAGTTTCTTGGTGAAGGATGAAACTTCATTCTTCTTTGCTTTCACTGTTACTGTTGTCATATTGTCTGATTTTTTTAAATTTTTCTTCATTGTAAAACTTGATGGATTTGATGTTGCCTTCGGCGATAATTTCGGAGGGCATGATGCTGTTGTCGATGAACAGGAAGTAGTCAACGACAGGACAGTAAAGGTTGAAAAGGTTCTTGATGCCCGCGCGGTAACGCCTGCGGATGATACTGTCGTCCACGTGATGACCGCCGTGCTTCACTCGTTCTGCCACGCGCTTGATGGCCAGCTCGGGGCTTTGCAGCCAGAAATAAATCAGGTTGGTCTTGTAGCCTTGCTCGCGGGCTTTCTTGATGAGATCGTGATAGGATTTGGCGGCCAAGGTGGTTTCGATGGCAAAGTCAACTTTGTCAGCGATGTGTTTCTTGATGCACGTCAGCATCAGGCGGCCTGCGGCGACCTTGGCACCGTCGGGATTGAGCGGGGAGAGTCCCTTGGCGATTTCGTCACAGTTGACGAATTCCTTGCATTGCAGGGTCTCGGGCAACACCGTCAGCGAGGCGGTGGTTTTTCCTGCTCCATTGCAGCCTGATATGATATATAAATTCGGCATCAAATTGAATTCTGCTCGTTTGTGTTATAGCCAATATTATGCCAAAACACGCTGCAAAGATAGGTTTTTTGTGGATATGTCAACACTTTTCCACACTTTTCCACGATATTATTTTTGAACGATTATGGTTAATATATTGAAAATCAGCATTTGTGTAATAAAAAAATCATTATCTTGTGGTATGAGCCTCGCGCTTCACGAAAAAAGTCGTAATTTTACCGCCTCAAACCTTTGCGATGAAAACTCAAAACCTAATAGGGCTGTTTTGTCTGGTCTTGGCGGCTTTCTCTTGTCAGAAACCGGTAGAATATCCCGTTGAGCCGGCGATAGAGTATCAGGGCTTTACTTATCTGTTCAACCCTGACAGCACTTTCAGTGGAGAAGGTGTCATTACGTTCTCCTATACTGATGGCGATGGCGACCTTGGCCTCGACGATGACGACACGGACTATCCCTTCGGTATCCAAGACCCCTATTATTATAATATGGTGGTTGACTACTTGAAATTGGAAAACGGTGTGTTCGTGAAGACGCCGCTGCTGAGTCCGCATGTGCCCACCACCCCTGCCGACACACTGGTTTTATACGATACGGTGACCTTCAACGCCCGTTTCCATCGCCTGCGCGACAACAACGACCCCAAGGCCATCAGCGGCTCGATGGAATACAAGCTGACGGTGCAGAATCCCTTCTCGCCTAATGACACCATCAAATTTGAAATCCACATCATCGATCGTGCGCTGCACGAGAGCAATGTGATACAGACCGAACCGATTTATACCAACCCCATAATTCATACACAACAAACCGGATTGCCACGCTTCGCTCGCAATGACGGACGCGCTTTGCGTCATTGCGAGGAGGCACGACGAAGCAAATCGAAGATTCGACGCCAAGTCAATCCATAAAAACTGTCAATTATGAAAAAACTATTCTTATTATTATCCTTAACCTTGTTGGTGCCTTTCGCAAAAGCCCAAACCTCAGGAGAAGGCATCGACGTGACTCACTATGAAATCCATCTCTGGGATTTCGACTTCGCCAACCGTACACTACAGGGGGAGGCCTTTGTCACCTTCACGACTACGGCTGAGGTGCAGCAGATGGTTCTGGAGCTGAAATCGCTCACCGTCACCGATGTGGCCTGCGACTATTACAACGTGGTGAGCTTCAGCCAAGAGGGCGACTTCCTGACCGTCAACTTTGACGAGCCTGTTGCCGCAAACCAAAGTGCAATCCTCGATGTGCGTTACGGCGGATCGACCTTCAGCGAAACGTGGGGCGGCGTGGAATGGTGGGGCTCCGACCGAGTCTACAACCTCGGCGTTGGTTTCGAAAGTCAGCCGCACAATCTCGGCAAGACCTGGTTTCCCTGCGTCGACAACTTCACCGACAAGGCCACATACGATGTCGTGATTACCGTCCCGAACGGCAAGAAAGCCATCTGCGGCGGTAATCTGATGAACACCTTCGACAATGGCGATGGTACCTCTACCTGGTATTGGAATACGCCTCAGGAAATAGCTACCTATCACATCTCTTTTGTCATAGGCGACTTTGAACTATGGCAAGATGTGTATCATGGTGTGGAGCGCGACATCCCGATTGACGTCTACACCACACCGGCTTTGAGCAGCCGTGTTCCTGGTACCTTTGCCAACATTCATGAAATTGTGGGCTTCTTTGAGGAGAACCTCGGCCCCTATCCTTTCAACCGCATTGGATACATCAGCACAAGCAAAGGCTGCATGGAGCATACCGACAACATCGCTTTGGCCACCAGCGTCATCAGCGGCAACACCGATAACGAGGAATATCTTGCGCACGAGCTGTCGCACATGTGGTCAGGCAATCTGGTCACCTGTGCCGAAGCGGGTGATATGTGGCTCAACGAGGGCTTTGCCCAGTTTTGGGGTGCGTTCTATGAAGTGGGCGTTTATGGTGAGGAGCATTTCCAAAACACGATGTCGGATTTGGTCAACACCATCAATTCGTGGTGCAGCAAACCCGCCAACTGGCTGCCGCTCAACAATATGCCTCTGAATATGACCTACGACGGCACAGCTATATACGACCGTGGTGCAGTCATCGTCAATACGATGATGAACTACATGGGTCGCGAGAATTTCCTCGCCGCCTTGCGCCAATACTTCAATCAATATGCTTATCAAACCGCCACTTCCGCGCTGTTGTGCAACGCACTTACGCAATATTCAGGTAGGGATATGCAGGGTTTCTTCGATTCCTATGTTTATTCCAGCGGTATGCCGCACCTCTATGCCGTCATCAGCGAGGTGAACCAGCAGGGGAGCCACTATGAGGTGACTCTTGACCTGCGCTACCAGCATATCGGCGACAACCACATTGGGCAAAACAACCGCTATGAAGTGACCTTTATTGGACCCGAGTTCCAGCTGGCAACCGAAATGCTCGAGTGGAATGGTCTGCATGAAACAGCCACCCTTACCCTCGACTTCGAACCTGTCGGTATCGTCAACGACTTCAACAATAACTGGCTGGACGGCAAGACGCAGAAGAACCTGATGCTGAAGAATAACTCTCAACAGGGCTTTGCCTATTTCACCGCCAAGCCTACAACCCTCACCGACTCGGTTTTCATCAGCGTGGAGAACCATCTTGTCGAACCTTATGACAACCCGTTAATTCCCTGCCTCTCTCTCTCGACCAAGCATTTCTGGACCATCAACCGCTTTGATTTCGGTGAGGCACGGGTGGAAGGCTGGTTCGACTATTCCAAGAGCAACGATGGCGACATCATCGAGACCCAAAACGACTCGGTCACCTTGCTGTATCGTAAGGACGCTTCTGAGGCCTGGCACGAAATCGCCTGCACGCTCTATCCGGGCAGCACTTGGAAACAAGGACGCTTCATCGTTGAAGACTTCCAGCCTGGCGAGTATGTCTTGGCGACTTGGGACAAGGAAGCCCTCGGCACAGAAGAGTTTGAGGAAACCCAACCCACCATGCAGGTGTTCCCCAACCCCGCACGCAACGAGGTCAACGTCAGCTGGGCGGGTCGCTCTGATGGACAAGTCAGCGTTTGCGACCTGAGTGGCAAGGTGCTGAAAACCCAATCGTTCATGCAGGCTCAAAGGATTGCCGTTGCCTTAGACGGAATCGCGGCAGGCTACTATCTCCTGACCAGGAAGTCGGTGGACGGTGCCCCAATAGAAACTGAAAAACTTATCATAAAATAACATAACATGAAGAAAAACATCACCTTAGCAGCGTTGCTCATGCTGTTCGCCCTCGTCTATACGAGTTGCAGCGAAAAAAAGAGTGAATGGACCAATTTCTATGGTTACACTAATGAGGATATTAATGGCGAATATAGCTATTCCAACAACGCAGACGCTTTCTTTGGCCTTGAAGAAGGCGAATATTGTCATCTTTGTCCCGATGCCGAAATCAGCATCTCGAAGCTTTCGGACAATACGGTCAAATTCAAGATTAACTGCCCTGAGGCAGATTTTTCTCGAGAATTTATCGGCTCTCCGAGGAAATTTAAGGACGACTTTATGGTTCAAATGAGAAGTAACTATTTTAGCAGGGCTGGAAGTACTAGGTTAAAAGCTTATTTTGTAACAGGTTACGTTTCAACAAATGATAATCAGGACATCCACCTGCACGGATTTGCCTCCTATAAAAAATTCAAGGTTGAGTATCCAGTTCCGGCAGACTCTACTATAGTTGATACGGTTTTGGTACAAGCAACGAATTACTATTTCGATGTAATAAAAGATTAATAACTATAAATACTTACAACAATGAAAAAATCAATCATTACTTTGGCCGTCCTCGTGATGGCGTTTGGAAATCTGGGCTTTGCACAGAGCAAGGCCGAATTGAAATCAATTGCAACCCAGAATGTGTTGAAGCATTTTGGCGTGCGCGATGAATCTATGTTGGTGCCTGAATCCGCTGAATGGAGTACGACCATCGGCGACAAGTATCGTACTACTTACACGTACGACGAGTACGAAAATTACCGCATCGAGGAGTTCACCGAAATTAATGAAGGCGATGGTTGGACTGACTTCTCTCTGGTCACCTATGAGTACGGTTTTTATGGCAATGTACTTGAAAGTGTCGTCATGGTTGCTTCGAATAATGGTTGGCAAAACGAGTCAAGAGCCTCCTATTCCTATGATGGAAACATGCTAAAAGAGGTAATCGTTCAGGAATGGGAAGATGGCGATTGGGAGAACGAAGAGAAACAAGTCTATGATTACAGCGGCTTGGTAATAACGGTTCTCTATTGGGATTGGAACGGCAGCAACTGGGCATCGAATGAACTTTACACATACACCTATAGCGATGGCGGCATGGAACTGCTTAAGCAGTATATGCAGGGTGGGGCATGGCAAAATGATGAAAAAGATTTGTACACCTTCGATTTCACAGAAAGAGTTGTAGAGATTGTTGAACAAGATTGGAATAACTCATCGTGGGTGAACGATGAACGGACGACTTACGTTTATGAAGGAGATGTCTATACGGCCAAGACAATTGAAGGTTGGGATGGCTCCTATTGGATTAACCAATATCGTTTTGAATATGAGTATGATGGTAACGGCAATGCTACTCATGGAGAAAGTTTTTGGTTTGCTGGAGCCAATTATTATCCTGTCGATGGAGACATAGAAATGCCTTACGCCTACAGTGAAATGCAGGATGTTTATTATGGCAGTATTGTCGATGTGAAGTATATTGACCTCACTGGCGTCGAAGAGAACACACCAGCCGTCAGCTTCAACGTGTATCCCGTGCCTGCTGAGAACGAAATTCAAATTCAAGCCGAAGGCTTCCAGAAGGCTGAAATCTTCACCCTCACGGGCCAGATGTTGCTGGAAAGCGTGAAGAGCACTGTCGATGTCAGCTGCTTGGCCACTGGCATTTATCTGCTGAAGGTCTATGACCAAACGAGTAACAGCGCAATGCAGAAGTTCGTTGTGAAGTAACCGTTGGTTTGGTTTATACCCCAATAAGAAAGGGCTGCCGCAGCAATGCGACAGCCCTAACTTTTAACTGTAAAACGTCAACTTACTTAAAGGCGTTTTCACTCAAGCCCTTTCCGCTCAGAGCGAGGTCTTTCATGTAGCCAGGCACCTCCTTGCCGAGGTACTTGTCAACATACAGCTTGGCGAGATACTGGCCGAGCATGAAGCCGTGGCCACGCAAGCCTGTGAGGATACCGACCTCTGGGTCGACGATGTAACGCGGCTCAGTGTAACGTCCGGCCCAGCAGGCGAGGAAGCTGACTTCGCCCAGATTGGGAATCCAGTCGGCGAAGACCTCGGAGACAATCTCCAGGAACTCCTTGCTGTTGTACTTGATGTTCTGACGTGCCTCGTAGGCATCGGTGTCAGGCGAGGCGCAGCCGATAATCTGGCCGGTGTGGGCCCACTGCTGCCCGTAGACGGCGCTGAAACCCTTGTAGTGACGGCGGTCGATAATCATATCAAGCGGACCTCCGTTGGGTCCCATCATGGGCAGACGACGGGTGATGAAGGCTTGGTGTTTCACTGGATAGAGACCAGTATCCAAGCCCAGCATGTCGTTGAACTTCTCAGCACCCCATCCCATCGCGTTGACGAAGTGGTCGCAAGTGTATTCGACGAACTCACCCTCGTGGGTGCGTACCAATGTGACATAGTGTCCGCCGACTTTCTGTACGTGGAGCAGCTCGCAGTCCTCGAAGTAGCGGCCTCCGTTCTGTACACCAATCCAACGGATGTAGTCGATGACACGACCGGGGGTAGCCTGCCAGCAGTCGCGGGTAATCAAAGCGTGGCTGTAGGTGTCCTTGCTGTCGTCCCAAAGCGGAGAGATTTCCTTCTTGAAATCCTTGCGCTCAATCATGTAGGCATCACTCCAGGCGCGTGAGGCATCGAGCGAGTTATAGGTGGCCTCATCATGTACCAGGTTGACGTAGTGGGTCAGGTGGTAGTTGATGTTATGCACCTTTTGCATGTTCTTGAAGATCTCATGGTTGTGTACGGCGATATCAGCGATGTCGGGGTTGGAGAAGGCCGGACGGCCGCCACCGATGCAGCGCCAGGAGGCACCACGGCTGTAGTTGATCATCACGGGTTTCTTGCCAGCTTCCGAGAAATAACGGAAGAGGGCGCTGCCTGCGATACCACCACCAGCGATGAACACCTCGACCTGTTCTTTCTTCACTCCGTTCATCTCGGGGAAGCTAAAGGTCTCTTTGGTGTGCGGGTTGTAGAGGTCGCCCAGACTGACCTGGTTCGACAGCGGGGCGCGCGGGGTGGCGTCGCCCACCAGCTCGATACCGTAGGAACGTAGAATCTGACGGGCACGGGGAATGCAGCGTTTACCACGGCAGGGACCCATACCCATGCGGGTGATGTGCTTCAGCTCGTCCACCGAGATGGTCTTGCGGTTGCCGATGACACGCAGCACGCGGTCGAGCTTGATGTCCTCGCAGTGGCAGACGTAGGTCTCGCCCTCACCTTCGGCATCTTTTCTTGAAGAAAGGGGAGTGGTGAGCTCCTTATTGGCATTGTACCTGTCTTTCAAGATGAAACCTCTCACGTCGGTCAACTCAAACACCATGCTGGCCTCACCGGAGGGACGTGAGGAACGGGCTACCACACGGGCCACATTGGTCTTGTTTGACTTCTTAAGGACTTTTTCGATGATGCCTTCGCCAATCATCTGGCCGTCGTTGTCGACGAGATAGACCTCCGCACCCTCTTGCACCTCGTATTCGATGGGGAGGAAACAGGTGGATTTCTTCACATCGTAGCCGAAGATAGCCAGACCCGGGCAACTCGAGACGCACAACATGCAGCCGATGCACTTATTGTAGTCGATGGTGGGCGTGCTGCTGGTTGAAGGCTTGGTAATAGCACCTTGTGGACAGCTGAACGAGCAGGGATTGCAGGCAAAGCCATAGAGGCAGTCGGCCTGAACGAAAGCTTTCTGCTGCATGCGCTCAGGCGTGGGCAGGTTGGGCTTTTCAAGCAGACGCACAGGATGCTGTTGAGAGTCGATATATTGTCTTGAGATTTCCAGATAATCGTCATAGTTGAAGCGCACGCCGATGGCTTGAGCCACTTCGTAGGCTACTTGCTTGCCACGCAGCACAGCGCTGGTGCCTTCACCAATGCGGATGGCGTCGCCGGCACCATAAGTATTGAGGCCGAAGACCTCGCGACCCTTGACCAATAGTTGGCTGTCAGGGATAAGGCCGGTGCAGATGTTGATAATGTCGATGTCATCGATGACCTGCTCGGTGCCAGGGATGGCCTTGAAGTTTTCGCACTTGGCGATGACGGCTCCCGTAATGCCTGTATAGTCGGCATTCGGGATGGCGCGAACCAAAGTGTAGCCCGTCATAATAGGGATACCCAAGCGTCGCACACGGTTGGCCTGAACGGGGAAGCCGCCCTCGCGGGGCATCGCCTCAATGATGGCCTTGATGGTGGCTCCGGCCTGCATGCCTTGATAGGAAGTCAGATAGCCGATGTTGCCCGCACCCACGGTGAGGACCTTCTTACCTAATAAGGTGTGCTCCTGGTTCATCATCTTCTGGAAAACGGCGGCGGTATACACGCCCGGAACGTCGTCATTCTCAAAAGTCGGCATGAAGGGTACCGCACCTGTGGCGACTACCAAATGTTGGGCGTCTATGTAGCCCACCTCGCCGTTGACGATATTCTTGATGGCTACGCGACCACCTTCAAGCAAATCCCAAACGGTGTTGTTCAGCAGGATGCCTTCGTGGTTGTCGCCAGCCAGCGTTTTGGCAATATCGAAGCCGCGCATACCGCCAAATTTCTTCTCTTTCTCGAAGAAGAAGAACTGGTGAGTCTGCATGTTGAACTGACCACCGATATTGGCGTTGTTGTCTACCACGATGTTGCTGATGCCGAAGGCGTTGAGCTGCTCGCGACAGGCGAGGCCTGCAGGACCTGCACCGATGATGGCGACTTGGGTCTTGTAGATTTTCACCTCACGTGGCTGAGGCTCTTTGGAGTCAGGAAGCACGTTGGCCTCGTTGTTGATGGCCTTCACTTCCTTCACGCCGTCGACAAGGGTGATGCAGATGCGGCGGATTTTGCCATCGACCAGCATTTCGCAAGCACCGCATTTACCGATGCCGCAGTTGAGGCTTCGGTTGCGTCCGTCAAGACTGTGGCTGTGGACGGGATAACCAGCTTGGTGAAGGGCGGCGGCAATGGTCTTGCCTCGCTGGCCCTTTACGGTTTTGCCTTCGTATTTGAACTCCACAAGGTCTTCTTGCGGGATGTCCAAAATGGGGTGTTTTTCGATTTTGTACATGTAACAATGAGTTTTGAGTCGTAAAAAAGCGACCGCAAATTTAGGAAAAACACAGAAAGCTGTTTCCGTTTTGATGTTTTTTGTTCAAAAAAAAGAATTATTCCCTACTTTTGCCGCCCCAAAGCAACTAATTATGCAAAGCAACGAAGAAATATCCATACTGGTGCTCTATACTGGCGGCACCATCGGCATGATGCAAGACCCGGTTTCAGGAGCCCTCGTGCCTTTCGATTTCGACAACATCTACACGCACTTGCCTGTGCTGAAAAACTTTGGCTATCAGATTGACTTCTATAGCTTTGACCCGCTGATTGACTCTTCCAATATGTCGCCCGACTTCTGGGTGCGCCTCGCCACGAAGATAGAGGATGAGTATGAGCATTACGATGGTTTCGTGGTGTTGCACGGCTCAGATACGATGGCCTATACTGCCTCTGCCCTGAGCTTCATGTTGGAGAACCTGAACAAGCCCGTGGTGTTGACTGGTTCGCAGTTGCCCATGGGTATGGTGCGCAGCGACGGGCGCGAGAATTTCCTCGCCGCTGTCGAGATTGCAGCAGCCAAGGACGAAGACACGCCTGTCGTTCCCGAGGTTAGCATCTTTTTCCAGAACCAACTGCTGCGAGGCAACCGTGCCACCAAATTCAATGCGGAGAACTTCAACGCCTTCATTTCGTCCAACTATCCCAACCTCGCCGATGTGGGTATACACATTAAATATAATAAGGACCGCATCCTGAAGCCCAATTTCAAGAAATTGAAGGTGCACACCGATATGGACCGCAACGTCGGCATCCTCAAGCTCTTCCCGGGCATATCGGAAGACTTTGTGCGTCATGTCCTGAAGACTCCAGGCTTGAAAGGTCTCGTTCTTGAGACTTTCGGATCGGGCAATGCCACCACAGCGTCCTGGTTCCTTGACGCGTTGAAGGAAGCCATCGATGGGGGACTGCTTATCCTCAATATCACGCAATGCAAGGCCGGTTCGGTGGAGATGGGACGCTACGAGACCAGCCTCGATATGGCCCGTATTGGCATCATCAGTGGCTATGATATGACCACCGAAGCCGCCGTCGCCAAGTTGATGTATCTCCTTGGATTGAACTTGCCTGTTGAGCGAATCCGCCAAATCCTTCCCGTTTCCATCCGTGGAGAGCTTACCGTTTGATGCTATGTTTCAAGAAGTTGGAAAATTATTTCAATAAAAATGCAATTATTTTGTCGTAGGATTGAAATTTTATGTAATTTTGTCAACTGATTTTTGGATAAAAGTGGGGTAGGATACGGCATTTTGGAGAGATGTCCGAGTGGTTTAAGGAGCACGCCTGGAAAGTGTGTGTACTCCAAAAGGGTACCGCGGGTTCGAATCCCGCTCTCTCCGCAGAAAAGCAAAAGCATTGATTGAATCATTAGAAAACAACAAAAGTATCATCAAAATTATTTAATCACACTATGAAAAAATTAATTGCTTTCCTCATGGTTGCTGGCCTGTTCACCTTTGGTGTCAGCAATCTCGTCGTTGCTCAAGAAGAGCAAGCGCAAACCGAGCAGACCGAACAGGTCGTTGCTCCTGAAGAGACCCCCGCCCCTGCGGTTGTTGAAGAAGAAGTCGCCCCTGCTGCTCAACCAGAGGCTGCTCCGCTCACTTTCCGTGAGTCCATCAAAAAGCAGTTCATCGACGGCGGTCCTGCATTCATGGGCATCGTGTTGGTCATCCTTCTCATCGGTATGGCCATCTCCATCGAGAGAATCATTTACCTCACACTCGCCACTGCCAACTCCACCAAACTCCTTAAGGGTATTGAGGACAAGATGAAGAACGGTGACGTTGAGGGCGCCAAACAACTCTGCAAGAACACTCGTGGTCCTGTGGCCAGCATCTTCACACAAGGCCTCATCCGCTATCAAGACGGACAGTCGCTTGACGAAGTCGAAAAGAGCATCGTTTCTTACGGCTCAGTCGCTGGTGGCAAGCTCGAAAGTGGCCTCAGCTGGATTGGTCTTTGCATCAGCTTGGCTCCTATGTTCGGATTCATGGGTACGGTTATCGGTATGATCCAGGCTTTCGACGATATCGCCGCTGCTGGTGACATGAGCCCGACGGTCGTCGCCTCTGGTATGAAGGTCGCTCTGTTGACCACCGTGTTCGGTCTGATCGCTGCTATCATCCTTCAGATTTTCTTCAACTTCATCGCTGCTAAAATCGAAAGCATCGTCAACGACATGGAAGACGCTTCCATCTCGTTCATGGACATCCTCGCTAAGTACAATAAATAATAATAAGTATCAATCATGAACAGTAAGCTTAATATTTCAAAGTGGGTATTTCTTGCCCTGGCTGCGATTACTGTTATCATTGGAGCCTTGTTCTACCTCGTAGTGGGTTCGATCAAGCCGGATTTCCAAGCAGGTAATCCCACGCCTCGCGCAGACTTATTCCTGAATTGGGGCTACATCTTGATTATACTTGGTATTGTCATTGCATTGATTTCAGTCGTCTTCGCTGCTGTCGTCAAAGGCGTCAAGGGCAAGACTTTATTGGTTGCCGTCATTGCATTCGCTATTATTGCAGTTGTAGCTTACGTTATGTCAAAAGGTGCCTTCGGCCTTACCTATCAAGCTGGTGAGAAACTCTATTCCGGCAAGACACATGGAATGGTCGAATTTGGCCTTAATTTCTTCTACATCACCCTTGTAGTTGCTTTCATCTCCATCCTGTTCTCAGTAGTGTACAAGGGACTTAAAAAGTAAAACATTTCATCATGGCAAGAAAAGTTCCAGAAATCAATTCGAGTTCGCAGGCTGACATAGCATTCTTGCTGTTGTGTTTCTTCCTGATGACGACCTCAATGGACGTGGACTACGGTATCACCCGCCGTCTGCCTCCTCCTGTCGAGCAAAACGATGAGGACGTGAAGGTCAAGGAAAGAAATGTGATGAATGTAATGGTAAACAAGAGCGATAGGTTATTGGTCAATGGCCGTCCTTCCGACATCTCCATGTTGAAGGATCTCGCTAAGGACTTTATGACCCCGCGTCCTAACGATGAGACCGCTCCTGAAGTGGAAACCAAGCATTTTGACCTCGTGGGCGACGTGCTCATGTCGAAAGGCGTTATTTCGCTCCAGAATGACCGCGGTACCTCGTATGCTATGTATATCAGTGTGCAAAATGAGTTGGCTCGCGCTTTCAATGAAATGAAGGAAGAACTGGCATGGAAGAAATTCCACAAGCACTTAGACCAACTCAACGAAGATCAAACCAAGGCTGTCAACGAAGCTGTGCCCGTGCGTATCAGTGAGGCTGAGCCCGTTGAATACAAGACTAACTAAAGGAGGATAAAATATGGGTAAATTCAGAAAAGAAGGAAAGAAAGAAGTGCCGCAAGTGAGCACCTCTTCACTGCCTGATATCGTTTACATGTTGATATTCTTCTTCATGATCACCACTACGATGCGTGATGTTGAGCTGAAGGTGAAGACCGCTATGCCCAAGGCTAGTGAGATTCAGAAACTCGAGCACAAGGCGTTGGTCTGCTCCATCTATATCGGCCCTCCGCGCGACGCTAAACTCGGTACCGAATCGCGTATCCAATTGGATGATGCCTTCGCCCGTCCGGCAAATATTGCTGACTGGATTCAGAAGGAACGCGACTCGCGTAACGAAGCTGACCGCCCGCTGTTGACCACCGCACTGAAAGTGCATAAGGATACTCGTATGGGTGTCGTCACCGATGTGAAGCAGGAGCTTCGTAAGGTGGGTGCTTTCCGTATCAATTATACGACCCTCAAGGGCAGCGCGCTGGACAACTAATTGGTTGTTACATAATTTGAAAAAAGGCGGCAAATCTGCCGCCTTTTTTATTGCTTTGCTTTCCGCCAGCTCCACACGATGAGTGCGGCGGTTGCCACTGCACTCAAGGCGACTATCCAGCCGTTCATCGCACCAAAATGTTCCACGTCGATGTCGATGACGCTTTTGCTGTTGAGATAGTAAAGCACCACCGCTGTGCCATTGTTGAGGAAATGCATCAATATGCTGGTCCAGAGCGAGCCGGTGATATAAAACATATAGCCCAACAAAACACCCAGGAACATGCGCGGCAGAAAGCCGTAGAACTGAAAATGGATGAATGAGAAAATGGCTGCTGAAAGGAGAATGGCCAAGTGCGGGTTCATCTTGCGCGTCAGCGACTGTTGCAACACACCTCTGAAGGTCATTTCCTCTCCGATTGCGGGTATCAAGGCAATGACAATCATGTTGAGCAACAAATTTCCAATTGTGTCTACATTCAGCATCTTCTCTGTTGCTGCTTTTGCAGTTTCTTCTAAAGATTTAATCCAGTCTTCGAGCCAGTTTAAGCTTTTGCCTAAGCTCATGCCTTCGTTCCATGCTGTGAGTTGGTTGGTGACGGGCAGTGAGACAAACATCAAGCCTACTCCTATTAATATGAGCCACCAGGGTGGGGTGAGGCTGCGGAATCCCAGCTCTTGCATCCGGTGTTCCTTGTGCGTAAGGTAGTAATACACGAAAGGCGGAATTATAAACATAAAGATGGAGTTGATGCCTTGTCCGATTTTTATCCCAGTGTCGCCGTTAAAGACAAAAACAGCAGACAAAGCAAGACCAATTAGCGTACTAATCAATATGATTACTAAATATAAAAAGACACGCATTGCAGGGAATTGGCGTAGACTTTCGGTAAAAAAGTTGTCGTTCATGGCGATGATTTTGCTGCAAAGATACACTTTTTGTACTTTTGCAGCGTCATGTATAAAATTGCCAACTTAGAATTTGATCATTATCCGCTCCTCCTGGCTCCGATGGAGGATGTGTCGGATCCGCCTTTCCGTTATGTGTGCAAGATTTTCGGAGCTGATGTGGTTTACTCTGAATTCATCTCCGCAGATGGTCTCATCCGCGACGCCGTGAAGAGTATTAAGAAGCTGGATTTCGAAGAGTTTGAACGCCCGGTAGGGATACAGATTTTCGGTAATGCCGTAGAACCGATGGTTGAGGCGGCGCGTTATGCCGAGACTGCTCGTCCTGATATAATCGACATCAATTTTGGCTGTCCTGTGAAGAAAGTGGCTTCAAAGGGTGCTGGTTCGGGCATTATGAACGACGTCCCTAAGATGGTGGCTATCACCAAGGCTGTGGTGGAGGCTGTCAAGACTCCTGTGACGGTGAAAACCCGTCTTGGCTACGACGATCAGCATCGAGAAATCGTTGACATCGCAGAGCGTTTACAAGATGTTGGCATTGCTGCCCTGACCATACATGGTCGCTTGCGTACCACAAAATATAGCGAGCCTGCTGACTGGACACTCATTGGGGCGGTGAAGAACAACCCGCGTATGACAATCCCCATTATCGGCAATGGTGATGTTGTGGATGGGCTCTCAGCCAAACATTACAAAGACACTTATGGCGTTGACGGCCTGATGATAGGAAGGGCTACTTATGGGAATCCTTGGGTTTTCAGTCAGATTCGGCATTATTTGGAGACAGGAGAGAAACTTCCTCTGCCTGATGTGGCCGAAAGGGTGAGAATTAGCAGGATTCAGCTGGAACGTTCCATCGCATGGAAAGGGGAGCATATCGCCCTGCTTGAAATACGAAAGCATTGGGCCTCATACTTTAAGGGTTTGCCGAATTTCAAGCCGTTTAAGATGCGGCTGATGGAGACTTTGTCGGTGGATGAGGTCTTAGCTATTTTGGCTGAAATCGAACTGTACTACGCATAATCAACCACGCCTTCCTTTAATATCCCATTCTCAAATAAGTTGCGCACCAACTCGTCGCGACGTATATGATAGGTGTGGATGCCCAAAGACTGTGCGGCTTCAACATTCTTCTTTGAATCGTCGATGAAGAGTGTCTCTTCGGGAAGAAGTTGCTCGTGGTCAATGATGAGTTCGAAGAAACGCGTGTCAGGCTTTTCGAGATGTTCTGCGAAAGAGAAATAGGACTTGTGGAACAGTTCGTCAAACTCATTGTAGCCGAAACGGAGTTGCAGGTCGCGGATGTACAGGTCGTAGTGAATCACATTGGTATTGCTCATCAGGAAAATCTTGTAGTGTTTCTTCACTTTTTCGATAGCTTCGATGCGTTCGCGTGGGATGTCTAAGAGCATCGCGTTCCAGATATCGTCGAAACGTTTGTCGGTCATCTTGTCCAATCCGAGCAGGGCTTTGGTCTTCTTGCGGAAGGTAGGGGCGGTGTAAACACCAGTGTCAAATTTGCTCATCAGTTCAATAAATTCCTTTGAATGAGCGAGTTCCGTAGTGTTGATACCCAATTTTTCGAGTTCTTTATATACAACAGTTTCATCAATGTCGAGGATGACGCCCCCGAGGTCGAAAATGATATTCTTGATTTTTGTGTTCATTTTTTAGAAAATTTCTGATTATTTCGCTGCAAAATTGTAATTTTGCAGCGCAAAAAGCAAGAAAAAAGACAAAAATGTTGTGTCAAAGTCTTGTCAAATTGCGGTCCCATAGCGCAGTTGGTTAGAGCAACTGACTCATAATCAGTAGGTCCTAGGTTCAAGCCCTAGTGGGACCACCAGCAAAAAATAGCGACTCGAGTGCGGGTCGCTTTCTTTGTTTTAGGTTAGGGCTCGAGAGGTGTTTCCTCGGATTCTTCCTCGATTGTCTGGGCGAAGAAGGTGAAATTCACTTTGCCGTAGTGCCTTTGCTCCATAAAGTGGGGATGCTCCTCGAAGTTTTTGTATTTGTCGTGTTCGAGGACAAACATGCCGCCTTCACGCAAAAGGTTGTTGTCGAATATGAGTTGTACAATCTCGTCGTATTGACGGCAGTCGTATGGCGGATCGGCAAAGATGAGGTCATATTGCATCTTGTGCTTGTCAAGAAAACGAAAAACGTCGGAACGGATGACCAAAAGCTCTTTCATCTCAAGTTTGTTGGCAGTCTCACGGATGAATTTCACGCAACCGAAGTCTTGGTCAACTGCTACCACTTTTGGACAGCCTCTTGAAACCAATTCGTATGATATGTTGCCTGTGCCGGCAAACAAATCCAATGCCTCGGTTTCTTCAGGGTCAAAATGGTTTTCGATGATGTTGAAAAGGCTCTCCTTAGCCATATCGGTTGTTGGACGCACGGGTAGGTTGGTGGGTGCAATGATTTGCCGCCGTTGGTATCTTCCTCGTATGATTCTCATCGTATGGATTGATAATGAATGTGATAATACTGATATGGTACTTCTGTTAATGTCGCTCCGAGTTGGAGTTCTTGTGGTTTCTCAACGAAATGGATGTCGCGGATATAGCGTCCGCAAAGATTGATGATTTCCGAAGACGGGAGGATAAGGCCTGAGAAGCTAACTATTGTGTCTTGTCCTGATAGGCCGTTTTGTTCCATCGC
>JAILDR010000024.1 GCA_024689285.1 Bacteroidales bacterium | reverse complement strand
CAGAAGCCTTTTTGAGCAACTTTGGGCAACTCTGACGTTTCCCCCGTCAGAACTCCACCACCGCCACACCATCCCGGTGACAGTGGCATACTTACCTTGAATTTACAAAACAAAAAGAGGGTGCCTTATGGGACACCCTCTCGTTGTTTTCATTGCGGTGATTTGTGAAAGAATTGGCGTAAAATGTGAAACTGCCGTGTGGCGGAATGTTCGTATCTTTGCAGTCGGAAACAGGTGAGGGTGAATGTGCGGAATATATTTAGTCATCAACGATTTACAAGAATAACAACCCAAACAAACCTATCAAAATGAACGCCAAACAGTTTTTTACCGTCCTCGCGGCCCTCGCACTCTTCCTGGCCTCGGGCTGCAATGCACAGAACAAACAAGAAAACACCAACACAATAATGCAATCAAACAATCAAGCAATGAACAAGATAGTCATCTTCTTCTCCCACGCGGGCGATAATTACAGCGTGGGCAACATCGAGGTCGGCAACACCAAGATTGTGGCCGACTACATCAGCGAAATCACGGGTGCCGACCAGTATGAGATTGTCACCCACAAGTACGACGGCATGGCCTATATGCCGCTTATCGACTTGGCCAAGGAAGAGGCTCGCAAGGGCGAGCTGCCACCCTACGAAGGATCTGCTCCCGACCTCAGCCGGTACGACACCGTCTTCATCGGCGGTCCCGTGTGGTGGGGCACCTACCCACAGGTGATGTTCACCCTCTTCAAGGACATCAACCTCGATGGCAAGACGGTCATCCCCTTTACTACTCACGAAGGCAGCGGCCTCGCCTCCTGCGCCAGCGACGTGAAGAAAGCTTTCCCGAAAGCCAAAGTCACAGGCGAGTTCAGCATCTATGGGCATGAAGTCCGCACAGGCAAGGCAAAGGTTGAAAAATGGTTGAAGGGGCTGAAATAAGGCTCATCTCTGTTTTTCAAGAAGAATCCGCAATTCAGGCAAAGGCTTTGATTGCGGATTTTTCATCTCTCTACCTGTTATTCCCCGAAAAAATTATGAAACCGCCCATTTCGCAAATTGATAGTTGGATTTCAAAATATTTTGTACCTTTGCGAGGTTCAAAACGATATGTCAGACCTGACCTTACATAGCAACACGGAATCCTTCATCGGTGACATCAAGCGGCTGGTGGAGCAAGGGCGCAATGCGGCATACGGAGCCGTGAACGCCGTGATGATTGAGACCTATTGGCGCATAGGACAACGCATCGTGGAGCAAGAGCAAAAAGGCAAGGAACGCGCGGATTACGGCACGCAATTGATAGAGATGCTATCTCAAGAACTGACCCGAACCTACGGAAAAGGATTCAGCGGAAGGTATTTGCGCGCTTTCCGTCATTTTTATTTAGTCGTTCCCGACATTGAGATTTGGAAATCGCGATTTCCAAATCTGACTTGGACACATATTTTCAAGTCATTACGTGTGGGAGACGACACCGCCATACGTTGGTATTTGGAGACAGCTTCGACAGAGGCGTGGAGTGTTAGGACATTGGACAGGAACATTGCGACCCAATACTACGAAAGACATTTCCAGCAGCCACAACTGCCATCGGAAAAACCAAATGAGGAAATCGAGAAGGCGGAGTTGCTCAAAAGTCCGATAATTGCAGAGTTTTTGGGCTTCAGAAAAGACGACAGTTATAGCGAATCACAGTTGGAAAGTGCCATAATCACCCATTTACAGGAATTCATCATGGAGATGGGTCGTGGCTTTGCCTTTGTTGGGAGACAACAACTGATACGAACGGGAGCCCAAGACTATTTCATCGACCTTGTGTTTTACAACATCATTTTGAAATGCTATGTGCTGATTGATTTGAAAATAGGCAAAATCAAGCATCAAGATGTTGGGCAGATGGATATGTACGTGCGCATGTTTGACGAGTTGAGGGGTAAAGAAGGCAATAACCCCACGATTGGGATTGTGCTTTGCAGTGAAACGGATGAGGACATCGCAAAATATTCCATATTAAATGGCAATGAACAATTGTTTGCCAGCAAGTATAAACTCTATTTGCCTACCGAGGAAGAACTGCGCCGCGAGATAGAGCAACAAAAGGAATTGTATAGATTGCAACAAGAAAATAAATAATTGAATATCAAAATAATAAAAACGAAATAAACAAAGAAAAGTAGTTAATCTAACATATTAAAAATCATAGCGTTTGCTATTTATTCGACACTGCTCTGAAATCTGCAAATTCCATTGAGTAAAAGTTGCGAATAAGTTTGCGAACGCTCGAGCGTTAGCGCGGGCGTGGACTTATCAACTTTTAC
>JAILDR010000011.1 GCA_024689285.1 Bacteroidales bacterium | reverse complement strand
GGTTTGCCTCAGTCCATTGGGGTTCGATGCCACAATGGACTGAAAACTAGCCGATTGTCAGCTCCGACACTGTCGCCGTCGCTTTGGTTTTCCGCTGCAAAGGTACGCTTTTCCGTTCATGACGCAACTTTTTGCTCCCTTCTGATGGCATCCTCCCTCCACGAATGCCAGTGCCGTTTCATCTCGCCACTCATCTGGTGAGCCTGGTCGGGCGTGTGCCAGTCGAGGCTGCTGTGCGGACGCTCCGAGTTGTAGAACAGGATGGCACTTTCGACCGCTGCAGTCACCTGCTCCAGGCTGGTAAACGTCCGTCCATGAAGGAGCTCGTCCTTGACGGTATTGTTGATGCGCTCGGCCGTCGCGTTGTCCTTCGGGTTGCCACTCTCGGTCATGCTTGGCGTAATGTCAATCAATCTCAGCTGCTTTATGTACTCCGAGCAGGCGTACTGGGTGCCGCGGTCGGAGTGGTGGATGAGCTTGTCGGCTCCGATTCTCGGGTCCTTTCCCCTGACCTCACGCACGAACTGGACGACAAACTGCTCTATCGCAAGCTTGCGGAACAAGAGGCCGTCGTCGCACTTGTAAAAGGCTTGCCTTGTCACACCGGCCAGCGCACAAAGTTGACTCACAGGGTACCTGGACTCCCCTTCGTGCAGCCTTCCGACTGTCCGGTGACGGCTTTTTTTCGTATCTCGATGCCGAACATCTCCTCTGCCACGTCGACCATCGTGTCGTAGTAGTCCGCACGCATCGTCTCTTCGTACAGCTTCTTCTTCAGCTCAAGGACTTCCGCTTTCAATGCCTTTATCTCTTCAGCCTGGCTGTCAATCGGTTTGTTTTTCATAAGCAGCGCGCTTTTGTCGTTCTCCGCCGCAAAGGTACGGATAATTCTCCACACGACAGACTGTGCCGTGCCGTACCTCCTTGCCAATTCACTCTGGCTTACGCCTTCAAGATAATGAAGCCTCACTATCTCCATTTTTTCTTCTTGACTGATTTTCTTCCGTCTCTTTTTGTTTCTCTCCATTTTTGTTGACTTTTGTGTCAACTTTTTTCAGCGTAAGACAGGTAAGTTTTTTCCAGAAAAGTGTTCCGAATAAAATATTCTTTGTAAGTTTGCACGCAAAACAGAAAAAGGACGGCTATGGTACAAGACACGAGAGAGAGATACATCAACCCATACACCGACTTCGGGTTCAAGAAGTTGTTCGGCACGGAGATGAACAAGGACTTGCTCATCAGTTTTCTCAACGCCCTGTTCAACGGCAGCGAGAAAGAGATTGAAGACGTGCAGTACCTCAATGGTGAGAACTTAGGCGACGGCTATGGCGACCGCCGCTCCGTCTTTGACGTCTATTGCATAGCCAAGGATGGAAGTCGCTTCATCGTTGAGATGCAGAAAGCTGAACGGGCATTTTTCAAGGATCGTAGCGTCTATTATGCCACGACTCCCATACGCCAGCAGGCTCCCAAAGGCGAATGGGACTACCATCTTGATGATGTCTACACGGTGGGCATTCTGAACTTCGAGTTCCCTCATGGAGAATATCCTGCCGACAGCTACCGTCACGAGATTAAGCTGAAGGACGTGGAGGACAACCACGTGTTCTATGACAAGCTGACGTTCATCTACCTTGAAATGCCGAAGTTCACGAAGACGGAGGATGAACTGGTGACACTTTTCGACAAGTGGATGTTTGTGCTTCACAACCTCTATCGCTTGTTGGAACGTCCCAAGGCTTTGCAAGACCGCATTTTTACAAAACTCTTTGAACAGGCGGAGATTGCCCGTTATTCTGAGACAGAGCGCCGCCAGTATGAGGAAAGCAAAAAGGTGTTTTGGGACAACTACAGTGTGCTAAAGACGGCCGAGCTCAAGGGTGAAATGAAAGGCAGAAAAGAAGGCAGAGAAGAAGGCAGAAAGGAAGGCAGTATAGACATAGCCCGAAAGATGAAAGACAAGGGCTTTACCGCAAGTGACATTGCTGAGATTACGGGACTGCCAGTTTCGGAAATCGCAGAACTTTAGGACACGCGACTGCGAGACAAGGCAGCTATGTTACAAGACATTACTTCACAAGACATAATTGAACAAGTGTGATGCAAAAAACTTAAGCCCTCGACAAACAACATGTAGTTGAACCTACCTATTCCACCAACAGCGACTATAACTTGAAGTGAAGTTGTAGTAGCTGTATGTCAAATCAATCCAAATACGGGGTCAATTCGGTTTTTCTTTGTATTATTGAAGGCAAATTGGCAATAGGAGATTTCAAAACTGTAATCATGTTAGGCGCAATGGTTTCTCTGTAATTTTAACTGCAATAACTGCAACAAACTGCAATAGAGATGATTATGAAGGTGTTGCAAAGAATTCTGTTGCAGTTGCAGTTGAAAAAACACAAAGAGGAATGGGCAACTTGTTCCTCAGTTTGCAATTTTCTCGTATCTTTGCGCGTTGAATGGTAAACGAATTTGGTATGTCAGAGAATTTAGTCATCATACCCACTTATAAGGAAAAGGAGAACATCGAGAACATCATCCGCTATGTCTTCAACCTGCCGATGGCGTTCGATATCCTCATCATTGACGACAACAGCCCCGACGGTACGGCCGACATTGTGAAGAGACTCATGACGGAGTTCAGCGACCGCCTCTTCATGATCCAAAGGGCAGGGAAGCTGGGCCTTGGAACGGCGTATATCACGGGCTTCAAGTGGGCCTTGGAACGCGATTATCAGTATGTCTTCGAGATGGATGCCGACTTCTCGCACAATCCCGACGACTTGGCCCGTCTTCACGATGCTTGCGCCAATGGTGCCGACCTTGCGGTGGGCTCGCGTTATAAAACGGGTGTCAACGTGGTCAACTGGCCCATGGGTCGTGTGCTGATGTCTTATTATGCTTCAGCTTATGTGCGTTTCGTCACAAGGATGAAGGTGCGTGATACCACAGCCGGCTTCGTTTGCTATACACGTAAAGTTTTGCAAACCATAAATTTGGATAGAATCAAGTTCGTGGGCTATGCCTTCCAGATTGAGATGAAATACACCGCCTGGAAACTCGGATTCAAGATTGAGGAGGTGCCGATTATCTTCACCGACCGCCGCGAGGGTCAGTCGAAGATGAGCAAGGGCATTTTCAAGGAAGCCGTCTTTGGCGTCCTCAACCTGCGCTGGCGTGGTATGACGGGCAAAATCAAACCAAAGAAAGTCTGATGAACTATTATATTAAAAATGCGACACTTGTCAACGAGGGACAGACCTTCGCGGCAAGTGTTTTTGTTTCGGACGGCAAGATTGCCAAGATTGTCCGTAAGGGCGAAGACTTTGATGCCGGCTCCGCCACCATGATTGACGGCACCGGAAAGTATCTGATTCCGGGCATCATCGATGAGCATGTGCATTTCCGTGAGCCGGGAATGACGCACAAGGCTGACATCTACACCGAAAGCCGTGCCGCCGTTGCCGGGGGCGTGACCTCTTTCATGGATATGCCCAACACGGTGCCGCAAACCACGACGCAAGACCTTCTGCAACAGAAGTTTGACTTGGCGGCTGAGAAGTCGTTGGCCAACTACTCGTTCTATCTTGGGGCCACCAACGACAACCTTGCTGAAGTCGTGAAGACCGACCCGAAAACGGTGTGCGGCATCAAGCTGTTCATGGGCAGCAGCACGGGCAACATGCTGGTGGACAAAAACGAGGTGCTGGTGCGCCTCTTCCGTGAGTCGCCTTGCCTGATTGCGGCGCATTGTGAAGATGAGCAGACGATTCATGAGAATACGGTGTGCAGCAAGGACTTGGCTGCAAAAGGACAAGTAGAACTGGATGCGAGCATCCATCCCTTTATCCGCACTATGGAGGCTTGCTACAGGTCGTCCTCGAAGGCAGTGGATATGGCTGAGAAGTTTGGTGCCCGCCTGCACGTGCTGCATATCTCCACTAAAGCGGAGCTGGCGTTGTTCAGAAACGATATTCCGCTGAAGGAGAAGCGCATCACGGCTGAAACCTGCCCGCATTATCTGTGGTTTGATGCCAAAGACTATGAGACCAGAAGCTTCGCCATCAAGTGCAACCCGGCCATCAAGTC
Source organism: Bacteroidales bacterium (assembly GCA_024689285.1). The sequence continues at coordinate 35,369 of JAILDR010000011.1, read as the reverse complement.
GCATCGCGATAAAGAGGCCTTGCTCCTGGCCCTGCGTGAAGGCCGAATCGACACCATCGGCACCGACCATGCGCCGCATCTGAAAGAGGAGAAATTTACGGGCGATTACTTCACAAGCAAGTCGGGCTTCCCTTCCATTCAACATTCTTTGGAATTGATGACTAATGTGCTGCATGACGATTTGCCGTTATTGGTGCAGCTGATGTGCCATCATCCCGCTACCTTGTATCAGATTGACCGTCGTGGCTTTCTGCGAGAGGGCTATCATGCTGACCTGGCCCTTGTTGATTTGGATGCAAGCCATTGCATTTCAGATAAAGACGAGTACTCCAAATGTGGCTGGACACCTTACTATGGCATTTCAACCCGTTGCGCTGTGACGCACACCTTCGTGAATGGCAATTTGGTCTTCGAGAAGGGTGTGTTCCATGAAGAGAACAAAGGAGAGAGAATGTGGTTTAACCGTTGAAAATTAAAGTGATATGAAAAAGGTATTCTTGGTTATATGTGCTGTTTTGGCTTTCGCTTGCTGTTCATCTCGCCTGACTGAAAAGGTTGAGGTGCGTTTCCCCAACGAGCAGCCTCAAATCGTCAGAAAATACGACAAATCTGGCGATTGTGTTTATGAGACGGAGTACTACGAATCGGGGCAGGTGAGGATGGCAGGAGCTTTGAAGAATGGGAAGCGCCAAGGGGAATGGAACGCCTATCTCCGTGATGGTCGACCTTGGAGTGTCGCTGTCTTTAAGGATGGCGTGTATGAAGGCCCTTCAACGGTGTATTGGGAGAATGGCAACCTGCGCTGGGAAGGCCATTACAAGGCAGGAAAGCATTGTGGGGAATGGAAGTGGTATGACGAGCAGGGCATCTTGTTGCGGGTGGAGCATTACCCCGAATAAGCCTCAGTTCTTCTTTTTGTCTTTCCAGCTGAACAGGTTTATGCCGAAGGTGAATTCGGCATAATCGATGACCACTTCGTGGACTTTCATGAACGACCCGATAAACATGTTACGGTTTTCACCCAGGTAATACTTGAATCCTAAGCGTCCGTAGAAAGTGCGATAGCAGGGCGGCAGGTAAGTGTCTTCGAAGGTGCTCTCTGATGACTCGGGCAAGCCCCATGTTTTCTTTTGGTCGGTGCCATAGTAGATGCCGTGCCATAGGTAATAGGCGCCGCCAAGGCAGAATGCAAATCGGTTGTAATTGATTTCAAACATCACTGAAGGAGCGAGGTGCAGACCGCGTCCGAAGCTGTATTCCATGAGTGGAATGGCACCGTCGCCTGCAAAGCGTGGGTCTCCTTCGTTATACATCTGCTGGGCTTTCTCATACATGCGTTTCGTCTCTCCGGTCCAGCCGAAATCCAAAGCCACATCATAGCTGAACTTGGGATGGAACTGGCGGTGAAGCCCAATTTGGATGACATTGGCAAGATAGTATGGCCGCTCGTTGGGCAGGTCGGGGACCATAGTGCCGTCAGCGGTCTGGTAGCTGCGCATCCATTCGTTGGTTTGCAGGATGCCCATTGATTCGGAAGCGAAAATTGCAGTGGATTTCTGGAATTCGGGGCGAGGGCGCTCCTTCGGCACGAGTTCGGGCCTGCCGTTGGGGTGATAACGCAACCCCAGCACCCAGCTGAATACGTTGATGCCGCAGTTGGGCAGCCTGATGGCGGCGTTTGACGAGTGGGAGAACTGATAACGCACCGTGATGTCGAAATTGTCCTCTATCATAAAGGTTGGGCCTGCATCGATGGCCAGGTGTATGTTGGCCACTGAACCGATGAACTCGTTTCCGTGCTTGGTCCAGAATGAAAGTCCGCCTAAGATATCGTAGTCGAACGACCAGTATTTGCCGCGATACAGGTGCCCGTTGAGGAAACCGCCCGCGGAGATGCAGTCGCCCAACGCACGCCAAGTCTCGCGTTCGTGCCCATACTCGTCGCGGTCGATGAATTGCACACTGTCAACGTTGTTCTTCTCGAAGCGTAGGAAAGCGCCGTAGTTGATGTAGTTGAAGTCGCGTTCCCACTCGAATCTGCCGTCGGTTTGTCGCCCCATGCGAAGGTCGACACCGTATTGCGGCAAAACTTTCATATAGGCATGGCGTGGTTCAAAGGGAAAATATTTGCCGTAACGGAAATCGGCCTCGAAGAAGGTGCGGTCGTCCTTGAAGAGGGATTGCTGTTGTGCCGAGGCGGTGAAGGAGTGAAGTAGGAGCAGCTGTGTGACAAGGAGAAAGAGGAAGTTGGGAAGCATGCCCCTGTTTGAGTGTTTCTTGAAAAGGTTCATAATTCTAATAAAAACCCCTAACCTGAATGCCTTCGAGTTAGGGGGTGGTTTTTGTTGCCCAACCAGGGTTCGAACCTGGACTTTACTGATCCAGAGTCAGTCGTGTTGCCAATTACACCATTGGGCACTGAAATCGGCTGCAAAAATACGGATTTTTTGAATTGTGCAACCAATTTCGGGATTTTTTTTTCGATTTTTTTTATTCGCTCTTGGTCAGGCTGCCGCCTACGGTGCCTTCCAGTTCGATAGTGCCACTGATAATGAACATGTTGAACTCGCCGTTGCCCTTGCAGCTGCCACTGAGGTCAAGCTTGCCTTCGTTGAGGGTGCCGACGAAGTTGTATGTCATGTCGAGCGTGATGGGGATGGAGAAGCCTTGTGCCTCGTAGGTCATGGTATACGAGTCGTTGACAGCTTCAAAGGTTATGCTGTTGCCGTCGACGGTGCCCTCCACCGTGTCGGTTTGATCGTTGATGGTAATGGTGGCTTTCACTTTGTTAATGTCCTCTCCGGCTACGATGTCAAGGACGATGGGGAAGGGCTCGTCTTCCAAATTCTCATGAATGGGGTCATAGTTGGTGATGTTGATGTCGTAGGTTCCCGTGACGAGGGCATCGCCTGTATAGTTGCCGACAAACTTGGCGTTGGGCTTCTCGTAGTAAATGATATCAAAACTCGTTGTGGCCGTATGTCCCTTGGCATCTGTGACGGTACCGGTGAAGGTGACGGTGCCAACGGCTTCCAACTCGAAGTTGTGAACGTAGAGGTAGGTGTCGAGGTTGTCAATGTTTTGGCCGTCGGTGAAGAGGATGGTGCCGTTTTGTGAAGCGCTCATCTCGATTCTGGTCAGGTTCTCTCCAGTAGCACTAAAGCCTACTGTGACGGGGTCGTTCGAGAACACCTCGGTGTTTGGACCGGCGTAGTTGCCACCTGTGGCGATGTTAATGGTGGGTTGAACGTCTTTCTTGCAGCTTGCCAGCAATGCCAAGGCGGCGAGGCAAACCATTGTTAATGTTGATTTTCTCATTGTGGTATGTGTTTTAAGTTGTTTTAATTGTCTTTAGAGGAGGATTGCGCAGCGAGTTTTCCTGAAAGGGTGCCTGAGATTTCATCGAGGACCTGCGTCTCGCCCATGAATTCAAAGGTGCCGTTGCCGGTAAAGGTGCCAACGATGTTCAAGGAGTCGGTGCTGGGCTTGGTGCCTTCCAGCTTGAGGTCCAGATTGAACTTGTAATGTTGGTCCGGTTTGTCGATGACAAGTCCTACCGAATTGAATTCGGCTTTCTCCATGCTGGCGGTACCTGTGGCTTGGTGTGTCTCATTGTCGACGGTCACCGTGGCGGTGATGGCGTTGATCTCTTCGCCTTTGGTGATGTCCATGCCGATGCTGTCGACCGGGAAGGTCATGTTGGTTACGGCCTCGTTGTTCATGGTAAGGATGGTGAGCTTGAAACCGCCAAGATAACTGCCGGCGTATTGCTCCGCATAGTTGGTGGGCTTTTCGGGTTCCTTCTTGCAGGCTGTCATCATTGCGACGATGCAGCACAATGCGATGATAAGTGTTTTCTTCATTTTGAAAAGGTTTAGTGTATCAAATTTACAAGATGAACGACCCTGCAAAAATAAGGCCAAAATCGTTACGAAACAAAAAAAGGACGATTCTTTCTTTCAAAAGATTCAGATAAGCTCTTGCCTTCAGACAAATCAGCGATTCCAATGATGCCACTTGGATTCCGTTTGCCATTTTACTGTTGCCTACGACAAACCGATACAAATCATCGTCCAAAACAATGGCAGACAAACTGTATTGGTAATCCACCATCGGTATGGGTTCAATACGGACTTCTCTCGGTTCTCCCAACGATTCAGAATATCTTGCCAATAGCTCAATTTGGCTAGGATAGCCTGTTTCGATCGGCCTTCTGAAACGGTAGAGAGCGTAGGCGGGTTCGCCATCCTTGCGCTGCTGTTTTTCTCTGGTATAGCCACCTTCATGGATGAAACTCCAAAAAGCAGAGACAAAATCCTTTGTCAATTGGTATAATCGCCATTAGAAGATGCATGGTTTCTCATTTCCTTCTCGATGTTGTCGGCCTCAAAGGTTTCACCACATTCGGAGCATACGAACTGGACAGGTTTCGGTTTGGGTTGTTTGGCTTTCCTTTTCCTCTCGAAATGCTCCTGTATGCCTTCGACGGCCAGCACGGGCAACATCCAGATGAAGGATGACGCCATCCCGACATTGCTGAAAAACTCAGCCACTTTTGATTTCTTATTCGTCATATCTCTATAATTTGTTCTATAATAATCCAAGTACTTTGTTGGCTTTCAGCTATCAGCCGTCAGCTATCAGCATGGTAGCACTGTAGCTGACGGCTGATTGCCGACCGCTGACAGCCAAAAAACAGCTTTAAATCCGTTTGTTCTACTGCTACTCCTGCTTTGTCCCACCGTTCTTTTTGTCGTAACCACCAAGGGATTGGCTCAAGGTGAACACAGTGATGATTTTGCTAAAGTACTAACAATAAACAACTTATTTATTGAGAATGCTGAAGAAGGTTAAGCCAAACTTGCCAAAAAATTCAAAGTTTGGCGGTAAATATCTCTTTGGGGATTACTTCTTAAACTCACAAGCCTCAGGATAAAACTCCGCCATTTTCCTTCTGAACTCCGAATCGGCAGAGTTGGCATAGCTGCTGTCGCGGTCTTTCACCCACTCGGGCCCTTGGAAGAAAAGACGCATCTTCCTGTAGTCGCCACGGTCTGAAAAGTTCCTGACAATATAGATGAGTTCGTAGGGTTTGTTGTTTTTCCCGTGCCATTCGATAACAGGTAGCTCCTTTCCTTCGGGACGACATCTTCCCGTCAGGCGATAGGCGAACAATGCTTTTACATCATTGTCATCTGCAATATAATCCTTTTCAGCGAGCCAATTGATGAAAGCCGTAAAGGTTTCCACGCCTTTTCTCTTAAAGGTGTCGTCCATATAGAAGTATTCTCTTGGATTATTTGATTTATGGTGCCAATGGAAAAAATCATCAGGCAAGATGAATGGGGCTGATGACTGCAAATTTTGTTCCTCTACATATTCCTCCCTGAAACGCTCAACCAACTTTACGGCCAATGGATGCTCCAAGACAGGCTCAATGATTCTGGCTTCCCTTGGTTTAAGCTCCGCTTCCCAGTTCCAATAATTGAATAACTGGTTCCTGAAACAATCCACACAGAATTGTCGGTAGTCTTTGAACGAATCTTCAAGGTCGTAATCCTCACCGTCTTTTTCCGCAGCCTCAATTTCCTCCATGGATTGAAGCATCTGATTGGCACTTCCCCTTAATTGCTGTTTATCCTGTCCCTCGCTGTGTTTCAAAACACCAGTGAGCGTTTCCACCATCATAGGAGCCTCGGAATGGGGTATCTCGCTTACGGAAAAAGCATCATCCCAACAGCAGCGGCATAGTTTTGAGATACGGGTTAGGTCGCAGTTTTCTTTCTGAAGCAAGGCGACAAAACAATCCATGTCGTCGTACAACCAATACCCGAACAATTTTTCCATTGCCATTGAATCAATCTTCAATACACCGAGAAATTCCCTGACAGTCGATGGAATGAGATAATCCAGTACATCGAAGATTTCAAGCGGTGTCAATGGTGGGTCGTCGGTGTTGTTCTCTATCAGAAAAGCCTTGTCCTCAATGATGAAGCGATTGTTTACGATAAAGGAAAGGGCGTTGGTAAAAGGCTGCAATACCTCAGTGGAGAAACGCATGGTTTCCTTAGCTTCAGAAGAAACGCTTTTCAGTCCCATGAAAGTCTCGACGGATGCCTTGTATTTCTCATCCAAAGGTTCGGCAACGACAATCTTTAGCCCTTCGTAATACTCCTTTTTTCTATTGACACCTTCTCTGTTGTTCATGCCGCAAAGGTAATAATTTACCTGCAAAGCAAAGGTGCCGTCATCTTAAAAGACCAATAACAAGCCTCGCATAGGGCCGAAAAAAAACTGCAACAACTGCAACAACTGCAACAAAACGACCGAAAGAAAAGCATATTTGATTGTGTATTAGTGAGTTGATAAAAAGTTGTTTATACAACTAACTTTTTTGCCTTTTTATTCGAAAAGCGAAAATCTTTGTCGTATCTTTGCAGCACCAAAACCGAAAAACCAAACACCAAAATTTAACCAAAAATGACCGCAAAATCCAAAATTTCCAACTCCTATGTAACTCCTACCTAACTCCTACTTTCCTCCTACCCAGGAATAGCCCAAAAAATGAACCAAAATTTAACAAAAAACGAACCCAAAATGACCCAAGTTAGTTATATTTCCAACTCTGATGTAAGTCTGATGTAACTCTGACATAAGTCTGACTTAACTTTGACCCCAAATTTTCACCTTTTTTTATAACCTTTTAAAACCAAAAATCATGTTACCATTTCAAGAAAACAGCGGCATCGCGCCCTTACGGGTCTGGATGAACCGAAAAAATATTGTTTTTGACGAAGATGGCAGAAATTTCTGCAAGACAGAGGTTTACATGAAGAAAGTCAAACTCGCGAGCTAATTCTGTTGCAGTTGTTGCAGTTGTTGCAGTTAATTTTCGAGGGGTCAGAGGGGAGTCCGCCATCAGGCGGCTCCCCGTTTCCTTTTTGAGCGATATGCCTTTTCTCTCGAAGCAACAAGCCTTCTCTCTTGAAGCGATAAGCCTTTTCTCTTGCAGCGATATGCCTTATCGCTAAAAACAAGAACAACCCGTTGGTTTCAACGGGTTGTTTTGAGGATTTGTGGAGATTACCGGACTCGAACCGGCCACCTTCAGATTGCGAACCTGACGCTCTACCAGATGAGCTAAATCCCCTTGCTTCGATAAGCTCAATAGCCTTAGCGGCGGCAAAAATACAATAAAATCGCTTATCAAGGCACTAAGAATGGAAATTAATTCATCTGATGGAAAAAAACGGCAGTTGTATGATGTTTTATTCTGCAAATATGGCGTATATTTGCACCTTGTTTTAATACCATAATGATATGAATATCGAAGAGTATATTGTTTTTAGAGTTAATGCCCTGCTTCATGCCCACGATGCCAAGATTGTGATGCGCCTTGAGGGCGGGATGAGCAATTATACCTATGTTGTGGAATGCGAAGGCAAGAAATATACCTACCGCGTGCCGGGCAAGTTTGCCGAAAGGTTTGTAGACCGCGACGACGAATGGGCCAACATCCAGGAGGTGGACCGCTTGGGACTGAACAACGTGACTACCTACGTGGAAATCCGTTCGGGCGAGAAGCTGGCAGAATATGTAGAAGGCACCATCATGAGTACTACGGATGTGGTCTCCTATAATGATATGTCGGTCAAGGCTCTGAAGCAGATTCATAACAGCGACCTGAAGTTTAAGGATTATAATGCCTTTGGCCGTCTTGATGGATATGAACGCTACTGTCGCGAGATGGGATTCAAACATCCGCAGGAGTACCTTGATTTAAGGGGCAGGTTAGAGGCGATGCGCAAGTCGTTTGGCCAATTGCCTTCGGTGCCCTGCCATTGCGACTATCAGCCCACCAACCTTGTTATCAGCGGCGATAAGCTGTATGTGTTGGACTGGGAGTTTGCTGGCATGAATGATCCGTTTTATGATATTGCCTGCTATGGTAATGCCGGCTTCGACAAAGCCCTTTCACTTTTGGAAGCTTACGTGGGGCACAAGCCTGTCGAGGACGAATTGGAACGCCTCTATTTCCACCGCGCTTTCCAGTGCCTGCAATGGTACAATGTGGCCATCTTCAAGGATAAAGTTGGCCTGAGTAAGGATTTGAACATGGATTTCAATGCTGTGGCGTTGATGTTCTTGGGTATGGCAAAAGATTTACTTGAACAATGAACGAGGAAGAAAGAAACAAACTGAAGGATACCGTTATCAGCGTCTTAAAAACCATTTACGACCCTGAGATTCCGGTGGATATTTGGACCCTTCATCTCATCTATGGCATAGATGTGGATGAAGAAGGCAACGTAAAGATTGTGATGACGGTGACAGCACCCAACTGTCCTGTGGCAGAAACCCTGCCTGCTGAGGTGAAGACCCGCGTGCAGGCTGTCATGGGTGTGAAAAAAACCGAGGTCGAACTGACGTTCGACCCCGTTTGGGACATCAGCATGTTATCCGACGAGGCCAAGGCCGAATTGGGCTTGGATGGCGATTTCGCCAATTATTCCCCGATGGATTTTATGTATTGACTTGTTTTGCCCTCATGACCTTATGAGGCTCATTGTTGTTCTGTTTTTAGATTGTATGCCTCGGCATAAAGCAACATCTGCTTCAGCATGGAGAGCAATCCGTTGGAACGGGTCGGACTCAAATGTTCTTTGAGTCCGATTTTGTCTAAAAACGACAGGTCAGCTGACAATATATCTTTCGGTGTCTGACCAGAGAACACCTTTATTAATAAGTTGACGATACCCTTGGTGATGACGGCATCGCTGTCAGCGGTGTAATACACTTTGCCGTCTTTGAGCTCGGCATGAAGCCACACGCGCGATTGGCATCCATTGATCAGGTATTGGTCGTTGCGGTATTGGTCGTCGATGACGGGGCATTCCTTGCCCATCTCGATAAGCATGGCGTAGCGATCCATCCAGTCGTCAAACATGGAGAAGTCTTCTACGATGCTGTCTTGTATCTCTTTGATTGTCATATCTGTTAATCCATTTGTGTGTAATCACGGGCCAAACCGCCTTGTGAGGTCTCTTTGTAGAGTGAAGGCAGGTCTTTGCCAGTTTCTTTCATGGTTTCCACCACCTTGTCGAACGACACACGGTGACGTCCGTCAGAGAAGGTGGAATAGATGTTGGAATCGAGGGCACGGGCGGCAGCGTAGGCGTTGCGCTCGATGCAGGGAATCTGTACGAGACCGCATACCGGGTCGCAGGTCATGCCCAAGTGATGCTCCAAGGCCATCTCGGCAGCATACTCAATCTGGGCCGGACTGCCTCCAAACAGTTGGTTGGCAGCGGCGGCAGCCATAGCACATGCCACGCCCACCTCGCCCTGACAGCCCACTTCAGCACCTGAGATAGAAGCATTGGTGCGTACGATGTTGCCTACCAGACCTGCCGTCACCAAGGCACGACAGATGCGCTGTTCCGTAAACTCATAACTCTTGAAAAGGTGATACAACACCGCTGGCATCACGCCGCACGACCCACAGGTAGGTGCGGTGACGATTTGTCCGCCCGAGGCGTTCTCTTCCGATACGGCCAAAGCATAGCTGTAGACCAAACCGCGGCTCTTCAGCGTGTGGGTGTATCCCGAGGCCTTGATGTGGTAGGCGGCGGCTTTGCGGCTCAGGTTGAGAGGTCCAGGCAGTACACCTTCAGCTTCCAGACCCCGCTCAACAGCGGATTGCATCACGCGCCACACCTCCCTCATGTAGTCCTCGATTTCGATCGAGTTCTCGTATTCGTATACATATTCCCAGTAGGTGCGTCCGCGTTGCTCGCACCAATTGAGAATGTCGGTCATCTTGGAAAGCGGGTATATTTCAGGTTGCTCGCTTTGTTTGCCTTCTTCGGCAAGGTTGCCGCCTCCGATACTGTAGACCGTCCATTCACCTAACAGTTCCTTGGCTTCATTGAAGGCCTTGAACAACATTCCATTGGGGTGGAACGTCGGGATGATATCAGGGCACCATATAATATTGGTGGGTGCCTGAAGGGTGTTGAGGATGGCCCTGTCTGTCATGTGACCCTTACCGGTGGCGGCGAGGCTACCGTAGAGCGTCACCTCGAAGTTGGCGGCATGGGGATACCGCTCATTGAAGATTTTGGCGGCCTTTTGCGGCCCCATAGTGTGGCTGCTCGAAGGCCCGATGCCGATTTTATAGATGTCTTTGATGGTTTTCATGGTGCAAAAGTACGCATTTACACAGCATAATATGAGGTGTGGAAGAAAAAAAGAAAAATTTTCACGAAAAAGTTTGGCGAATTGAAAAATGTTGTATCTTTGCAGCGCAAAAGCAAGGGGCATTAGCTCAGTTGGCTAGAGCGCTTGCATGGCATGCAAGAGGTCATCGGTTCGACTCCGTTATGCTCCACAAACCCTGCCAAATATTGGCTGGGTTTTCTTTTTTATGTTGGCGACAATATTTTTTCCTATCTTTACCGCCTCAAACAAAGTGAAACTATGAAAAAGATTATTACCAGTTTACTTGCTTTATTAGGATTGGCCGCCTGTGGTCAACATGGTTATCAAAACATGGATGTCAATGCTTTTGCATCACGTATTGAAGATCAAGACGTTGTTCTGCTTGATGTAAGGACCGCAGAAGAGTTCAAGGATGGCCATATTCAGAACGCCATCAACATCGACATGAAGCAAGATGGATTTATAGATGAAGCGAAATCATCCTTGCCTGCCGACAAGACTATTGCGGTGTATTGCAGAAGTGGACGACGCTCTGCTAATGTTGCCGGGATGCTTGTCAAAGAGGGTTATAAGGTCGTGAATCTGGAGGGTGGCATTATGGCGTGGATCAATGCGGGTAAGCCTGTTGTGAAGAACGAGAGCGCATACGAAGTCGATAGCTTTACCACTCAAAGCGGGAAAACGGTTAAAATACACGCGCTTGTTCATGCCACTATGCGTATCGAATTTGATGGCACCGAAATAGAGATTGACCCTGTAGCCAAATTGGGAGAGAAAACCATAGACTACGCTGCTATGCCTAAAGCCGATTACATTTTCATTACTCACGAGCATTTCGACCATCTTGATACCGCTGCGATTAAGCTGCTGACAGGCGACCATACTCAACTGATTACCAACCAACGTTGCGTTGATATGCTTGGTTATGGCACCGTGATGACCAATGGCGATGCTCTTCAACTTGCTGAAGACTTTACCGTTGAGGCCGTCCCTGCATATAACACCACAGAAGGGCACCAGAACTTCCATCCCCAAGGGAGAGATAACGGCTTCATTCTCACTCTCGACGGATTGAGAATCTATATCGCTGGAGATACAGAAGATATTCCCGAAATGGCTGACATCAAGGATATTGACGTTGCTTTTTTGCCCTGCAACCAGCCCTATACGATGACTGTTGAGCAACTTGTCAATGCGGCTCGCTTGGTTATGCCGAAGGTGCTGTTCCCTTATCATTATGGGCAGACTGATGTCAGTGGCATCCCGTCACAACTTGAAGCCAATGGGATTGAGGTTAGGATTAGGCATTACGAATAATCCTTTTGTCAAAAAAACTATATTTGCTTTTATTTCTTCAACTCCTCTATTGCCCGCTGCAATATTTCATCCATAGGGGCATAGATAGGGTAGAAGCCTTCATCATCGAAGAGGTCGCGGGCAATGTAGGCCTTGAGCAAAGTGTTGGTCTCGCGGCGGGCCACTTGCTTTTGCTCGTCGGTGCCTTTGATGCCTTTTTCTTCAGCCCGTTTCACCAATTCGTTGAACATGGCATCAGTCACGTGGAATGACTTGCTGAATGCTTCAACGGTCTTGTACCGTCCAAGTTCTTGGCGGTGGCGGTCGGTGTAATCAAAGGCGTATTGGTAGAGCAGTCCAAGGTTTACAATACGGTTGAAATAATATTCGGTGCTGTCGTTCACCAAAGGCACATAGATGTCGGGCATGATGCCTCCGCCGCCATATACAGTCTTGCCTTTGGGTGTGGTGTATTTTAGGGAATCGACAAAGTGGATGCTGTCTTCGCTGAACAGTTCGCCGTTTGTGTATCGCTCATACGACTCGTAGATGTATTTTTCCCGGTCGCTGTCATAAGGCTTTTGGATAGAGCGGCCTGTGGGGGTGTGGTAACGTGCTACGGTCAGGCGGATGGCGGAGTTGTCACTAAGCATGATTTGCTCTTGCACAAGGCCTTTGCCAAAGGAACGGCGTCCGATGATGGTGCCGCGGTCATTGTCTTGTAAGGCACCAGCCACAATCTCGCTTGCGCTGGCCGACTCGCTGTCGATAAGCACTACAACGGGAATGCTCTCCAGTATACCACGGCGGCGGGCTTTCATGTCACGGCGCGGACGGTTGCGGCCCTCAGTGTAGACAATCATGCTCCCTTTGGGAAGGAATTCATCAGCGATGTCGACGGCAGCATTGAGGTAGCCACCCGAATTGCCACGCAGGTCGAAGATGAGTTTTTTCATGCCTTGTGACTGGAGCTTGCGGATGCCGCGTTTGAATTCATCGTAGGTGGTGGCGGAAAATTTGCTGAGTTTCAAGAAACCAATCTCTTTGTCAAGCATATAGGCAATGTCGACGCTATACGTAGGGATGACATCGCGTGTGATGGTGAAATCCATCAAACCCTCAACACCACGGCGGTAAATGCCTGCTTTCACTTTTGTGCCTTTCGGCCCCTTCAGCAAGCGCATGACATCTTCGTTCTTGAGTTTGGAGCTGGCTACAAGCGAGTCGTTGATTTTGACGATACGGTCTCCTGCCATGATGCCTACCTTCTCAGAAGGACCTCCTTTGATGACGCTTACGATGGCAATAGTGTCATTCTCTATTCGAAATTGCACACCAATGCCCTCAAAACTTCCCAAGAGCGGGTCGTTGACGGTATTGAATTCGTCTTGTGATATATATATGCTATGGGGGTCAAGTTCCTCAATCATCGCAGCGATAGCTTCATCTTCAAGCTGCTGGCTGTCAATAGTATCAACGTATTGCTTATTGACATACCACATTACCTCGTCGAACTTACTGAATTCGCTGACGGGTACCTCTTTCTTTAAGCCTTGAGCGGTTTTGTTGAAAACCAAGCCAAGGCAGATTCCTGCCGCCAATAAGAGGAAAAGGTTGAATCCGCTGTTCCTTTCTCTATCCATAAATGCTGAATGTGAATCAGACTGTTGCGCTTGACAGCTCAAGGTTGCGGTCCATCTTGCGGAACAGACCTTGCAGCACCGTGCCGGGACCTACTTCTATGACACTGCGAACACCTGTGGATAGGATGTTGCTCATGGTCTGTGTCCAAAGCACTGGTGAGGTCAGCTGGGCGATAAGGTTTTTCTTGATGATCTCTGGGTCGTTGACCGACTGTCCTGTGACGTTTTGATAGATGGGGCAGATGCCTTGGTTAAAGGTGGTTTCATTGATGGCTTCAGCCAGTTCAACGCGAGCCGGCTCCATCAGGGGGCTATGGAATGCGCCACCTACGCTGAGCGGAAGCACACGCTTGGCTCCTGCTTCCTTTAGCTTCTCGGAAGCGGCAGCCACACCTTCCACTGAACCTGAAATGACCAGCTGTCCAGGGCAATTGTAGTTGGCGGGAACCACCACCGTGTCCTTGATGGCGGCGCAGACATTTTCAATCAGTGCGTCTTCGGCTCCGATGATGGCAGCCATCGTGCCAGGCTGGGCCTCGCAGGCCTTCTGCATGGCCATAGCACGTTTGCTCACCAAGCGCAGTCCATCTTCAAAGCCTAAAACCTTGCTGGCAACCAAGGCAGAAAACTCACCCAAAGAATGGCCGGCAACCATAGTGGGGTCGAAGTCCTCAAGCAGTGAGGCGAGGATGACCGAGTGAAGGAAGATGGCTGGTTGTGTGACCTTAGTCTGACGCAAGTCTTCAGCGGTGCCTTCAAACATGACATCGGTAATTTTGAACTTCAAGATGTTGTTGGCTTTCTTGAACATGTCTTTCGCTTTTGGCGACTTGTCGTACAAGTCTTTGCCCATTCCCACAAATTGAGCCCCTTGTCCGGGGAAAACGTATGCTTTAATCATAATGATTTAATATTTAACGGTTAATGTAGGTTGGATCCTATCAGTTGGAAGAATTCCTCTCGTGTCGACTCGCGTTCGAAAGCACCAATAAAATCGCTGGTGGTGGTGACGGCACCTTGTTTCTGTACGCCACGCATTGACATGCAAAGGTGTTTGGCCTCAATGACGACTGCAACACCAAGCGGGTGCAGGGCTTCGTTGATGGCGTTCTTGATTTGTGTTGTCAAGCGCTCTTGTACCTGCAGACGTCGTGAGTATGCCTCCACTACGCGGGCTATCTTGCTCAATCCGGTGATGTAGCCGTTGGGGATGTAACCCACATGAGCCTTGCCGATGAATGGGATGAGATGATGCTCGCATAGCGAATATACCTCAATGTCCTTGACGATGACCATTTGGCGGTAGTCTTCCTTGAATTTGGCCGAGAGCAGGATTTCCATTGGATCCTGGGCATAGCCTTGGGTGAGAAACTGCATCGAACGGGCCATGCGATATGGTGTCTTCAGCAAGCCCTCTCGCTGCGAGTCTTCACCTAAAAGCTCTAAGATAGCCTTATAATGCTCCTGCAACTTGGCCGTCGTCTCAGGATCGAATTCTTCGGTAATTTTATAGCCGAAACGTTTCAGCTTGTCTTCTGTCATTGTTAGCCGATTTTTTGCTTGGGCATGGCAACGGTGGATTGCTGACCCATGACGCATTTGCCGGTGAATTGGGCACCGACTTCGATAAGGAGTTGCTTGGTGCTTAGGTCTACTTCAACCCTTGAGGTGGCTTTCAGCGCAGTCAGCTCTTCGGTGGCGATGATGCCTTTGACGTTGCCGGCTATTTCAGCTTGCTTGCAGTTGAGGTCGCCTTCAAACACACCGGTTTGGCCGATTACGACTTTGCCGTTCGACTTGAGGGAACCAATGAGCTGGCCATCGATGCGGATGTCGCCGTTTGATTCGATGTCGCCCTTAATCACGGTGCCCGTGCCTATGAGGTTGCGTACTGGTGATTCCATGACTTTCATATATTTATATTTTACTTAAGGTTGGATTTGAGGAATTGTTCATATTCTTCCATGTCTTTCGCTTGGTAGAAGATGGGATAATTGGTACCCGAGATAGGTATAATGGTATAGTGCTGCTTGTCGATGCCGCCAAAGACATAGTCGTTAAGGAACATGGAAGTGATGTAGTCTTCGGCCTGTTTTTGATTATCGAAATTGCCGATGGTGATGACGGTGCGATTGTCGTCAAGAATAACGTTTTTGATGTTGAATGAGCGGATGCGATACTCGCGCTTGTTGAAGTCGCTGATACGGACCTTAAGCGGTTCGACGCGAACGTTCTTGGTATTGCACACAATCATCACGAAATGTTCGGAATTGGGATTGAGCAAGTAAGGAGTGGCTTTCTTCACTTCAGGTTCATCACCACCTTCTTTGCTGTTGATGTCGTTCAGCACAAGGCCGATATGGTATTCGTCGTTGATTTGTTCCAATACTTGTTGTGCAAAGGGTGTGATGCTGTGGTTGGGATAAGCTCGCACGAGGCGGTATAATTCGAAAGCCATCGTGTCGACTGAGGTGAGACGCCCGCTGGCAACAGCATGTAGGAAAGCGAAGCGAGGTAGCATGGCAGTGTCAGCTTCGTAGAGTTGCAGCGCCCGCTCCGTATTGATTTTCACTCGATAGTATTGGCCTTGTTCGAAAGCATCGTAAGTCTTGCTGTAGAAGTCTGACGACTCCTTTTCCTTCTCTTGCAGTTTTTTGAAGTATTGGGGGTCATTAATGAATTGGGCGTAACTTGAAGTGGGGTATTTGTCGAGGATTTTATTTTTGTAAACCAAAGAGTTGTCCTCGTCGTTGAGGTCTTTGTACATTTTGTAAAGGGCATACCAGCAGGGTAGTTCCTTTTCGTTGTTGGGATAGCGTGCATCCAACTCTTTGTATGACTCGATACTGCGAGGAAGGTCGTTGAGGCGATCCATGTAGAGGAAGCCTAAGTTGTATAGTCCGTCAGCGATAAGAGAGTCGCAAACTTCTTTTTGTTCAGGCTCGAAGGGCAGGTCGCGCAGATAGTAGCCACGGTCATGGTCGGTATAGGTGGCATTGAGTGAGTCCTGCTTGGCTTTGGCATTTTTGGCCTCGGTTATTTCTTCATTGTTGTTCTCGCCGTTTAAGAATGCACTCATGCTCTGTTTGTCGCTGATGCGCCAATTGTCTTCGTTTTTGCGCATGCCCCACTTGCGGGTGAATTCCGTGAAGCCCTTGCTTATTGCAGTCGGGTTGTAGAAATACCACGATGATCCGCTGCTTGAAGTAGGTTCAGAGACCTTTGGGGCATCGCCCGTGGCAGCACCCATCAAAGCAAGTTGCTCCTCGTATTCTTGTTGTGCTTTCTGACGTTCCTCTTGTTCGATGACTTGGGCTATGATGTGATCAATGAGTGTGTTGCGGCTGACGGAATCCATAGCGGCCACACGCAGCAGACTGTCTTGGTCGTGAACGGTGTTGGCATACATTACTAATTCGTTCAAGGTCTGCGAGATGTTGAGGATGCTGTCGTAGCCAGGTGTTTCGCGAGTCATGCTGTTGACCGCCGTGTCGTAGTATGCTTGTGAAAGCTCATATTCGTTGCGGGCGAAATACATGGAGGCGGCTTTCAGAGATGACTGTGCGCGTTGGATGCGGTTGTCCTTAAAGGCGGCCACCGACTTGCGGAGGTAACGCAACGCTTTGTTTTCATCACCTTCGCGCAACGCCAACTCAGCCATGGCATAGTAGATACGGTCGCAATAATCTTCGTTGTTCGGGTCACGGAGCATCTTGTTCAGCATCTTGTAGAGTTCAGCAGCATTGTCGGCAGAGCCCATTTTAGCCATGTTCATTCGCGACTCAAAGGTCATCTCGTAAGCAGGGTTGCGCTTGATGACTTTTTTGAATTGGGCGATGGCGCGGTCGGAATCGCCTTGCCGCATGTAGATTTGTCCCAAAATGAACATCGCGCGTGTGCGGGTATCGCGGTCTTTGTTGTAAAGTAGGCCGCTTTGGAGATATTTCATCGCACTGGTATAGTCTTTTGTGGCGATGTAATAGTCGGCAATAGTGAAATCCATATTGCGCGTCAGCTCCTTGGGCAACTTGTTGAGACCTGCTGTCTTGGCTTGTAATTGCTCAATGGTGGCGATGGCGCGTGGATATTGCTCTGTCTGGATGAAGGTCTTGATAAGCCAAAGGTTGGCAACATAAGCAATGTCGTTGTAACTGTACTCAGTGGCGACGAAGTCGAAAGTGCGACGGGCAGGGATGTAATCGTGCTTGTAGAAGTGAGCTTTGCCCATCACGAGGTAGGCATCGTCAATCCATCTCACGCGTTCACGGCTGCCGAATCGCATCGAGTGCTTCTGAACGCAGATGGAGGTCTTCTCCAGGGCACGGTCCATTTTTGAGTTCAAAGACATGCCGTCTTGTTGAGTGCCATAATTATAGACACGTAAAACTTGTGAAAAATCGTCTTTTACGCTGGTTTTTAATTGTTGGTCTCCCTCGATTAGACTCTGCTCACCATTCCAGTACACATTGTAGTGGCTGGTCAGGTTGTGGAACATACGGCGCGTCAGCGTGTTCTTCTTGGTGGAACATCCGCCGCAGAGGAACAGCACTGTCGCAAAAAATAATATGAGGTAGTTCTTTCTTCGCACTGGGTTGTCGTTTTTTTCAATAACTCCGTTTTGCCGCGATTATTTTATTTGGTTGTACCATTTGCCGGCCATGATGAGGAGTTGGTCTTCGGTGGGGTCAGGCAATGCTGTCTTCAGTTGCAAGGCAACACTGTCGGTAGCTTGCTTGAACTCGCTGACGAGCAGTTTGTCAAAGTCAGCGCGACGGCTTTCCTCGATGGCTTCGCGTTGGCTTTCCAAAGCTTTCATGGCTTGGCTCTTGTATTCATCGGAGCTGAAATAAGGCGTGAGGCTCGACACATAACGCAGACTGTCGTCGGCCCAGCTGAAATTGATGGGCTCGTTGAGCGATTTTAGTTGGTATTTTTCGCATAGTGAGGGCAGTTCATTTTGCATGTTGCTGACTTCCCTTTCGAAATCCTTGGCCATACGTTCTGCGCGCTCTTTTTCCATATTGGTCTTAATCTTCGGGATATAAATGGCTGCCAATAAGGCTATCAAGACTACCGCTGCTACGGCAATGATGATTTTCACAATAGGATGCCCCTTGGCGATGGCAGAACGTACCTCCGAAATGCTGTCGTAACGCTGTTCCTTCGAGAACTGGGTACAGTGGGTAGCCACTGCATTGAACTGCTTTGAGATGTTGCGCTCGTTAAAGAACTCCATGATTTTTCCCAACGAGTAGATGTCGGCACGCGAGTCGTAATCCTCGCCTTTGATAATCTCAGGTGCCACAAAAGCCATCTCCTTGATGAGCAGTTCGCGGTCGGCATCTTGCTCGGTCTTCGGAACGCCAATGTCGATGAGTTTGGCGCGACTGTCGTTGGCGGTGATGATGATGTTCTCGGGCTTCAAGTTGCCGTGCACTATCTGGTTGCGGTGCATGTATGACAGTGCGTCGCATACGTCAATGAGCACGCTCTTGACCTGTTTCTCTGAAAGAGTGCCGACACGCACGTGCTCAGCCAATGACTTGCCCTCGATGTATTCAAGCACGATGCAGTCGCCTAAACCTTCTATGTTGACGAAATCAATGACCTTGCGGATGAAACGGTTGTCCAAAAGACTCGTCATGTCGTATTCTTCGTGGAGCTTGGCACGACAGCGCGAATCGTTGGCGTATTGCTCTTTCAATGCCTTGATAACCACTTTCCTGCCGTTGTATTGGGCAGTGAAGACACGACTGTTGCCGTAGTGTGACTCATACAGCGGCTTGATGTCGGCATAGTCTTCCGAGTGGATATTGGAAACGTTGTTTTCTGACATTCTTCAAATGGTGTTTGAACTCTGTTGGAGAGTTGCGATTTGGGCGCAAATATACGGCTTTTTTCCTTACTGCAATAAAAGAGGTCAAAATTCGTGGATGATTTCGGTTACAATGGCTCTGGAGTATACGTTGGCCACCTCATTTATGAACCTGCCGAAGTCCACGCTGGCATTGTGATTGGCCGTATCGCTGATGGTTCGGATGACGGTGAAGGGTATACAAAACTCAAAACAGACCTGTGCCACCGCGGCACCTTCCATTTCAACACATTGAACTTCAGGCAGCAAGGAGAGAATTTCTTCGCGTTTTTCGTTGCTGTTGATGAATTGGTCACCACTGGCAATATCGCCAAAATGCAGGGTGGGGGCAAGGTTAAATTCTTTTGCGGTTTCTTTTCCGACTATATTTTCCACACCTTTATTAATAAGTTTGGTGATGGCATTGCCCGCCAACTTGGTCAGTTCGTCGTCGCTGTTGATATAGATGCGGTTCAGCAAGGGCAATTCGAATCGCGAGATGATGGGACGGGCGTCCAAGTCATGCTGGACGAGGCGTTTTGAAACTACGATGTCGCCCACCTTGAGGCCGTCGGCCAAAGCTCCGGCCGTACCAATGAAAAACAGGTCGGTGATGCCAAACTCCTGTATTAATAAGGTCGCTGTAATCGAGGCGGCAACCTTGCCCCATTTTGAGAAAGCCACCACGCAACGCACATTGTTGATTTTGCCTACCACGAATTCACGTTTCGCGATTTTAACGATGGTTTTCTCTGTTAGCAATGCTTTTACTTCATCAATTTCCTGCGCCATTGCGCCTAATATGCCAATATTTCGACTCATAATATAACTTTTTGGGCTGCAAATATAAAAAATACTACCTTTGCAAAAAATTCCAGCGATGAAGAAAATTTGCATTTTTTGTGGCAGCAGCATGGGCTTCGACCCGATTTATCGGGAAAAAGCGGCTGAATTGGGCCACGTTTTGGCCGACAACAACTGTGAACTGCTTTATGGTGGCGGCAATGTGGGCTTGATGAAAGTCATTGCTGATGTGATGATGGCACGCCATTGCAAAGTGCTGGGTACCATCACACAGCATCTTTTAGACATGCGTGTGGGACATCCCGAAATCGATGAGCTGATTGTGGTTGAGACCATGTCGGAACGCAAGAAAATCTTGGAAGACATGGCTGATGCTTTCATTGCCATGCCAGGCGGTGTTGGTACTATGGACGAGCTTTTCGAGGTGATAGTTCTCAGTCAGTTGCGTGTCTTCGACAAACCTGTCGCGCTCTTTAATGTGAACGGATACTATGACGACATCGTTCATTTCCTTGCTCGTGCTACCAAGGAGGGCTTTATTCATAGTGAACACTCCAGCAATATCATCGTCAGTGACGACCCGAAGATGCTGCTGGAAGGGATTGAAAACTTCAAACCTGTTCAAATTATTAAATGGGTTAACGAAATCAAAGACCAACAAAACAAATAAATAACTGAACAAATCTAAACTGACAACTGATATGATCATCATTGGAATTACAGGCACTCTGGGTGCGGGCAAAGGGACTATCGTCGACTATCTTGTCAAGGACAAAGGCTTCGTGCACTATTCAGTGCGGGCTTATATCTCCGAAGAATGCCAGCGCCGCGGTCTCGAAGTGAACCGCGACACGCTGACCCTGGTTGGTAACGATTTGCGTGCTGCACATTGCCCGAGCTACATCACCGACCAGCTCTATGAGCGTGCCAAAGCTGAAGGTAAAAATGCTATCATTGAAAGTATACGTACCCCAGGTGAGATTCATTCGCTGCGAGAGAAAGGCGAGTTTTACTTGTTTGCTATCGATGCTGACAGAAGAATTCGTTATGACCGTGCATATCTGCGTGGCTCTGAGACCGACCATATTGATTTTGAGACCTTCGTGGCCAATGAGGAACGCGAAATGACCGCTACCGACCCTAACAAGCAGAATCTTGGTGCCTGCATCAAGGAGGCCGATTTCGTGTTGACCAACAATGGCAGCATCCCTGAACTTCAGGAACAGGTGGAAAAGGTCTTGAGACAGTTGCATGTTCGCCCGTCGTGGGACGACTATTTCCTCAACCTTGCTGACACGGTCTCGGAGCGAGCCACCTGCAACCGTGGACGCAGCGGCTGTGTCATCGTTAAGGATAAACAAATCCTGGTAACGGGATATGTCGGTTCGCCCAAAGGGCTGCCGCATTGCGACGATGTGGGGCATCTGTTCCGCAAGACTATCCATGAGGACGGCAGCGTTACCCAACATTGTGTACGCACAGTCCATGCTGAACAGAACGCTATCTGTCAGGCCGCACGGCGCGGTATTGCATTGGACGGTAGTACCTTATATTGTCGTATGACACCCTGTCGCACCTGTGCCATGCTTATCATCAACTGTGGAATTGTGCGGGTGGTGTGCGAACGTCGCTATCATGACGGTGCTGAGACCGAGGAGATGTTCCGAACCGTGGGTGTTGAGTTGGTATATAAGTACGATGAAGTGCAGCAGTATGAAGGACAGAAGTGTTGATTGACGGCATGATGAAACGCGGAACGCTCTTTGTTTTGACTTTCGTGTTGGTGTCGGCTTTGGGCTGTCACCGGAAGTCTACGTTTGAGACCTTGTCAGACGACATGCCTGTTATTGACGAGATATATGAACTGATGGATTGTCAGCCCGATAGTGCACTACATCTTATGCAGGATGCCTATCGCTTTTACGACTCCATCCATTCCCTGAAAGCCTACCGCAATAATAAGTTTTTGACTTTCCAATATGCTCGTTCGATTTATTACAAGTCCTTCATCGAGGAACGTCTTGAAGGAGCGAGTGAACAATCTTTTTCTAACTATTTGCAGTCGCTGTGGATTACCGATGGATTGAGCAGAAAGCGCAGGGTGATTCGTTTTTCTGGAGGTTTTTCTGAATATGAGCATTTTACAGGAATAATATATGACCATTTGGCTGAGTTTCTCTATGGTTATAACACTTGGGATGTGGCCGTTGAATGTCTTGAACAGTCAAACGAATGCTTTGAAAAAGAGGCGTATTGGGACGGTGTCGCCTCTAACTACGAACTGATGGGCGACATCTATCTGGCTCAGGAGAACCGTTTGACTGCTGTGAAGTATTATAAGGCTGCTGACAGCATTTATCACCTCTTCAACATAGACAATGAATTATTGAAATTCAATAGTGTGTTGCACCGAAGCATCACCCTTTCGAGCATGGGTGATAGCGAAGGCTCCAAGACCTTGCTGCTCGAAGCATTGGATAATTCTGATAATACTTGGAGAACCCATAGGCTGCATTTCGGTCTGGGATTCGTTTATTATGACCTTCAGCAGTATGATTCGTCCTTGTATCATTACGAGCAGAGTTATCCTTTGTTGGCGCGTCAGACCACCAAAGCATATTGCCGTATTATCGAGTTGGCTTCTCTCTTGGGTGATACTGAAAAAACAGCCCATTATGGAAAGTTGTTGGCTGATTTTTACTCGGAACAAGTGCTTCGTAGTGGAGAGAAGTCCCATTTGGTGACTCTATATGAGGAATACAAGTCTAATACTAAGGATGCTCGCAATAAAGATGAACTCTTCTTTATTGTTTTGATTATCGTATTATTGTCCTTTATTATAGCTGTAGATAGTGTTTTTATCCATAGCAGGGCGAAACGCCATCAGCTGGAAATAGCCAATCATGCCCGAATCACTGCATCATTGGAGGGTGAGATTGAGTCGGCCAGACAGGTGTCGAGGAGCAAGGAGGAACAGATCAAGACTTTGGAAATCAAACTCAATCAAGTCATCAGCAACCCTGAATTCCAACACCTTCCCTTCGAAAAAAAAGTGGAGACCTTGATGGAAATGCCCATCTGCAAACGAGTGCTTATGGTGAAAAATGCCAATGTGAAAGCTGGAGTATCCTACCCTGAGATGGTGTTGTCTGAAAACCAGATGTCGGCACTTGTCAATGCTGTTGACGCAGTATTCCCGAAATTTTCGGTTAGGATTATCGAGAAGTATCCTCGGTTGAAACGCTCTGACGTTGTGTATTGCTGCATGTATATCCTTGGCGTAAGCGAGGTCCAGGCTGCCGCCTTGATGGGCAAAACTTATCAGGCCGTATGGACCCGGTCACTCAAATTGCATGAGATTTTCGACAATAAGTCGAATTTGCAGTTTGTTTTGAATGGTTTACTAAAAGATTGGTCCTCTGATATATACGCATGATTTTTTGTTTTTAATCAAACTTTGATTTTATGTTTGATTTTTTTTGATTTTTTTGTAAATTACAGATAAACAATATTTTTATTTATCAATATTTGATTAGTTTTTATTGTTTTTCTTTTTTGGTTTTTTTGCTGTTTTTTGCTGTTGAGCTACTTTTGTGGCCTAATTAAAAAACGATGCTATGCAAGGTAATTTTAAGATGAAGGACGTTCATGTGGGCGAAATGATTCGCTTTGAAATGCGTAAACAAGGCCGTACGGTCAATTGGCTTGCCGAGAATATTTGTTGTGAGAAATCAAATATCTACAAGTTATTTAATCGCAAGAGTATTGATCTTGATCAGTTGATGAAGATTTCAGAGATTCTTAAACACAACTTCTTGCGTGATTGTTATGAAGAAAAATCATAATTGTAGACCTCTATTCTTTTAATGTCTCTTCTTTGAGGAAGGCAATCAGTTTTTGTGTAGCTCTGCCTCGGTGACTGATAGCGTTTTTCACCTCATGTCCCAGCTCGGCAAAGGTTTGAGTGTAGCCGTCAGGTTGGAAGATGGGGTCGTAGCCAAAACCTTCGTTGCCGCGCTGCGTCTCGCTAATTTGCCCGTCGCATCGGCCTTCGAAATAATGCGATTCTCCATTGAGGTTCAAGGCTATTATCGTTCTGAACGCTGCCTTCCGGTTGGTCTTCCCTTTCATGGCGGCCAACATTTTGTCCACGTTGTCTTGATAGGAGCAATGCTCTCCTGCATAACGTGCTGAATATACGCCTGGCGCGCCTTCGAGAGCCTCTACCTCAAGCCCTGTGTCATCAGCGAAACAGTCAACATGGTACTTTTGGGTGACAAAATCAGCTTTAATTTTGGCATTGCCTTCAATGGTGTCGGCATCCTCAATGATTTCCTCGTGACATCCGATGTCGTCGAGACTCAAGACCTTGTAAAGGCCTTCCATGATTTCGCGCATCTCGCGCAGTTTGTTCTTGTTGTTGGTGGCAAATACAATTTGTTTCATAGGCTCCAGTCAATTGGTGTAATACCGTTGTTTTTCAAATAATGATTCGCTTTTGAGAAATGATGGCAACCGAAGAATCCACGGCTTGCCGATAGGGGAGAGGGATGTACTGATTTGAGGATCAAGTGCTTGTTGGAATCGATGAGGCTTTGTTTGGCAATGGCGTAATTGCCCCACAGGATGAAAACGATATGCTCTCTTTGCTCTGATAGTGCCCGTATAGCTGCATCGGTGAACTGTTCCCATCCGTGATGTGAATGTGAGGCAGCCTGACCGGCACGCACTGTCAATGATGCGTTGAGCAGCAGCACACCTTCACGTGCCCATTTTTCGAGGTTGCCTGAACGAGGGATGACGATACCAAGGTCGTCGTGTAGTTCCTTGAAAATGTTATTCAAACTGGGAGGAAACGGAACCCCATCAGGCACAGAAAAAGACAGCCCATGTGCTTGCATTGGACCATGATATGGGTCTTGACCCAAAATGACCACTTTCACCTTGTCGAAAGGTGTAAGATTAAAAGCGTTGAAAATCAACGGACCGGGCGGATAAACGGTATATTGCCTTTTCTCGCTGACGAGGAATGTCTTTAGGTCCGAGAAATAGGGCGCATCAAATTGCGGTTGCAACACACGGTACCAGCTTTCATCGATATCGGGCTTTCTAACAGGCATAATTCAAATTTTTCCGCAAAGATAGTGTAATAATTCCAATAAAATTCCGTTAATTTGCAAACTAAATATCAACAAAATGAAGAGAAGAGTTGTCATCGCATTGTTAATTGCCTTTGTATCAGGCATCATCATGTCCTCTTGCAGGTCAAACTCTACTTGCCCTGCCTATGGTGAGTCGCAAAAATACGTGAAAGAGACGCGCTATTAATAATTAAGGTGTCAGGGGCCATGAATGCTCGCTTGAGACCGGTATTGCGCATTGTCATGCTCATGCTTTTTGGAGCGTGTGCATTTTTGTTGCCTGCCCAAGAAATTGACATTCAGTCAGAAGACGACAAGCCCATTGAAGAACGTATCATTTATGAGCGGCAAAACACCACTCATGTTGCCATCCATTCGCAAGGTTTTGCTGCTGGATTCAGAATCGGGCGTATCAAGAACATCAAACGTACAACGTTTTGGGAGGTTGAACTGGCATCCCTGCATTCCACGAAAGAAATCAAGACTGTCAATGTTTCAACTTATTATACAAGCCCTTACATTTATGGCAAACTCAATGCCGCTTTCGTTTTGCGTGTCGGTTATGGTGCCGATCAGCGCATCTTCGGAAAGCCTTATTGGGGCGGTGTGGAAACGCGTTGGAACTATGAAATAGGTGCATCTGTAGCCTTGCTGAAGCCTTATTATTACTACGTGCTTGTGTTTTATCCTACCAGCGTAGGCTATGACGAAGTTGTTGAGGAACAAACTTTTGATCAGAAAGATAATTGGGTTGAAATCATTGGCAGAGCTCCGTTTTTCAAAGGTTTCAACCAGCTGAAATTCTCGCCAGGTGCACACGCTTCGTTAGGCATCAGTTTCGATTTCGGTAATTCACGTACTCGTGTGCGTTCAATTAACTTGAAAGCCGTCGCTGAAGGTTTTCCTATGGGCGTTCTTATCATGGATGGACAACGCAATCCCTGGTTCTATCTGACCTTGCAATTGTCTTACAGTTGGGGCTCGCGCTTCAACAAGTATTGACTTGCGCGATAACGTTTTCTTTTTTACTTTTGCCAAAATTCATCCATCATGAAAAAGTTGACTGCATTTTTTCTTTGTGTCTTTTTGACAATTAGCGTATTAGCACAAAATATTCATATTCTCCCTACCCCGCAGCAAGTCGAAACTTCAGACGGTTACTTCGCTTGGGACGAGAATGTCGTCCTCACCTATGATGCATCCGATGTGGAAATTAGCCAAATCATCACAATGTTTCGCAATGACTTGGACCAAATCAGTGGCAAAAAAGTGCTGTTTTCGCGTGGAGTCATCAAGGGCAAGCACTTCATCGAGCTCATCAAGACCGACCACCTCGGTATCAGCGAAAACGAGGACCAAGCCTACCGCCTGACTATCAACCGCAACTTTGTGAGGATGGAAGCCACAACCAACACGGGACTTTTCTACGCCACGCAAAGCCTGAAGCAACTCTACCGATACGCCTTCCTGCAAAGCAAGTGCGGCGAAATCACGCTGCCTTGCATGACCATTACCGACTGGCCCAATTTCAAAATTCGCGCTTGGCAAGACGACATCAGCCGTGGCCCCATCGTCAGTATGGACTATTTGAAACGCCTCATCCCGCAAATGGCTGAGTGTAAGCTCAATGCGTTCTCACTCTACACAGAGCACACCTTCAAGACCCAATGCCACCCCGACATTGCTCCCACCGACGCTATCACTGCCGAGGAAATCAGGGAATTGGAGGAGTTTTGTAAGCCATATCATATCCAAATCATCGGAAACCAGCAATGTTTTGGGCATTTCGAGGAGATTTTGTGCAACCCGTTTTACAGCCATTTGGCCGACACGAAATGGAACCTCAACCCCGCCAAGGAGGAAACCTACAAGTTTCTCGAAGACCATTTGCGCGAGGTGGCAAGAGCCTACAAGTCGCCGTATTTCAACATCAACTGCGACGAGACCGAGAGCCTTGGACAAGGCTACGCTAAAGCATACGTTGATTCCATTGGAGCAGAAAAGGTTTATTACCAACATATTAACCGCGTCAATCGGATGCTTCGTCCCTATCGCAAGCGCGTGATGATGTGGGGCGACATTGCCGACCAGCACCCTGAAATCCTGGAACATTTAGACAAGGACATCTTCCTCATTGCTTGGAGCTATGTAGGCATAGACGACTTCAACAGTTTTCTTAAGCCCTATGCCAATTCGGGGCACAAGTTCTTTGTCGCGCCTGGAGTGAGCCTTTCGGAACGCGTTTGGCCTAAGCACTATGAGTTTGAGCCAAACATTACAAACCTTTGCCGTGACGGATACAAAAACGGTGCTTTGGGTGTTATCAATACTTGCTGGGATGATTTTGGCGAGTCGTTGATTAACAGTGCCTTGTATGGTCTTGCCTTGGGCGCAGAGATGAGCTGGAATGCGATTTCCACCGATGAACGCTACACTGAAGCCAACTTTGCCAACCATTTCTTTGGAAGCACCTCTGACTCATTAATCAATTATCTTGACAGCATCTCCGAAATCTCCAAAATTGACGACATCGGTAAGTTTAGCGCATTGACTGAACATATCACTCCTTTTTACCCATCTCAAATAACAGATTCCACTAAGATGGCCAACCAATTACTTTTTGAAAGGCTGGATCATTTAGAACTAATTGAATGGGGTGCGGTCGAAAAAGTCAAAAAAAACAGGGACATGATAGACAATGCCATCTATTCGATTATGCGAATGAAATGGTGTGCCCTCCGCAATATTGCACGTTGTCAATTATACAAAACATACAATGATCCAACAGAGGAAAACATCGATTTCAGTCAACACATGATAAATGGATTGTTGTGGCACCTTCATCAATTAAAGAAAGAATATGTCAAAGTGTGGAACCTCGAGAGTCGCCCGTATTGGTTGGATGTCAATATGAAGAAATATGATGACATTGCTCGAGAATTGCAGCAACTTGAGTATCTTCCGTTTATAGAAACCATAACCAACGAGAAAGGCCATGCCGCCGTTGCTTTGAAAACCATTTTCAGTGACAAGGAAATCCATTACACCCTTGATGGAAAAGAAGTTACGTCAAACGATTCCATCTATCAAAGCCCCATCGTTTTGGAGCGGCCTTGCCTCGTGAAGGCGGCTTGCTTCAATGAGGTGGGCGAACCGACTTGCGCAGAGCGTTATTTTTGTTACCACAAAGCGATGGGACGATTGAAACAGTTGAACAGTCCTGCAGGTAACTACCGTCCCGAATACTCAGGCGGCGGCGACAATGCCCTCCTTGACGGTAGCCTCGGCAGCGACGACTACAAGGACGGCCGTTGGCAGGGCTTCTACGGCACGGATGCCGACATCGAAATCGACTTGGGCAAATCGACGAAAGTCAATACGCTGAATATTGGCTTCTTGGTGAACGCTCACGACTGGATTCTACGCCCCGACACGATACAAGTTTACGGCTCCTACAACGGGAAAGACTACACCCTGCGCGGCACTTTCCCCCTTACCACCGAAGTGACCAGCGAGGGCAATTTCACCTTCCGCGAGCGTTTTGAAATCCCGATTTCCACCCGTCTGCTTCGCATCGTTGTGAAGAACCCTGGAAAACTGCCTGAGGGTTGTCCAGGCGCAGGTTACGACTCCTGGATTTTTATGGATGAGGTGGTAGTGGAATAATCAGATTATTGTCTACTCCAGCTTTACGTTTTCAATAATCAACTTGTCGGAATCGAAATTCAACCCTTCGAGGCGGAATTCTAATACACCTTTCGCAGGCCGTGGTACAGGAAGCGTCACTTTGAAAGTGGCACGTCTTGCTTCGGGAAGTTCCTCCAATGGAAACACCTGCTCCACTATGGTGTTGTTGGAGTATTCGTCAGGCTTGACTATGACGCGCAAGGATAGCCCCGAGGTCTTGCCTGGACCGATATTTTCAATGGTGCATTGCAGGTCGAAATCAACGCTGGACGCATTGGAATAATATGCGGCATACTGATAACCGCCTTTCTCCAAATGGACTACTGGACGGTTGACCAACGGAATCAAAGTGACGGTTTGGTGCTTATACTGGTTGGGAATTTGGCCGAGATCCCAACCAGCATTTGTCATTTCAAGATAATAATAACGGCTACCGTCATATTCATAATAAGTTCCTGGAAAGTTCTTGTCATACTTGACGGCCAAAGCCAAATGTTCGGGCAGCATCACCAACAGCACATTATAGCCCATCTCATAGAGAATCGAAGCAGCCAAAATCACCATATCTTCGCAGTCGCCAACGCCATCGACCAAGGTCTCAATGGGATAGCGGACATATTCATCTTCGCCTCTTGATGAATCATCGCTGACATATTGCAGTGATTGGACGAAACTGACTACATTAAACACATTGTCCAGGTCAGAAAGGCCCCATTTCTCTCCGCCTTTCCGAAATGAACTCACAATGTCCCTGATAAAGTCTCTGTCGTACTCCGATAAAGCATAATGCATCAAATCGACATTATTGTGTGCCCGCCCCCGATAGAAACTATAAACATCCTGAGGAATACCCATCGAGAACGACCACTTCACATCGTCATATTCCCACGAATAATTAATCTTATAGTGGCCGTCCTCTGGTATTACAGACTGTGCTGAAGCCGCAACACTAACCAATGCCAATACTATTGATAGGATATTAAAGCGCATCAACGATTGTTTATACGTTGAAACGCAAAAACTGTGCTATTATTGCAAACTATTTCCCCCAATAGTGGAAGGCATCGACCTCTTTCAGCAGCTCTTTGACAGCAGCTTCCAGTTGTTCGTCTACTCCTGCAGCCATCTTCTCGGGTGTGTTGCGCACCTTGATATCGGGTTCCAACTGGGTGTTTTCCAACCAGTTGCCTTGCTCGGTGCGGTAACCGACTACGGGCAAACCGAAATATAAGGATGAGTCTTGCAAGGTTTCCCAGGTCACGCTCGACATAGTGCCGGGTACGGGCATACCCACAAGACTACCCATTTTCTTGTACTTGTAAACCCACGGTGTACCGTGTGCGTTGCTGTAGTTGGCTTCACCGATGAGCATCACAGAGGGCTTGTTGTAGCGTCGTGAGGGCATCACACAGGCCACGCTGTCATTGATGACTTGCTCGAGATACTTTTCGCCGCTAAATAGTATTTCAATGTCCTCGTGCAGACGGCCACCACCGTTGAAACGAGTGTCGATGACGATACCGTCACAGAGGTTGTATTTGCCAAGAATTTGTGAATACACGTCGCGGTAGCTGGCATCACCCATGCTTCGGATATGGACATAACCCAGACGGCCTTTGGACAGTTTCTCAACGATTTCCTCATTGTGCTTTACCCAACGGTTATATAGCAGTTCGTTCATTGCACCATGACTGATGGGCTTTACGGTTTCATCCCATGTCTTGCCACCATCGGAAATAGTCACCAAAACGGTTTTGCCACTCTTGTTGTTCAGCAGGGGGTAATAATCCATGTTTTTTGTGATTTCCACGCCGTCAATCTTTTGGATAACGGCTCCTGCTTTCACATTGGAGTTCTTCTTGTCGAAAGGTCCACCTTCCACCACTTCGGCAATTTTCAGACCGTCACCTTTGTAATCAAGGTCAAGGAGGATCCCAAACTCAGCCGTAGCGTCACCCTTGCCCGAAGGACGGTAACCCGAGCCTGTGTGCGACACATTCAGTTCGCCCAAAATTTCGCTCAGCATCTCGCTGAAATCGTAATTGTTGTTGATATGGGCGAGGAAAGGCTGATAGGCTTCTTTCATCATCGCCAAGTCTACGCCGTGGTGGTCTTTCATGAAGAAACGTTTCTCTGTTTGCAGAAAGACGTGATTAAACATGTATTCCCGCTCCGCAGCATAGTCAAGCTCCATGGTGGCATCATACTTAATAGGTGTCGATTTACCGCTCTTGTCAACTTTTTGCAGGTTGCCCCCCGAGAGCAGGAAGATATTGTCATCCTTCATGGCCAAATAAGCGCCACCTTGCCCCATCTTCTTCAAAATTTTCATCGACTTTTCGCGCACGTCGAGTTCCCAAAGATCGTAGCCTTTCTCAAATGAGGTCATGAAATAAAACTTTTCCCCATCCTTTGACAAGGCCATGCCGCTAAGATTCGACGACATCGGTGTCAACCGGATGACACGGTCCTGCAAGTGCTCCAGATCCACTTCGATTGACTTGCTTTCAGCAGGTTTCTCTTCCTTTTTCTCGTCTTTTTTATCCTTTTTCTTTTCGTCTTTTTTTGCCTCTTCTTTTTTGTCATCCTTCTTGCTCTTTTCGGTTTCCTTCAGCAGGGCATATTCTTCCTTGTTGAGGCGGAATTTATCGTAGGCATCCTGATTCAAGAAAGCGATGAAAGCATCCCTTTGACTGCCCCAAGAGGCATGGGAACGCATGCCATATCTATCTGAATTATATATTATTGCGTTACCATCTAACACCCACTGTGGGTCGTCATCGAAGTAGGCACTTTCGGTGATGTTGTAGATTTTCTTGTCGCCATTGGCTGACACGATGCCAACATCGGAATAGGGGTCGCGCATGTGGGTAATCAAGGACAGGGCAAACCATTTTCCATCGGGTGACCATTCGTAACCTATGCTGCCATAGTGTTGTGTGCCATCGGTGATTTGGCGCACTTCCTTAGAGGCTATATTGTATACTTTCAAAATATTACGATTCTCAATATAAGCAATCTCCTTGCCGTCAGGGGAATAGTCGGGGTTGCTTCGCTCGATGCCGTCGTTCGGGAACAAAGGTTTCTCATCAATCAAGGTGGCATAGGCAAAATTGAAGTCTTCCTTGCGCACGATGGTGGCTTGATAGAGGTTCCAATAGCCATCGCGTTCAGAGGCATAGACTAAGGTGCGACCATCTTTCGAGAATGATGGGCTGCGCTCGGCCTGCGGAGTATGTGTGATTTGTTTGGTGGTGGGGTATTCATCCACGCCTGTGACGAAAACCTCGCCGCGCGAAACAAAGGCAATCATCTTGCCATCGCTGCTCAACGCAAAGTTGCCTGCGCCCTTGAGGTCTTGCTTCACCAACTGCTCCGTTTCTTGGTCGTTCACAATCTCAATGTTCACCTTTTGAGGCTCGCTGCCAATGTGTTGCGTGTAAATTTCTCCCATGTAGCCGTAGCACAATAGGCCGTCATTACTCACTGAAAGAAAACGAACAGGATGCGTCTTGAAGTGTGATACCTGCTCCACTTTTTCAAGGTCGTTGACGGGTGCCTTGTAGACATTGAAGCTGCCGTTGTTGCGTTCGCTTAAGAATACGATATCCTTGTATCCTGGTAAGTAGCAAGGGTCGCGGTCCTCACCCACATTGTTGGTCAGGATGGTATGAGTTTTTTTATTGGCGTTGTAATACGCGATATCGCGTGCCACGGAGGAGGTGTGGTGTTTGCGCCAAATGTTCTCGCTGCCTTTGCGGTCGTAGTAAAGGAAAGATTTCCCATCCTTGTCGAAAGACATGCCAGACACGGGAACAGCCACCACCTGCTCTGGACGACCGCCTTCCACTTTTACCTTATATAATTCAGTAATCCAACCTGCTGGAAACTGAACGTTCTTAGCCGACTTTTGGATTTGTGCCGCAAAATAAATCTCCTTTCCATCGGGAGAGAAAGCGCGCGGTGCCTCGCTGATAGAATTAGTTGTAACACGTTGTGCCACACCGCCTTCAGATGAAACTACATAGATGTCGAAATTGCCGTTTCTGTCCGAAGCAAAGGCTATGCTTTTGCCATCTGGCGACCAAACGGGCATGGTTTCATACGAAGGATTAGTGGTGATTTGCAGGGCTTTCCCTCCATTCACATCCACCACATAGATGTCTCCTTTATAGCAAAAGGCAATCTTGTTGCCCTGAGGAGAAATGACGTTGTAGCGCATCCATAAAGGTTGAGCCGAGAGATTGATTGAGGCCATCAGAATGGCGCAAAAAATGAGTCTTTTCATGGCGGTTATTCTCCCAAAAGATGTTTGAACAAGAAGTTGTCGATTTTGTTGAACAAATGCATGCGACACTCACCGTCGCCATATTCGTAACCTCCGTAGATACCATGGTTTTTGTTGGGATAAATCATCAGGTCAAACTGCTTGCCATTGCTGATCATTGCCTTGATGAGTTCCATGGCGTTCTGATAGTGGACGTTGTCATCACCGCTACCGTGGCAGAGCAGGTAGTTGCCTTTGATGAGTCCGGTGTTGTGAACGGGCGAATTCAGGTCATAACCGTCGGGGTTCTCTTGCGGGGTACGCATGAAACGTTCGGTATAGACGTTGTCATAGTAGCGCCAGTTGGTCACGGGAGCCACTGATACGGCGGTGCTGATTACATCTGCACCTTTGGTGATACCGTTGGCTGCCATGAAGCCGCCGTAGCTCCATCCGTAAATGCCGATTCTGCTTGCATCCACGTAAGGCTGTTTGGCCATATACTTGGCTAGGGTAATCATATCCTCGGTTTCGTATTTGCCGAGTTGCAAGTAAGTCATTTTCTTGAATATCTCGCCTTGGGCACCGCTACCTCTATTATTAATAGAAACGCTTATGATGCCATGTTGGGCAAGGAGCTGCATCCACCAGAAGTCGCTGTCGGCCCAAGCATTGTTCACAGTTTGATGCCCGGGACCGCCATAAACGTAAATCAACACAGGATATTTCTTGGAGGGGTCAAAATCGGGAGGCAGGATTTGCCATGCGTCCACGTCCACTTGTGTCCCGTCGGGCAAGGTGAAGGCGGGGTCGCTGATTTTCATGAGTTTCTTCTCTCCGAGGTTGAAGGTGCCCAGTTTCTCGGCAAACTCATGGTTGTCTTCCAACACGCGCACAAGCTTGCCTTTGTTCGTGTAAAGTTCAAACTGACGTGGTTGGGTGATGGAGCTATTTATATTAATAAGGTAGCTGAAGTCGTTGCTGAAACGCGCTTGATTGGTGCCCTCGCGACCAATCACTTCGCGCATTTTGCCTTTCAAGTTAACAGCGTAAATCTGACGCTCGATAGGCGATTTCTTGGCGGCTTGGAAAAACACTTCCTTGCCATCGAAGCCGTAGACCTCTGTCACGTCCCAAGGACCGTCGGTAAGTTGTTTCACCATAGTGCCGTCCAGCAGATAGAGATAAATATGGTTATAGCCGTTCTTCTCGGAGGTCATCAGGAAGCTGTTGCCGTTGTCGAGGAAGTGCCAGTTGTCTGTGATGTCGATGTAATAGTTGTTGGTCTCATCATAAAACACACGGCTCTGGCCCGTGGTGGCGTTGGCAGCCAAAATCTCAAGGTGGTTTTGATGGCGGTTAAGGCGCTGGATGGCTAGAATGTTGGCATCTTTGGTCCAGGCGATGCGAGGCAGATAGATGTCAGTCTCCGTGCCAGTGTCCATCTTCACGGTCTTTCCGCTCTCGAGGTCGTAGACGTAGATGCCGACAATGGAGTTGTCTTCACCTGCCTTGGGGTACTTGAAGCTGTACCAATCGGGATAGAGCCCCTCAAACTCTTCCATCTGGAACTCCCGCACGTTGCTCTCATCAAATTTCATGTAGGCGATTTTCTTGCTGTCGGGCGACCAATAGAAACCCTGCGAAAAGCTGAACTCCTCCTCATAGACCCAGTCGGGCGCACCGTTGATGATGTGATTGTAGAGCCCGTCGTCGGTGAATTGTTTCTCCTCATTCGTTGCCAGGTCTTTGACGAACAAGTTGTTGTCGCGCATAAAGGCTACCTTGGTAGCATCGGGCGAGAAGGTGGCAAGACGTTGTTTACCATTGTCCGATAAAGGCTGCAAGGTTTTGGTCTTGAAATCATATATATAATAGGTGGCATGATAAGAGTGACGATAGATGCTTTCCATATCGGTGATGCACAGCATCTTGTCCTCATTGGAGCTAAGTTCATAGTTCTGCAGGGCGATGGGCATATCTTCGCCTTTCATCACCAGATCGCTGATGCTGAACAGTGTGTTCTCAAGCTTTCCGGTCTTGTAGTTGTAGATGTTGAGCTGTCCTTTCTCGAAAGAGGCGTAAGTCTTGCCATCCTTCATCGAATTCATGCCACGAACACTCTTGGCATAGAACGTGGGGCGCATGTAAAGGTCTTCCAATTCGAAGTTTTTCTTTTCCTGGGCCGAAGCCGAAATTGTTCCAATAATAAGGAACATGCTGATTAATAAGTTTTTATAATTCATAGCAAACATATTTAATTGCACAAAGATAGATTTTTTTCAAAAAAGGAAGAAAAAAAGTTGTTGGTTTCAGAAAAAGCCGTATTTTTGCAGCCGCATTTGGGACGGTAGCTCAGTTGGTTTAGAGCGCATGCTTGACAGGCATGAGGTCACAAGTTCGATCCTTGTTCGCCCCACACGAAACGCCCGACGGCGTTTTTTCTTTCAACGGAG
>JAILDR010000225.1 GCA_024689285.1 Bacteroidales bacterium | reverse complement strand
ACGATGGCTTGGTCTTGGGCAATGGCCAGCGCATCGTTCCAATCATCGGTGCCGTACTGTCGCCTTAGTGAATCTTTGGCACCAGTACAGACCAGCAGCAACTCAAAAAACAGCTCTTGCTGTTTACTCGATGGCATTCTTGATGGTATCAACAATATATCTCACCTCATCCTCGCTGACGCAAGGCCCTGACGGCACGCACAAGCCCACCTTGAACAAGGCTTCCGAAACGCCATTCACGTAGGCAGGGGCGTTTTTATACACTGGCTGTTTGTGCATGGGTTTCCATAGCGGGCGGGCTTCCACTTGTGCCTTATCCAGCACCATACGCAATGCTTCCACATTGTCGTTGGGCTGACAGTCTGTAGTTGCTGAATCCGTGGCATGAACCACACCTGCCGCTCCACCAATGGCACCCTTCACCACTGTCTTATAGGCATTTTCCTGACCTTTAATCTTCAGTTTGGGGTCAATAGACAAGGTAATCAGCCAGAAGTTCGAGTCATATCTTTCGTCAGGATTGTCGTGCACCTCGATGCCCGGCACGTCAGCCAGCAATTCTTTATGAAGGTTTTTCAGTTTCTTATGGTGGGCAATGTGGTCGTCCACGATGGTCATCTGTCCACGACCAATACCGGCACACACATTAGACAGGCGGTAGTTATAGCCAATGGCTTCATGGTGATAGTAAGGATAAGCCTCGCGAGCCTGGGTGGAATACCACATAATCTTTTCTTTGTCGGCAACATTGTCGCAAACCAAGGCACCGCCACCGCTGGTAGTAATCATCTTGTTGCCGTTAAAGCTCAACACGCCAAACTTACCAAATGTACCTAACACACGACCTTGCCAACGGCTTCCAAATCCTTCAGCAGCGTCTTCAATCACAGGGATGTCATACTTCTCTGCTATGGCCATAATCTTGTCAATCTGATAAGGCATACCGTACAGCGCAACGGGGACTATTGCTTTAGGCTTTTTGCCAGTTTTGGCAATACGGTCTTTAATTGCCTCTTCCAGCAATTCAGGATCCATATTCCATGATTCCTTTTCAGAGTCCACAAAAACAGGCGTTGCACCAAGGTATGTAATGGGATGCGAAGAAGCGCAGAACGTAAAGCTCTGAACAATCACCTCGTCGCCATAGCCCACGCCGCAAGCCAACAATGCGAGATGAACAGCAGCCGTGCCAGCACTGAGTGCCACCACTTCGCGGCCTTCACCCACATAATTCTTCAAATCTTCTTCGAAAGCATTCACATTGGGACCCAACGGCACCACCCAATTCGTATCAAATGCTTCCTTGATGTACTTTTGTTCAAGACCAGCTTCGCTCATGTGAGCCAAGCAGAGGTATATACGTTTTCTTTCAGACATATTATGTTTGTTTAATTGATTTATTTCGTTTCTTTAGATATCCAATTCTCATTCACCCTTCCCAGCGCCTTCGCAGCCCTTTCGCAAGCCTTTGGCAAGCCCAAAGGGTTTGCTTGGGTTTGCCAAGTCCTTGCCATATCGCTGAAAGGGCTTGCCTAGGGTTTGCCTAGGGTTTGCCAAAAGCGATTGAGCTTACAAAATTGTCAAACATTTTTCAAACTCTTGTTCTCCTCGTTGTAATAGTCGCCTATCACATATTCCTTCGTATCCAGTTCGGGGGCTATCATGGAAGTCGCAAATATGAGTTGATAGTTTAGAGTGGAGAGTTTATTCTTCTCTTCCATTTCTTTCAGGAGGCGGACCACGGTACGCTGAAACTTCTCTGCACGCCCCTGTTCCAGTCCCTTGTCTTCCATATTGTCGGAAAACAACAGTCTTGGGTACATCATGCTGTCCACTTTCAGCGAGGCGAACAGCAGCGCAAACCGTGCCACCATCTTCAGGTAGAATGCCGACGAGGCCGAAAGCTTGATGCGCCGGTTGGAGATGTAGGTCATGTTCTGGCTGTAGTCAATCACAAAATTCCTCGCCTGCATGAACTCCGCCTGCCGCTGCTCGTCGTTCCGTAGCAGATAGAGTCCGCACTCCGACACCGCAGCGTCAATCGACTTACGCTCCAGCCTAATTCTGTTCTCCGTCACCTCGATATAGCGGTTCAACTCCGATTCCCTTCTCTTCAAGATTTCCAATTCATCCAACAGACTTTCATACTTTTCCGCCTGTTCCAGCAGGGTGCGGTATTGCAGTATCTCGCCCTCCTTGAAGCCCTTGTCCTGCAGGAGCTTGTCTATCTGCTCCTCGTGAGTGCTGCGCACATAATTGACGGCATCGTCGTAGTGGCGTTGCAAGGCGGTCAGCTGCCGTTTTATCCTGCGCAGCTGGGCTTTCTTCTCTTCCAACTGATGCTCGCTCTCCTCTTTCAAAGCCTTTGATTCACGCAACTGGAACTGTATCTCTAGGCGTATGCGCATGGCCTGCGACTTGCCCTTTGTGTTGTCGATAGGCGACTTGCACAGCGGACAGTGTCCTTCCTCTGCTTCATGGTCAATCCTTGTGAGGCATTCGGGACAGAAATCCAAATGCAGCGAGTCAAAATAGTCGCGCGTGGCAATGGATTTGTTCAGCGCATCCAACCGTCGGTTCAGCGCTTCAATGAAGTAACCGGTATCTTCAATTTCATGCTCCAGCCCCTTGACTTCACGCTCCATAA
Source organism: Bacteroidales bacterium (assembly GCA_024689285.1). Next base: position 1,798 of record JAILDR010000225.1, on the reverse strand, counting down.
TGTCACATTCTTTACGCTGCTTTGTAATGTCTTCCTGAATTCGCTGGTATTCCAATTTCACTTTGGGGTAATAACGATAAGCTTTACACTCTACTAACTGTTTTGCAAGTTTTTCGTACTTTTTCTTTAGAAATTCCTCTACCTCAGGCGAAATATTATCATCTACAGCGAGTGCACCATTGATTTTGGGTTTTTCTACCCTCGCAATCTCAGTATTGTCCTGTTTGTCCCGATTCAACCTTTTATAGGCTCCAAACAAACCCCCTCTCAATTTCTGTATCTGTGCCGAAATCCATGCAATCTCATCATTGCGGCTTTCAATCTCCTGACGGATGTAGGCACTTGACTTGACGTTCATCCCCTTCAGGAATTCACTCACGTTCTTGATGGATACCTTTACCTCAGCAATGGACTTGACCACGTTTTGCAACTCCTGCTTGGCATCGCTGTATTTCTGGTCGTACAGACCCAGCAGCAGGTTGGCCACCGTCTCGCGGTAAATCTCCTTGTCAAACGGCTCGTAGAAGAACAGCGAGTTGACGGGCGACTCCTGGTCCAGGTAGATAAGGCGCAGTATCTGATGCATGGTGATGTTGCTGTCGGCCTTCACCTCAGGATAGCCCAGTATCTCGAACAACACATTCGAGAAACTGCGGCTATTGCTCGAAGTCACATACGGAAACTTCTTCCAATCATTCGCCTCTTCCATCAGTCCGAAGTAAACGTACATGGGCGCATAGCCGTTCACCTTGCCGTCTTCCTTCTTCTCCAAATACCGTTTCAGCGTCACCACGGTTCCGTTGATGCAAACCTCTGCCATCACATACTGGCACTTCAATGCCTGCGGCACAAAGTCGGTATAGTAGCCTCCCAGCACAAAGAAAATGAAGCGCACAATGGTACTCTTACCACTCGAGTTCTTGCCCCGGATGATATTCACCACACGATGAAATAGCTCATCGTAGGCCACCGCACCTGTGTCGGTCACTATACGAAGTCTTTGCAGAAACAGGGTGTTATGCGTCATATTTGAATTCCAATAGTTTGGTTCTATATTTCATGCCGTAGGTTCCCGTGAGGGGCATACCGCTAAACAGAAAACTGATAAAGTTGAGTATGTTGCGTTCGTGTACACTGATGTCGCCCGCATGTTCAATGAATGCTTTCAGCTTGCCGGGACTTACCACCAGCACGTTGCCCGACTCGAAAGCCTCCTTGCCCAGTATGCCGCACGAAACCAGACAGCCCAATGCCGAAACCTGAAAGGGCTTAATCCATTCAAACAGTTTCCTCACATCCCCGTTGTAGTCATAGTCCGTCCCCCATCCCCCATTAGGCTTGAGACAAGTACCAGACCCCTGTTCCCAGAAGGCGCTTATTCTTAAAAAACATTTACGCTCTATACAGCGGGAAATAATGTGAGGACTCATCAAAATTCGCATCTGAATCCCTGCGAATCTTCACCAACTCGTCATACTTCTCCTGGTCAAATATCTGCTTCCCTATCGAGAACTGATAATCCGACATCTTGTTGAATGCAGCTTTGAACTTATAGAGGTTGTCCTCACCAGATCCAACGCCACCGCCAAGATGGAAGGTCTTGAATCCATGTTCATAACCCCAGAGGGCTGTCTTATAAAGCAGGAGGTTCGAAGGAGCAAGGTTGCGGTACTCGATGTCCGAACCACTCAGGTGGTAGTTCAAACGACCATTGGCGAATAACATGATTGACATGGCAATGATTTTGTCATCCAGCTTTGCGTAGAACAGCTCATAGTTGTCGTATAGGTCGTTGTGA
>JAILDR010000196.1 GCA_024689285.1 Bacteroidales bacterium | reverse complement strand
TCCGTTTGAACGTGGCTGGCACCCATCTGATAGACATTGTCGGCATCAGGAGTGCCTTCGTTGCCCAGCGTGACGCAGACGTCGGGAATCAGTTTGGCGAACATCACAGGCGAGATGCACATGCCTCCGATGGGCTTGTGGGCTTGATAAGTCTCAAGGATGACGCGGGCCACATCGGGCTCCACCTCCATAGCTGCGCCTTTGTAGGCATAGTCGCACAGGTTCTTGGCCACACCATAGCCCCCGCTGAAGAGCAGGCCGTCAAAATCCTCAGCCTTATATTCCTCGATGGGCAACACGCGCCCGCGCGCAAGGCGTGCAGCTTCAACCAAGATGTTGCGCTTCGCATTGGCGACCTTCTTGTCCGTAAGGTGGTCGATGACCTCAGTCTGCGGACGGTTGGGTGCAAAGCATTGATATTCACAATGGTGCTGCTCAATGGAAAGCAACAGGGTGATGGCTTCGTTAATCTCGCTGCCGTCCTTGCGACCGCAGCCCGCTAAGATTACTGCAAATTTTTTCATGATGATTCAGAATTTGATATTTGAGGCAAAGATAGAAAAAACCATGAAATCCCTGAAAACCGACAACAAGATTTTTCAAAAAACACCCCTTCAACTCAGCGGAAAGTGCTTTTTTTTGACAGATTCCGCAGAGTTGAAGCACTATTTTCAGGATTTCTCAGGATGAAAAAAGTCTTTTTTTGCCAAAAAAACTTTCGTGGTCCAAAAATCATTGTAAATTTGCAGCCTCGTTCATCCGAAGCCCATTCGGGCTGGGGGTGGGCGATTACATATTGAAAAGACGTTAGACTGACGTTTTATCTGCGGCTTGTTCGAATCTCGCAAATTCAATCCGCCATACGGTAAAGCAATGGTCGACGTTCATGGTTTTGGTGTACCTAATTATAAACATTATATTAGGTGGTCATCAAGCGTGGGCTTCGGTATTGCTTATTCTTGGCGGAGAGGCAATGCGAGAGCCTGAACAAGCGGGATAAGCAAAGACAGGATTCCCGCGCTTTTTCTTTATGTTGTAGCAAAACACGGTAATCAATCTCGGCATCGGGGAGTCTGCCGAACAAGAAAAACGGACGGCTTATTCATGGGCGACATCCATTTCGGTAAGATGATTGACGAAGAGTTGCGCAGACAGCGCTACACAGTGGATTGGTTTGCTAAACAAATGGGCAGCGACCGCAGCAATATGTACAGGCTGCTTGCACGTCCGCATCTCAACACGGATTTTGTGCTCCGCGCCTCGCGTTTGCTCAACCACGATTTCTTTGGCGAAGCCTCTGCTCTATTTCTTGACAAGCGAGATACTTGTGGTAAAAACAACAACAATTTGTAGTAAAAATAACAACAAAGAAAGACTTGGTTTTTAAGGGATTAGTCGTTACTTTGCAAAAGTCTAACCACAGAAAAGCAACAATTGTATCTCATTAAAATTCAAGACTATGAAACAAGTTTACAAGAATCTCGCGCTGCTCTTTATGCTGGGAGCAGTCCTTATCGGATGCAGCAAAAAAGTGGACAATCCGAAACCGAACGTTAATGCAATTTCGGGAAATGGATTTGTGTCCGATTCAAAGAAAGTGAAGCCCAACACCACAGTCAAGTTTGGCTTCAATGCGGCCAGTAATGCCCAAACCAACCAAGGTCTCACCAAATTCAGGGTTTTCATCTCCGGCGAGCCCAACACCAACACCGTGATTTACGACACAGTCTTCACTTTGAACAACGAAAAGACCTTCCACTTTGAAGATGAATTCACCTTTGTGGAACTTGGAAGATGGCAAATCGTGGGTCGTGCTTTCGATGCCGCCGAAGAGGAAGGTTCGGAGTACATTGACATTACGGTGCTGATGGAAAACTCCTTCACATGGAAAAAAGTAGGCGACACGCTGACAGGCTTCGGTGATTATGGTCTGCTCTGGGACGAGACCATCGCTCAGGACACCATCTCTCTGGTACTCGCCGACACTGTTACAACAAAACTCTTGAAACTCAGTGCTTCCGAGTGGAACGGCATCTATACTGAAGCCCACAAAAGGTTGCTTTTCAAAGACATTAAAAAGAACTACGACAAAGAAGACCAAAGTCAAAACACGTACAAGAAAAACGAGTTGAAAGTCTATAAAGGCATTTTGGCCAAAAAGGAATCTGCCACCTATAATGATGTACTTGTCATATGGAATATGGAGGACAGCGAAAAGAACCTACTGCTGAACATCAACAATTCTTTCTCAGAAGAATATCATGGCGAAAGACACCTGACGGTAAACGGAAAACTGAAATGACGGCTACGTTACACATAAAATACAATGATTACGACTCATTAAGTTAGTGATTAGAAAGAGGTCACCCCTTCAAGTGTGGCCTCTTTTTTGTTCTATATTGATTGAAATCGACGGACCTAAAGTATATAACCCAAAGTCATAACCCATGAAAAACAGAAGAGGAATAATACTGTTAGCCATAATTCAAATCTGCCTAACAGGGACAGTTCTGCCGCAAGACGTAATATTGAAAAAAGACAACACGACGGTTTTGAGCAAGGTGCTTGAAGTCACAAGCACGGAAATCAAATACAAGAAGTGGTCAAACCAAGAGGGACCAACTTATTCTATCAGTCTCTCAGAGATAACGAGCATAAATTACCAAAACGGGGAGACAGACAGGTTTACTGACAACACCACGATTACCCCAGCCCCTCAACAAACTGTAAACCAACCACAGCCACAAGTCCAAACTCCCCAAACCCCTTCTCAAGCAGATCCTGAGAAACCCAAATCGCATTATACTCGAGGCCGTGTGCAGTTCTCGCTGAATGGCGGCGTAACTATTCCTATGGGAGATTTCGGTGTAACTGACAAAAACGCATTTTGCGCGCCGTTCTCGTTTTTTGGTGATGAATTCGAAACAGGTTGTGGCGCAGCCAAAATGGGCTTCAACGCTTCCTTGAAACTGCATATACCCATTTACAAACAAGACAAAAACATTGTCGGTATCCCGCTAAAGTTCAATGTAATGTATAATGGGTTTTCGGATGCTGAAAAGAGAGCCTACAGAGAGCAATGGCAACAAATAGGCCATATGATGAACGAGCAATATGGCACAAATGCATATCAATACCAAGTCACAAAATATTCAAGTTATATGAATTATGCGTTTATGGGAGGTATTGATTACACACATTGTTTTTCCAAGGCTTTCGGCTTGTTTGCAGAAGCCAATATAGGGTTGAATCTCGCCCATATAACAAGTGCTAATGTGAGCAATCTATTGGGAGGCTCTTTGGTATATGTGGATTACAACAACCATACTCAATACTATTCAGGAGATGGAATGGAAGTAAAATATAAAATGAAAGCCAATTTCGCGTATGAAATTGGCGGCGGTTTGTTCCTATTCGACCATCTTAGTATCGGGGTCTTTTATACGGGCTATTCCCCTTTCCAAGTTTCACCAACTTGGCGTGAGTATTCTAACAACTCCAGTCTTACTTTTAATAATGGAAGCGGAGAGACCACAATGGAGATAACTGCCCCGAAACTCAAAGTTTCAGCATTAAGCATCCAATTGGGTGTTCACTTCTAACCCTTAAAACAACAAGAAAATGAAAACAACAAGAAATCTATTTGCAACCCTTATCCTACTTTGCATCGCAGGAACAATCACAGCACAAGATGTCATTGTGAAAAACGACCAATCCACTGTGATGAGCAAAGTGCTTGAAATCACAAGCACCGAGATCAAATACAAGAAGTGGAATAACCAAGAGGGGCCAACTTATTCTATCAGCCGCTCTGAAGTGCTAAGTATCAATTATGAAAACGGAGAGGTGGAGAAGTTTTCAGACAACGCCACCAGCCAATCTAACGCTTTCCAAGATATCACCCAGCCCCCTCGAAAAGGCATTATGGAATGTAGTGGCAGCAGACTGCTTCTTAACGGACGCGTATTATCTGATGAGGAAGTCCGGTATCTTGTAGGCGAACATGACTATCAGCTCTATATGAAGGGCAAAAATCTAAACAGTGCCGGCACTGTGTTAGGTTCTATAGGCGGCATAATAGCTGGAGCAGGATTAGGTGCCATGCTTGGGCTAATTGGTAATACCCGGGCTATGGGAATTGCAGGAATCATTGGTTTAGGTGGAATCGCTATTGCAATCCCCGGGGTAGCTCTTTCCTCTACGGGAACAAACAACTTGAAACAAGTTGCAGCAAACTACACCTATGGCACGCCCTACTCGCTCAATCTTTCCCCTTCAATGATAAGATGTGAGACACCACAATTGCAAGGCAACTATGGATTAGGACTAACCCTTAGTATGAACTTCTAAAACCAATGCGCCCGATGGGATAGAACTGGGCGAAATAAACAAATGAAAAAGAGACTTACACTTTCTTTTATGGCAATCATGATGGTTGTAATGATGACTTCTTGCACCAAAGAATCGCTGTTTACCTACGACCCCATTGACTATGTTTCCATTCCCAGAGCAGAATACAAGATTCAAAACAATGTAGCAATAGTTGTAAGGTACAGCATCAGCAATCAATCAAACAAAACCCTGTACTATTGCAAATTCAGAGTTACCGAGAAAAGCGAAAACGGAGTGGCGTACTATTCCGATACCTATGAAGTTGGTTCCAAAGACAATATGTCGGCATGGTCATTATCGCCTGGCGACATTAATTTCACCGATTATTATAATGTCCATTTTGTGTATCAAGACGGATCAATAAGCGGCGAAATCATAGATGCATTGTTTTACTAATCCCATACACCTAATTATCAATATCAAATCCAAAGAAAATGAAAAAAGTATTATTAACGATTGCAGTGGTTGCCATGATTGGCTTCGCATCATGCACCAAGAGTAAGAACTGCAGATGCACTGCTACTATTGTTGGGCAATCTGTTACTGTTGAAATGAACGACCAAAAGGTCAAAAGCTGTTCCGACATCGACACTTCCAAGATCCCTGGTTATGAATCCTTAACCAACATTACTTTCACTTGTACTGAAGTCAAATAACTCAGTAACGACAAGAAAAAGGTCAAGGGAGTGTCGTTCAGATGTTCCCTTGGCCTTAAGTTTACATAATAGTTTGAGATTTAATCTAAGTTCCGATGCGCCCAATGGGATAGAACCGGGTAATAAAACACATGAACAAGAGTTTTTATTTGATGGCAATTATAAGTTGCATTTTTTTCTCCAGTTGTAACAAAATGAATGATGAATCGGCTTCAAAAGAGGATTTGTCGTATCTGATTAAAACTTATTACCGTTATGAGACAAGCAGTCATGAGATTATTAAGCAAACTTGGTCCTATGATGGATATAAACCAATAGAATATAAGTATTATGTAGACGGTCAATTATATACGGAACGTAAAAACTATTCCTACAATGGGTTGAACGCCAGCTACGATTCGTATTCGTACCAAAACGGCGATGTCAATGACGTGACTGTTAGTCACTACGAATGTGAGTACCTCGACGACACGTACCAAAGAACAAAATACTATAAATATTATTATCCAGATTCCCAGAACAACAATATCTATGAAACTTATTATTGGTATGATGGAAAGAAAAAGTTAAGCTCAAAAAGATATACGAATGGGGTGCTTACTGAAGAGACTCTTTATAGTTATGATGGTTTGCGTTGCACTTATACAACAACAAGTTACAATTATGATAATACTATCTGGCAAGAGCGATGTAATGAAGTCTTATATCTTGACGACACCTATTTGCGTGAAAAAACAAGACTGCAAACAAGGAAAAGATATGATACCGATGGAAATCTAACATTTTCACATACATATTATTATGTCTATGATTTTGACGACAAGAAGCCAATTGGATACCAATATTATTATGATGGCAAATTGAGTGCTATTGCAAGAGATTACCAATACGACGGCTTGAACTGTTTTTATTTTTTAGATAATTACCGTGATGGAGAAGTGTACTCTTCTTCGTTGTATGAGGTTGAATATTTGAAGTGATTAATCGCCTTAACTATGTAAAATGCCAAACTGCACCAAACCTGTTACACTTCAAAAAAGGCACGATTAGCAGTCTTAGAGCAATCTCAAACCCGTCTTTCTCCTATTTTTTGCATTAGCAATGAGAATTTTTTGCCATTTTTTTGCATTAGTAATGATAATTTTTTGTAGTTTTGCGCTCAAAACCGCTTAAATGGAAAAAGAAATCATTAGCACAATCATCCGCGAAGCGCAAGATTATATCCCTGAAATAGAACTCTATAGCCGACCTACAGAGCTGGAACAGCAAGGCAATTATGTGTTTGTTGGAGTGAGGCAGTGCGGCAAGTCATACATGCTCTACCAACACATCCAGCAATTGTTACGTGAAGGCCACAATATCAAGGAAATCGTTTATGTCAATTTCGACGACGAACGCCTTCACCTAATGAAAGCGGAAGAACTCGACCTGATACTTCAGGCATACGCTTCCTCCAACAAAGGCAAACCTTTGCTTTTTTTCGATGAAATACAGAACATTGAAGGTTGGGAACACTTCGCTCGACGGTTGGCCAACCAAAAATATCAAGTTTTCATCACAGGAAGCAACGCCAAGATGCTGGGTCGCGACATAGCCACCACATTGGGCGGAAGATATTGGACTCGCAATGTCTATCCTTTCTCCTTCAAGGAATACATAGGCAGAGAGCAAATCAACCTCGACCTCCATTGGAGCGAAAGCCCAAGATTGAAGGCCTTAGTAGAACGCACTTTTAACTCTTATTTCCAATTTGGCGGATTCCCTGATGTGTTTGACGTTAGGGCAAAACGGGTATGGCTCAACGAACTCTACAACAAGATTTTCTTCTCCGACCTTGTTGTGAGAAACAAAATCCGCAACGAAACAGCTCTTCGCATGACTGTCAAACGCTTGGCGGAAAGTGTAAAACAGCCAACAGCCTATAACCGCATCAGCAACTTGGTGAGAAGTGCCGGCATCAATTGTCAAGCCAACACGGTGATGGATTATGTCAGCTGTATGCGCGATGCTTGTTTGATTTTTTCCTTAAACAATTATGCCTCAAAATTTTCTGAACGCGAAACCATCAAAAAACATTATTTTGTTGACAACGGTTTACTGACCATCTTCCTCACCGACGGCGAAACATCCCTTTTGGAAAACTTGTGTGCCATTCATCTCCATCAACATTATGACGAGACACAACTGTTTTTCTACAATAAGAATATAGAAATCGACTTTTTTCTTCCTGAAGAGAAGACGGCCATACAAGCTTGTTATAGTCTAAGAGACCTCCCAACAGCGGAGCGCGAAATCAACGCTTTAGTCAAATTTCATGCTTTTGAACCGTTGAAGCGAGCACTGATTATCACCAAAGATGAAGAAAAAACCATCAAGAAAGACAACGGCTTAACCATTGAGGTGATTCCCATCTGGAAATGGTTGTTAGAATAGCCTGTCCCACTCCGGCTTCCTTTTCTCGAAAAACGCCGTCATCCCCTCCTGTCCCGACTTTGAAACACGCTGGGCAGCGATGAGCAGCGAGGTTTGGTAGAAAACGGGATTGAACGGGTCTGAAGTGCCGCTCACCATGCGCAGCAGGTTCTTGCACTCAGCCACAGCATCGGGCGAAGCATGGAGGAAATGGTCGATATACTGCCGTTCGGCATCAATCATTCCAGCCTCGTCCACAACGACATTCACCAAACCGAAATCCTTAGCCTCGTTGGCGGTGAAGCGACGACCCGTCAGCATGAGTTCCTTGGCGGCGGTGTTGCCGATTTTGCTTACCACGAAAGGCGATATGGTGGCCGGCGTGAGCCCTATCCTGACCTCAGTAAAGGCAAACTTGGTTTCCTTTTCAGCAATCACAACGTCGGCAGCGGCGATGATGCCGTTGGCCCCGCCTATGCAGGCCCCGTGCACATCCACAATGACCGCCTTGTTGCAATAATAAATGGTGCGAAACAGCTTGGAGAGCTTTTCGGCATCGGCAACATTCTGATTATGACTGTAGCCCGCCATAGCCTTCATATAGGCCAAATCGGCACCCGCGCAAAAAGCTTTGCCGTTGCCCTTGACGACGATGATGCGAATATCATCGCGGCTGTTGAGCCAGTCGAAAACCTCTGTCAGTTCCTTTATCAACGTGTCGTTCAGCGCATTGCGCACCTCTGGACGGTCGAGGTTGACCCAAGCCACACTCTCGCCCAATTGCACCTTTATCGTGTTGAAATCCATAGTTATCTGTTTGGAGTTAATAGTTTGAAGTTGCCGCTTACAAGTTGCAATATTCGGAAAAAAATGGCAATTGTCACAATCATTTCGCAAAAAATCCGTTACTTTGCAGCGAAAACAGAATCAACAATGGACGACGACAACCTCAGCAATAATATTGACGACCTCCTGAACATGTTCAAGAAGATGATGGAGCATCAGGACCTTGATGCCATTCCGGGCATAAATGAAGAGCAGAAGGAACAGCTGAAAATGTTCCTTGAAGACTTCGACGAACTGAAAGACAACATGAAGGTGGAAATCTTCAAACTCGACCCCTTTTCAAAACAGATGATGGGAATGGTCATGGGACACCTGAAGGACGTTACAGGCGGCCTTCAGCAAAACGCCGACCCGGCCGATGCTCCCCAAGACCCCACCATTAACCTCAACAAAGAGAAGCAACTGACCGAAATCCCCGGCACCACTGAGAACCTTGAGGCTCAGCTTGCTGCCATTGACCAGCAGCTTCGCAACCCCGACCTTACCGATGAGCAAATCAACGCACTTCTCGACCAACGCAGCACCATTGCTGAAGAACTGAAAGAATGAATAAAAGCTTAACCGATATGAAAAAACTACTCTTAACCCTCGTTGCGCTCGTCATCTCAGCGACTTCGTTCGCTCAACTGATTGCCAACAAAACCGACAAAAAAGTGACTCTCGGATTCGACATTTTCAGCGACTTCCAATTAATGCCCAAAGACAACACCACCAATTGGGACGCCCGTGGCTTCAACCAAGGCGCAAGTTGGTACATCACCTACAACTTCCCTTTGGGTGAGAGCTCAAAGCACACCGTGAGCATCGGCGCAGGAATGACGCATCACAACTATTTTTGCTACAACAGAATCATCAACCCATACAGCACCGACACCCTCGTCATCAGCGACTCATACCGCAGCACCGAGAACTTCAGGCGGGCCAAAATCAACGCCAACTATGTTGACATTCCTTTAGAGCTCCGTTTCCGCATCAACGACCAGTTTAAGATTGGCGTTGGCTTCAAGCTCGGCATCCTGTTTATGGCCAAAACGAAATATGTAGGCCCCGATTACACCGAAGGCAGCACCCTCACCGACGAGAACGGCATCATTGTTCACGAAAAGCACACCTACATCAAGAACCTTGAACGCTACTCTTACTCCGTCACGCTTCGCGCCGGTTGGAAATGGCTCAACGCCTTCGCTTCCTACCAACTCAACCCCGTATTTGAAGTGGGCCACGATGCGCCTGTGATTCATCCGCTTTCTGTTGGCTTCACCATCGCGCCGTTCTGATGGACCCGCGGTGGATTATCGCCAAGGCCGAGCAGATGGGCTTCGATACCTGTGGCATTGCCCGGGCAACGGTATTGAAAGAAGAATCGGCTCTCGTCGAGCAATGGCTTGAAGGCAACCGCGAAGGTGATATGGGTTACCTCACCCGCAACAAGGAAAAACGCTACGACCCGCGCTTGCTCGCCGAAGGCACCAAGTCGGTGGTGACGGTACTTTACAACTACTTCCCGAAACAGGTTTTGCCAGGCGAACGATATAAAATCGCCAAATATGCCTACGGCAGCGACTATCACGAGGTGCTGAAACACAAGCTTCGGCAACTATTGGAACACATCGAGACGCAAACGGGAAAACTTGAGGGTGTCCGCGTCTTCGTCGACTCGGCCCCCGTTCTCGACCGCGCCTGGGCGGTGCGCTGCGGCTTGGGCTTCATCGGGAAAAACACTACCCTAATCCATCCCAAAAAAGGGTCTTTCTTCTTTATAGGCCACCTCTTCCTGCCCTTGGAATTGGAAGAAACCGGACAGCCTTTACTCAACCGTTGCGGACGCTGCACCAAATGCCTCGACGCCTGCCCCACGGGGGCTTTGGAAGCCCCGTTCCGCATCGATGCGAGAAAATGTATCTCCTATCTCACCATCGAATATAAAGGCTCCCTCGAGCCATACGACCCAAAGGTCTTCAACGGCTGGATGTATGGTTGCGACATCTGCCAGGATGTGTGTCCTTACAACAAGTTCTCGTTGCCGAACAGCGAACCCGCTTTTCAGCCACAGGAACAGCTGATAGACATGCGGGAGGAAGACTGGAAAAATCTCGACAAAGACCGCTTTGATGCACTATTCAAGCACTCTGCCGTGCAACGTGCCCGATTCGAGGGGCTAAAGCGGAATATCGCGTTTCTCTCGCGTGATGGACAGCGCGATGCTGCTCACGACGAAGCGTGACCGTCTTTATCTTATGGGAGACTTGATGTTGTAGGTCAGAGTAATCTGGATGACCTTGTTGTAGGTATGGTCTGTCCACCATCGCGGTGTGGGATTGGTTTGAAGCGGGGTAAGCGAATACATCATCCTTGCCCCTATGCCCAGATGCCTGGTGATATCGAAATGGAAGCCGTAATTGCCTGAAACGGAGAAGAAGTTCAAATTCCAGTTTTGCGCCGCATGCTCCAATTCGCCGCGATACTTCAACAAAAAATCCAAACTAATACCCAATTCCAATGCGATAAAATCCAACGACTTGCCCCCAACTCTAAAATAACCGAAATCATATCGGAGCATCAAAGGGATTTCAGCAACGTGCAGGCGAAGATTATAGGGGCCATAGCCGGCCATTTCAGCTTCCTCAGCCGAAGAATGGGCACCCATTTGCGTATATTTCAGCTCCATTTGCAGCGCAAAATGACGTGGGAGCGGAAGATTGACATAACCGCCTGCCGTGAAGCCGATTTTGTGATACCCGGCATACAAATCGCCATCCACTTGGCTGAAAGTCGCGCCACCTATGAGGCCGCCATTGAAGGATTGCGGAAAAGCCTTGTTAATCGCCAGCAGGGAAAGCAGGCCGAATGTCAGCAGAATAGTGAGTTTCTTCATCAAAAATCAATTATAATCGACTTGGTATTGATAAAATCTGTCCAATACTTCCTCAACGAAGCGGTAGGTCTCAATGCCGCGCAGGTAGCCGTTGTGGCAGCATGGATCGGTGTAATATTGTTTCTTCGACTTGTTGAGAATGTAAAAGTCCACATTGTTGTACCACACATCAGAATATCTGCCGTATTTCTCAGCAAGCCGCTGGGCATCGTAAACATGACCGAGACCGCAGTTGTAGGCCGCGAGGACAAACTTCACGCGCTCGATACTGTCGGTCACCTTATCAGATAGACAATCGTCGAGAAAACTAATCAGCTGGCCGCCTGCCTCAAGCTGCTCCTCAGGAGTGGCATTATAGTCGATGCCGTATCTCTCCATCACGACAGGCATAAGCTGCATGAGGCCGAATGCTCCTTTATCGCTCTCCAAGTCCATCCTGAACCGTGATTCCTGACAAATGAGCGAGGCCAGCAGCCGCCAGTCCCAACCGATTTTCTTGGCCGCCTCCTTGATGATGTCGTCAAACGGCGAGAGCTCACCTTCAGCAGATTTCCTCATCATGAAGACATTGCTTTGGTTGAAGTATTTGGCCAAGATGCTGATAAGCTCGCGCTGCTCGAAATTGTCAATCCAGTTATTGAGCGCCATAAGCAGCGACGAGTCGCCTTCGTGGTTGCGGACAGCCCAACCCAAAGGCTGCTCCACGCTGACATTCAGTTTGGTATCGAGACCGCGCAAACCGATGGAAGCCATACGTGCCACATATTCCTCCACAACGGTATAGTCAATCTGTCCCGCAGCGACGGCCTGCACGAGGTCGACGCTATTAAGACTGTCGTTTTGAATGATATAGATGGTGTCGCCAATCTGGTCGGAGAGATGTTCGAGCAGCTTCACCTCGTGGCTGCCCTTAGGCAGATGTATCGTCTTGCCCGCCAAGTCGACCGTCGAGCGAAGCAGCTGGTTTTCCACCTCGCTTTCCGTCGACATCTTGTTCCAGTCTTTGGGCAACCTTTGAACGAGTACGCTGCGTTGCATCAGGATAGGATTGGTCACCATGTATCTTCGTTTCATGTCCTTGTTGGTCCCTATGCCCACAGCTACCATATCAACCTTACAGGAATCCAAAAGGCAAAAACAGGAGTCCAGATTCTCGTTGACCAGCATCTCCAGCTCAAGGCCGTTAGCATTACAGAAGTCGCTCAACAGCTCATACTCAAAGCCCGACGGCTGCCCCGACTTTGTGTTGTAGTTAATTGCTTCACAATTGGTTACTGCCACCAGTTTCCCTTTTTCATGAACATGTTCCAGAATCGAGAGTGTGTCGGACGCGACTTTCTCTTCGTTATTCAAAACACCTGTATTTTGGCAAGAAGCCAAAGCCCAAAAAAGGAACGGTATCGCAAAAATCGCTAATGGTTTTATCGTCATTTCAAGCATCTTAGCGGCGGTAAAAGTAGAAAAAAAAAGGATTGGTTGAAAAAAAAAGACTTCCGTTTCGATGAATTATGTAATTTTGTCCACTTATTTTAGCAATAAAATGGCCAAGAAAATACAAGATCCTGACTTTTTGTACTCCTTTTTGCTGCTCTATGTCAACGGAAACACACGCAGAGCATACCGCAGATTTGAGGTACACGGGAAAGAGAACCTTCCGAGAAACAGCGCCACCATTTTTGGCGTCAATCACAGCAACACGCTGATGGATGCTTTAGTGCTGTTGTCGTCCAACAACATCCGCAAGGTGTTCATCGCGCGGGGCGACATTTTCAAGAATCCCATTGTGGCCAAGATTCTGCATTTCTTGCGCATCCTTCCCATCTTCCGCATACGCAACGGAGTGGCTGCTGTACGCAACAACGACGACACCTTAAACAAAGCGGTTGACGTCATCCACGATGATGTCGACCTCTACCTCTTCCCCGAGGGCACCCACCGCACCAAGCACTCGCTGATGCGTATGGGCAAGGGGCTTTTCCATATCGCCTTAGATGCCAACAAACAGTTCGGCTCAGAAAGCCGCCCGATTTATATCGTCCCCACCGCCATCGAGTATGGCGACTACTTCCGTTTCCGCAGCACGGCGTTGATCAACTTCGGCAAACCCATCAACGTCACCGAATTCCTCAAAAACACCAACGAGGAAAACGAGGCTGTTGTCATCAACCAACTCAAGGATTTGCTGGGCAAGAGAATCTCTGAATTGTTCACCTATATCCCCGACGACGAAGATTACGACGCCATCTGGGAAATCGTCAAGATGAAGAACGAGAAACGCGCCGGAAGACTCTACAAAAAGATGCTCCGTAATCGCGCCACTGTCGATAAGGTACTGAAATTCAGAGAAGAGCAACCCGAAGAAGCCAAAAGCCTTTTCAAACGCGTTATGGATTTTGCCAACGAGCGCAAACGGCAGAAGATTTCTGTGATGTCGACTGCAAGGAAATATCCTCTGATTAATTTCTTGTGGAAGCTGGGCTTGCTGTTGGTGTGTCTGCCTTATTTCGTTGCTTCGGCTGTCATCACCCTGCCTATTTGGCTCACCACTTTGATTATCAAAGGGAAACTGAAAGACAAAGCCTTCAGCAACACTGCCAGTTATGGTGTAAAATTAGTGCTTTTCCCCTTCATCTTCATCACAGGCACCGTCTTGTTGTTCTGCAATTTACCTTGGCTTTGGGCTTTGGTCGGTACGGTGCTGCTCTTTTTCTCCTATTCCATTTTCGTGGATTACTGCGAGCTGGCCCGCCGCTGGATTTCCGACGTGCGCTGGACCTTCAAGACGAAGCTACGCAAACAATATGAAGCCCTAAACCTCAATTCCTTATTCTAAAAACCAATCATCATGTCACAACGCTGGATTATCCCCGATATTCACGGATGCTTAAAAACACTGCAATGCTTGCTTGAAAGAACACTTAAAATCACAAAGCACGACCAACTTTATTTCCTGGGCGACTACATCGACCGGGGTCCCGACGGGAAGGGCGTCATCGACTACCTGATGGGACTGCAAAAGGAAGAATACGATGTGCATTTCCTGAAAGGCAACCATGAAGATCTCTGCGTTACGGCGTTTACAGCCGACCAGAAAAAGCGTTTGTTCGGCAAGCATCCCGAGCAAAAGGAATGGGAGGCTGTGGGCGCAAAAGCCACACTGGAAAGTTTCGGAGTGAAACATCCAAGGGAAATACCCCACCTTTACATCGACTGGATGAACGCCTGCCTGCCCTACATCGAACTGGAAAACTACATCCTCGTCCACGCTGGCCTGAATTTCAAGGCCGAAGACCCCTTCAAGGATGAGTACAGCATGATGTGGACCCGCAAGTTCAATGTCGATTTCGAAAAATCGCACGGCAAGAAAGTCATTCACGGCCACATCCCCGTCGATTACAGCTTTATGTACCTCATTGTGGAAAACAACGACAGCTACGACTTCATCGCTTTGGACAACGGCGTCTACGTGACCAACAAACTGGGAATGGGCAATCTGATGGCCTTTAATCCCGACACGCGGCAACTGTTGGCGCAATCGAACATGGATTTGTAATCAACGCGTCCCAACGACTACGGCGTTCCTGAACTGCTTCACCTTACCTTCAAAATTGAATACTTCGGTTACGACGACATACACGCCGACGGGAACTTTGTTGTTATTATCATCGAGGCCGTTCCAAAGGACGCTACCCTCCTGCCCTATCAGTTCCCCTTTGGCCAGATGACGGTTGAGCTGCCCTGCTACGTTGAAGATGTAAATATTCATCGTATAGCCCGCCTCATCGAAATGGTACGAGACAAAGCAGGCATCGTCGAAGCCGTCGCCATCGGGCGAAAACACGTCGGGACTGATGGTGATTTCATCATCAGACGGATCTGCACTTTGCATCATCGAGTTTTCATAGCCCGGTGTGCCAAAATGAACGCGCTCAGCGGCTGAGTGCCAATTGTTGGCATCGAGTGAAGACTGGTCGAAGCTGACGCGCTCCAACGAAACGCCCTTGGTCTCCTTGAGCAGCGGATAGTGCATACTTTCAGAGAACACCATTTGGTCTATCACGACACCCGACTTGCTCATTAAAAGAGCTGTACCTCCCGAATTGGCATAACTCGGGAAAGAGGCCATCTGCACAAAGTTGTCGGTTGAACATTCATACTGCTGTCCCACAATTTCGCTGTTGGTGGAAAGCAAGACATAGGTCTGTGGCAGCAACAGGCGGCTTTCTGACGCGATTTCCTTCAAAATAGTGTCGGCAGGATTGGGGAAACTCTCCCTGATGACACCGAGCATCAAAGTGCTGAGGTCGAAAGTTTCATCAGTAGGGTTGTATAACTCAACATAATCCACACCCGGGGCTATAGGATTGAAAAGAATTTCGTTAATAAGGATGTCGTAAGGCGAAACCTCATAGGTGGAAAAAGCAAAAGTGGTCGGTTCCATCATGTTGTCCCACAAATCCTTGATATTGGAGACCGACAAAGTATAATGCACTCCACCACTTATTTTGCGCTCAAACTCAAGGACGACCATAGCCGCATTGTCGCCAAAAGCTGCTGATATGGGACTCCCCAAACCATTATCGACCATATAATTTGAAGGATTGAGGGCTGAGGTTTCGCTGAGGGCTTCGTTGAATGAGAGCTGCAGGCGCAGCGGGTCAAGCACCTCGCAACCGAGAAGCAAGGGAGGATCGTGGTCGATGACACGCGGACCGACATAGAAATTGTCGAAATAGATTTTCTTGGCATTGCTGGCGGTAAAAGTGGAGCAAAAGCCGAAGAAGCCTGTTTTGCCCAAAGTTTCATCAGCTCCTTGTGCCTCAACAGTATAAACACCCGAATTATCGTAGCAAGTCCTTAACACCCAGTTGCCTTCACGGTCACAAGTCATCTTGACAGCTACGGCAAAGGAAGAGGCAACAGCTCCTTCACCGCCGCGCAAAACACGCTGCAAGCCATCGGCATCTTTGCGGAACATCTCGATGGCATCGCTGCTGCCACCTTCGCCAAAACGGAGAAAATAGCCCTTCGCGACTTGGGTCAAATCAGCGTTGTCGGCACAAAGCCACACATCAGTAAAGTTGTTTCCCGACGGAGCAAAAGCCTCGCGAATCCAAAACTGCCACTCCATCGACTCGTACTCCATGATGGGTAACGAAAGATAAGCTATCCCCGCCTCTTCTGCGTTGAGTTGCAGTTGCATACCCGTGTTGACGACGAACTTGTCTACCGTCCCCGACCAATTAGGGTTTTGGGTGAAGTCGCCGTCAGAGAAGTCGTCGGCAATTTGTGCAAACACCGAAAAGGGCAATAACAGCAGGAGAATCAGGGCTTTTTTCATGGGCTCAGTATCATTTTAGTATGGCAAAAGTAGGGAAAATGTCGAAAGATTCAAAAGAAATGACTAATTTTGCAGTTTATCACCGAAATGAAAGTCCATCAACTCATAGTATTCTTGTTATTGCTGCTTGCGGCACAAGGCATTGTGGCCCAAGAGCAAGATACCGTGCAACGCAAGAAGACCCGCGTGAACATCGAGCATTACGACAAGGCCACCTATTCCAAAAGCCAAGGCGAAATGCAGCGGCTTATCGGCCACGTGAGAATCCGCCACGACTCGGCCTATTTCTTCTGTGACAGTGCCTATTTCTACGAGAAAGACAACAGCTTCGATGCTTACCAAAATGTCCACATCATTGTCAACGACAGCGTGGAAATCTTCAGCGACCTGCTCAACTATGACGGCAACACCCGCTTCGCTGAATTTTTCGACAACGTGAAGCTCATGGACGACTCCACAACGCTGCTCACCGAATACATGACCTACGACCGCAACCTGCATCTGGCCAGTTATCCCGACAGCGCGACCACCTACCGAGGCGACAAAACCCTGAAAAGCCATTATGGCTATTACCGCGACCGTCTCAAAGAGTTCTCTTTCTTCGAAAATGTCGAGGTATTCAGCCCGAAGTACCAAATGTATACTGACACCTTATATTATAATACAGGTATTGAAAAGATGTGGTTCCTCGGCCCAACAACCATCATCAACAAGGAAAACGTGTTGGAAGGAACTCATGGCTATTACCTTGTTGAAGAAGACTATGTATTTCTTGACCAACGGCCTTTCATGCACAACGAGACGCAGCAAATACACTCCGACTCCATGTTATATGACAGAAACATCGGTCTGGCAAAGGCCTATGACCGTGTGGATATGATTGACACTTCATATCAAATCGTCATGCGTGGCAATTACATGGAATTATGGGAGCATAAAGATTTTTCTTTCGCCACCGACAGTGCCTACGCCATCTACTATGACAGCGGCGACTCGCTCTACATCCACGGCGACACCCTGTTTTTCCACTTCGACAAGGAGAAGGAAGAACTGAAGAAACTCATCGCCCGCCGCAATGTGCGCTTCTTCAAGAGCGATATGCAAGGTAAATGCGACACCTTAACCTACTTGATGTCCGACTCCACGATTCGTATGCGCGTTGCCCCTATCCTTTGGTCTGAAGACAGCCAAATGTCTGCCGACAAAATCGACATCAAGACTGATGGCGAAAACATCGACTTCGTGCTGCAAAACGGCAATGCTTTCATCATATCGCAAGACACCATTGAAGGTTTCAACCAAATCAAAGGTGCCGACATCATCTCGCGCTTCAAAGACGGCAGCATACATCACGTCAACGTGGACGGCACCAAAGCAGAAACCATCTATTGGATTCGCGACGACGACGGAGGTCTGATCGGCATCGATGTGTCGGATTCAGAGACGATGGTCATCGAAATGAAAAACAATAGCGTTTCAAAAATCAAAGGTTACAAAAAAACCACTGAAACCATGTACCCCGAAGACGACCTGAAGGAATCGTCACGCTATCTGGCAGGCTTCAAATGGTTCGATGAGGTACGACCTAAAAACCGTTACGACATCTTCCGCCACGCAGAAGCAGAAATGCCAACTGTTGTCCCCGAGGAGAAACCGCAGCAAGAAGAAACAACAGAACCAGGCGTTGAAGAAGAGCAGCCTAAAAAACACAGAGCTAGAAAAGGAAACAGCAATTAAAATAATAAAATCAACAATCCATCATGAAAAAACTCATCCTCATCCGTCACGGAGAAAGTGAATGGAACAAACTGAACCTCTTTACGGGGTGGACCAATGTAGACCTTTCAGAGAAAGGTGTCAAAGAAGCCATTGAAGCAGGCAAGACCTTAAAAGAAAACGGCTACAAGCCTGAAATCTGCTTCACTTCCTACCTTAAACGTGCCATCAAGACCCTCAACCTCGCCCTCGAAGCGATGGATATGGACTGGTTGCCCGTTTACAAAACATGGAGACTCAACGAGAAGTCATACGGCCAGCTGCAAGGCTTGGACAAGAAGATGACCGCCGAGAAGTATGGCGACGAGCAAGTGCGTCTGTGGCGCCGCGCCTTCGATGTGCGCCCACCAGCGCTCGACATGAACGACCCCAAGAGTCCCCGCATGGATCCACGCTACGCCGAACTCACCGACGAGCAAATCCCGCTCACCGAAGCCCTCTGCGACACCATCGAGCGTGTGATGCCCTACTACGAAAACAACATCATGAAAGCTTTCGAAACCCACGACCAAGTGTTGGTGGTGGCTCACGGCAACAGCTTACGTGGCGTTGTAAAGGTGCTGAAAAACATGAGCAATGACGAAATCATCGCCTTCAACATCCCGACAGGCATCCCCTATGTCTTCGAATTCGACGACAATATGAAGCTGCAAAAAGACTTCTTCCTCGGAGACCCCGAAAAGGTGGCCGCACTGATGGCGGCAGTCGCCAATCAAGGCAAAGCAAAGTAAAAGAAAAAGGGCTGCTCAGGCAGCCTTTTTCTTTTTAGAAGATGTAATTGAATCCAACAAAGAATTTGAACTTCTCTCCGTCGCGCGGATCTAAAGCACGACCAGCATCAACGCCAAGAATCATGTTGCGGTTCATGATGATTTTCAGGCCAGCACCTGCCGACATGTGAACGCTTTCCTTGTCGCCGCTATAGTAAAACTGCTCAGGCTCCTCGCCTTCAAGCAGGCTCTCCTCATACTCCTTTTGTTTCTGGATAATGTCTTCCTCGCGGAAAGGTTGGATGATTATACCCGCATCGAAGAAAGGCGAAAACACCAACTGCCAGTTCTGGTTGATAAACTTGAAATCGAGGAAATGCCAACGCAACTCGGCATTACCCAAAAGGAATCCATCGCCAAGTACACCATTGCGGTTCACGCCACGCATGGTGACCACACCACCCAAACCTTCCGTATACATCTTTTGGAAGAACGGCAAGTTGATATTGTTAATCATATACCAAGGTGATTCACCCACAATCTTGTGCTGCACGCCCAAACGATAGGCCAATGTAAGCTTGTCCTTATAGAGCGGAACATAATGGCGCCACATGAAAGTTTGCACCAAACTGTTGTAACCGTTTCCGTCAATGAAGTCAGAAGAGCCTGTGAGGGTATATTCGGCATAAATACCTTTCGAAGGGTCGCTGTTGTGGTCGCGGCTATCATAGTTGAGTCCAAGACGCACCTGAGCAATGTTACCGCCATTTTTCTCGTTTTGCCTAATGATACCAGCATTCACATAATTCGTGTATAAAGTCTGCTGTCCTTCATAACTCGGCAGATTGATACTGTCTGTGCTTACGTTATAGTAAGCCAAACCCACCACCCAGTTGAGGTTCGGGATGAAACGTAACGGTCTTTGCATACTACCTACAAAACGCAGCGTATTGCGTTTGATAAAATAGTAGCCGCTTTTGAAATCATCAACACCTACATTGACAGCCAGATTGGGGTCATATCTGCCTGCCTCGTAGCCGTTGAATCCAAAAAACTCAAACTTCTTGGAATAGTTGTAGGTGAGGTCAAAAAACAATTTGGTGTCTTTTATTAGATACGGCATATCAGCATAGAAGCGGAACACACCGGATCCCTTTGTATAGCGCGAGACTTCAACATTGAACTTATAGAAATAGCGGGGATAGCGTGTACCGTCACCAAAGTTGAAGATATCGACACAGGCACCATACTGGAATCCCAAATCGCTGTCGAAGCCTACCACGGGCAGTGGGCCAATGTTCCATCCTTGCTTAATAATCTCGCCTTTTTCGTTGTAAATTTTTTCTTTTTTAGCCTTCTTGGTTTTCTTTTCTTGGTTTTGTTCTTCTTGTGCAAAGCCGCTCACAGTCAGCAGCAGAGCCAGCATAAACAGTAAAGATTTCTTCATATTCTACTTGATTTAGTTGTTGCAAAAATATGGATTTTATCAATCAACAGGCAAAAAATGTGCTATTTTTGCCGCTCAATAGTACAAGCAATGAATATCTTTGAGCTTCTCTTGATTGCCGTGGGTCTGTCGATGGATGCCTTTTCGGTGTCTATCTGCAAGGGGTTAACCACCCAAAGATTCTCATGGCGCACGGCCTTGGCCTGCGGCTTGTGGTTTGGTTCGTTCCAAGCCCTGATGCCTGTTGTCGGCTACTTTTTGGGCGCGCAGTTTCAGGAGATGATTGAAACCTACGCTCATTGGATTGCTTTCGGATTGCTCTTTCTGATTGGCACCAATATGATTCGCGAAGCGGTCTGGGGCAAAAAAGAAAAGGACGAAAACAACGGTTTTCTCGATTTCAAGACCATGTTCCTTTTGGCTATCGCCACCAGTATTGACGCTTTGGCCATTGGTGTTTCGTTCGCCTGCATCCAAGTCAATATTTGGATTGCAATATCTATAATAGGTGTTATCACCTTCCTTTTTTCCATTTTAGGAGTGAAGATCGGGAATGTATTCGGCTCAAAATACGAGAAATCAGCAGAAATTATTGGCGGTATTATATTGATTCTCATTGGTTTAAAAATCCTTTTTGAACATTTTGGAATCATCAACTTATGATTGATTAGAAAAAACTGAAAAACATTTTGCGCAGCATATTGAAAAAATATGTACTTTTGCAGCGCAAAACGGTTCGGGATGTAGCGCAGCCCGGTAGCGCGCTTCGTTCGGGACGAAGAGGCCGCAAGTTCGAATCTTGTCATCCCGACTTTGTAAAAAACCAGCTTGAATTTCAGGCTGTTTTTTTTGTACCTTTGCGCCCATGAAAAACAAGATTGAAATCATGGCTCCCGTGGGCTCGTATGAAGCTCTGGCAGCCGCCATACAATCCGGTGCAGGCAGCGTCTATTTTGGCATCGGAAAACTCAACATGCGCTCGCGCTCAGCGAAGAACTTCACCCTTGATGACCTACGCCAATTGGCCGAAACCTGCAATGAAAACGGCGTAAAAAGTTATGTTACAGTGAATACTGTAATTTATGACGAGGAGATGGAAGAAATGCACCAACTGCTGGATGCCATCAAGGCCAACGGCATCTCAGCCATTATCGCCTCCGACCAAAGCGTCATCCAATATGCGCGACAGATTGGCATTGAGGTACACATGTCCACCCAATGCAACATCACCAACCTTGAAGCGGTGCGCTACTATTCCCAATTTGCCGACGTGATGGTCACCGCCCGCGAATTGAATATCGACCAAGTGAAACACATCACCGAAGAAATCGAATGCCAACAGATTCGTGGCCCACATGGCAATTTGGTGCGCATCGAGGTGTTTTGTCACGGGGCTTTGTGTATGGCTATCTCAGGCAAGTGCAACCTGAGTCAGGATATTTTCAACTCGTCCTCCAATCGCGGGGCTTGCATGCAACTATGCCGTCGCGGCTACGATGTGCGCGAACGCGAAGACGGCTATGAATTAACTCTCGACAATGAGTACATCATGTCACCCAAAGACCTTTGTACCCTACCCTTCTTGGACAGGGTTTTGGATGCTGGAGTAGAGGTACTGAAGATCGAAGGCCGTGGACGCTCGCCAGAATACACCAAGGTTACCGTAGCGGTATATAGCGAGGCGATAAAAGCCATTCAGGACGGCTCCTTCACACAGGATAAGATTGATGCCTGGATGGAACGCCTTCGCAGCGTCTACAACCGAGGTTTCTGGGACGGGTATTATCTTGGCCGCCGCACCTTTGAGTGGTCGAAGCAATATGGCTCACACGCCACGCAAAGCAAGGAGTATATTGGCCTTATCACCAATTATTACAGCAAGTTGGGCGTAGCCGAAATCCGAATGGACAGCCACGAACTTAAACTTGGAGAACAAATCATGATTATCGGCCCTACAACAGGCGTTTATGAAGACACACTCAACGAAATCCGCGTAGATTTAGGTCAGGTAGAACAAACCGTGAAAGGCGAGTACTGCTCCATTCCCGTGAAATCGTTGGTAAGGCGCGGGGATAAAGTGTATAAGGTGGTAATGCTGCAAAGTCAGAGTTGAATTACACCTCGCTTAATCTTATAGTTGATTATCCAACGAGCGTCGGCCTCCAGTTGCTTTTCAACAGGCTTTCCATTTTTCTTGGCTTTCTCTTCAATTTGTCTCATCAAATCGGGCTTGAGTATGATTTGGTTTTGCATGTCTTCAACAAGGCTGAGAAAGAGGTCGCGTTTCTGTTCCGGATTGGGCATATCGCGCATCAAGGGTCTGCCTTCTATGACATTGTGTGCTTCCATGAGCAGCACCTGCTCCAAAGTGGTGTTTTGAATCACCGTCTGGCAACCCGACAGATTCGCCATCCAAACCGAATCCCTTTTGATTTCGTTGATTATCATTATTTCCCTAATCCTTGGATTGCGGAATGAGGGCATACTGTCGCTGGCAAGTTCTACGAAATAGCGATCAGGATGATTGTGAATCAGGTCGTTGGCCTTATTCCAAAAAGATTGACGTTCCCCGGTGGTATCGTCTCCATGAGCCAAAGCCGCCAAAGCCAAACTGTCGGTGAGATATTCTCGCGTTTCATCGATTCGTTTTTTGGAAACACACAGGTTCAAAACAAGGGCGTTGGCAAACCCCGATGTTCCTTTGTTCATCTGGTTGCCAGTGGTGAACCAAACCACATAATCGAAATGCAAGAGTTTTTCCAAAACATCTGCCTCGGCCACAGACATACGTGGCTGCAAATCATCGCCGTCATAAATCGTGGAAAAATAATACCAGAACTCCACCTCATCGAACAATTCCTTCATGGGAACAAAATGCGCCATCGACCAAAAGAAGGAATTACCCACAAAAAGCACTTTTGGCTTCACCAAAGTTGAATCCTGTTCCACACCAACCTCGCATCTTGGGCAGTATCCGTATTGATGCCTTAAGGCAAAGGCCAGATTGAGAAGCTGCTCCAAGTCATTGTCGTAATCGTGGTCTTGTTGACGAACCTCATAGGCTTCTCCGATTTTAATCTTAGGCAAAGCAACACCCTTCAGTTCGCCCATTAGGCGCGAAAGCGAGTCGACAGCATAGACAGAAGTGAATATCCAATGCGCCCCAACCTGCGGAATCAACGGATAGTCAACTGTGTCTTTCATCTTTTGGAACCAACGTGTCATTTCAATATACGGGAAACCTGATTCATCCAACCGGTCGGCGAAGTAATCGCATGCATTAAACGTGGTGGTGTCGTGCACATCATTAGGAAGGAACTCCGGATAAAGAAACGCTTTCTCGGGAGCCATAAAAACCATCAGTTCCACATCGTTCTCGTATAAAATAGTACGAGCCCAGTTGAGGTATTTCACCTCTTGGTCGAAGTCACGCTTTGCAGACTCCACATCTGGATGCCAGCGCAACAACTCATGACCATAATAGTCGCTCACGCTTTGCTGATAATAGAGCCATTCTTTTTTCCCAACAGCCACATCACGAGCGTATGTCTTGCGGTAGAAGTTCCAAAGATACTGGTTGTATATCCTTATGACAGGTTCACGAAAGCCGAAATGCTGTCCAAGATAGGCTTCCATCTGTTTCTGATAGTGACCAGAAACATAGCTTCCCTTTGAACACTCAGGCTTTTCTTCCTCTACAACAACTCCATTCAAAGGCTTTAGCGGCATCAGACGTAAATGCTCTTGGAGTATCGGCAAGAAAGCCAACACACCAAGGATGGAGAAAAGTATGATATCGTATGTCGTTTTCTTTTTCATGGATTGCGAGATACGCCTATGGATTGTTTGAGGTTTGTTGATTGTTACGTATAGTGTAGATGGCATTGAGCCGAAGCATCTCATCAAGGCTGACACCTCGTTCTTCAGCCTGTTGCTTAACGCTTTCGAACCATTCGGGAGCACTTTTTATGCGTTGAATGACACCTTGAATCTGTTTTTCCACACTCTCGGCATCGCGCTCCAAAAAGGCTTGCTGGGCTGTTTCGCAGAAACCGAACATATAATCATAGCCATAGACCGAAGTATTGACGACCAGTATCAAGTCGACTTCGTCAATTACTTTATAGACATCGGGATAATACTTCACCTTGCCCAAAAACTCTATCTTTTTAGTGATGACATCGTCGTTGTATTTCCAATACTCGCAGCGGTCGAAGGCATCAGCAAAGCACGACTCATGCAGTTGAATGAAGTAGCTGTCAGCAATGGCGAGAATGTTGGGCTTGTTCAGGGTAGTGTCGCTGAGGGCCATAATAGGTTGCGGCAATGCAGGTTTGCGGATGGGCAGCAACAGATTCATCAGGTTTTCCAACTCACCGTCTTGTTTCGAGTAATCGGTCGAAAGATTCTCATCTACACAAACGATATGCGGCATCTCTTGTCCAATGAGGCTGCCGATTTTGCTCAGCACCGAGTCAGCCACAAAGGGGATAGTGCTTTCGGCCCAATGCGTGCCGTAACGAGTATAAAGCGGGTATTTTGTCTGCCCTTTCAGCGATTTGAAATAGTCCAGAAAATCGATATGCGGGATGTTGTTTTCCTTGAACAGTTGGGTGTAATAATCCTGAACGCAGAAAGGCATGATGGAGTCCTGATAGTCTTGGGGCATGTATTCAGGATAGACCCAGGTTTTGGAAGGAGCCTCCACAAAGAGAAAAGCTGTGCCATGATTGCGGAGACTATCGATAAGCACAAGCGTTTTCTCTATATTACGTTGGGCCTGGGCTTCAAAAGCCTCACGAGACCCATAGACGTTCTTGAACTTCCTTCCCGTCACCTCGTCGAGATACATCTTGAGATAAAGTTCCTTGCGGCTCCCCATGATGATGTTATCGTTGGTCGACTTGCCAAATAAAGAGAACTGGCATTGGTTGTATGACCTGATGCACACCTCTCGGAAACCGCTGTTGCGTTTGGCATGATCCGTGAGATAGTTCTGGAAGGTGCCGTCGTAACAGGTCTTCAGGCTCAATTTTACGGGTTGCTCGTCGGGAACATAGCCAGCCAGAGGCTTCATCTTCACTACATGAGTGAATCCTTGCAAAAGTATAGCGGTGAGCACCGCAAGAATGCAAACGAACTGTATGAGGAAATGTGTTTTCTTATTCATGACTTAAAATCGGAAATAGATGAATGGGTTGAAATCGGAAACACACAACGAACCTGCTGAGAGGATGAAGAGAACCAGTGTAATGGCAAACATGGTCCATGAAAGTGGCTTGGAATAGCTGTCGGCGAAAATGTTGTCCTGAAGCTTCTGGCCGAGGGGCGACAGCGTGAGAAATGAGAAGACGACCGCAAGGGCGAAGGTACACCAGAACCGAGCATCGCCGGCCACCGTCAAGCCACCTTTGATGGCGAACAGTGCCTGATAATAAGCACCAGCATCGGCTGCCGTGTCAACACGGAAGAGCACCCAGCCCATAGCCACCAAGAAGAAAGTGATGATGACCGAAGGAATAGTGCCTGTCTTCTTTAAGGCATTCTTGAGGAAAAGTTTGTCGGCACAAATGAAAAACCCGTGAAAAGCACCCCAAAGAACAAAATTCCACGAGGCACCGTGCCAAAGGCCCGAAAGCAAGAAACAAAGCCACAGATTGAAATACATCCGCCCTTTGCCCTTGCGGTTGCCTCCAAGCGGAATATAAAGGTAGTTCATGATAAAGTTGCCCAAGGTCATGTGCCAGCGTTTCCAGAACTCGGTGACGCTACGGCTGGTATAGGGGTCGTTGAAGTTCTCTGGGAAGCGGAAGCCCATCATCTTGCCGAGACCGATGGCCATATCGCTGTAACCCGAGAAGTCGAAATAGATCTGAAACGTGTAGGCAAGAATTCCAATCCAGGCGGTTCCAGAAGCCATGTTGCCGTAGTCCATCCCGAATACTTGGTCGGCATAGAGTGCCATCGTGTTGGCGATGAGTACTTTCTTGGCCAAACCGATGACGAAGCGGTAGAAGCCCAGCACACGGTCTTCCATCGTACTGCTGCGTTCAACCAGTTGTGCTGCCACGCTGTTATAGTTGACGATGGGGCCTGCTATGAGTTGAGGGAACATCATGATATACAGCACATAATCCGTCAGTTTTTGGCTGGCTGGTGTAGTACCGCGATATACATCTATAGTGTAGGTGATAGATTGGAAAGTGAAGAACGAGATGCCAATGGGCAAAGCCACCTTCATCCAACCGACAGGTTCTTGGTGCATCCACCCCAATAGAGCGTTGAGGTTCTCCATGAAGAAATTGGCATATTTGAAATAAAACAGCAACCCCAAGGCCATGATGACAGAGAGGGCGCACAGCAACTTCTTTGCCCCTGTCTTTTCGGTCTGGGCCATACCTCGTACCAGGAAATAATTGATAACGCACTCACCGACGAGCAGAAACACGAAGTCGGGCGCACCGTAAGCATAAAACACCAACGAGAAGAGCAGGAGCGTATAGTTTCTAAACTTATGAGGCGTGATGAAATAAGCTATCAGGAAGATAGGCAGAAAAAAGAAAAGGAATATGTTGCTGCTGAATACCATATCTTATCTTGAATTAAGGTTGCTTTTGTTCTTTTTGTTCCAGGATATATTCGGCATTGATACGGAGGTTTTCCTCCATAGTAATGCCTCTTTCTTTGGCTTGCTGCTCAATGAGGCGGAGCCATTCCGGATTGTCCTTGATAGATTCCATGACGGAACGAAGCTCATCTTCATCGCTGCTGTCTTTCTGGTAAAGCGCAATAGCCGACTGCGTGAAACCGTTCATATAATCAAACAGATAATTGGACGTGTAAACGGCCATTACAATATCGGCGTTTTCCAGAACCTGGCGAGCTTCGGGCAAATACTTGAAGTGCTTCCAACTGTAATCAGGATTGGAAGAGATGACGTAATCATTATATTTCAAGTAATTCCATGAATCGAACGCATCAAGGAAGCAGGTCTTCTCAAGGGAGACAAAATAGCCGTCACCAACGACAACCAAATTTGGCCTGCTCTTCCCCACCGTGTCTTGCAGCGTGAAAATGGGGCGCGGCACTTTGGGCTTGGCCAAAGGAAACAACAGGTTGAGGCTATGTTCCAGTTCGCCATCCTGCTCCGTATATTTTGAGCCGGGATTAGGGTCGATATAATGAATTTTCGGGAGTTGACAGCCTAAGATTTCCTCCATTTTCCGAAACAGCGAATCGCAGACGAAAGGCATAGTCGAAGCGGCCCAGTGCGTCCCTGTGCGCGTATAAAGCGGATAAGGAAACGTTTCCTTTTGCTTCTTGAAATACTGATAGAAATCGATGTGGGGAATACCGTTTTCCTTGAACAGTTGGACGTAATAGTCTGCTAAACAAAATACAGAGAGGCTATCTTGATAAGATTCGGGAAGACATTCGGGATAAACTGCAGGCTTGGTGGGGCAGACAACAAACAGGAATCGGGTGCCGTGCTTCCGCAAGGTGTCCATCAAGGTCTTTGTCTCGCACACATTTTGTTGTGCAATGGTCTTGGCTGCTTCCACCGTACCGTATTTCGACCGCAACAGTTTTCCCGTAACATCATCAATATGCCCAGTAAGGAAAAACTCGTGGTCTTTACCTTCAACGATATGCTTGTTGGCACATATCCCGAAACAATCATACGCCATCTGATTGTAGCATCGGCTATAGAACTCCCGAAAGCCCGTGTGTTTCCTCGCTTGTTGGGCAAGACAATCCTGATATGTGCCATCAAGATAATTCTGAAAATTCAAATCACAATGCTGGACTTGAATATTACCGGCATACTGGCTCAATGGCTTTAGCGGAATAGCGTGAGTAAAGCCCTGCAACATGGTGGCAACAAACATCCCCATAAGGCAACAGAATTGTACGATATAATGCCGTTTGACTCTCATCATCAGAATCTGAAATAGATGAACGGACTGAAACCGCTGGCGTTCAAGGCACCGAGGCAGAAGACGAAAGCCAAGATGCTGACCACGAATGCGATGATATGCTGCCGCCGGTTGTATTCAGTGAAGTAAATCTTATCCTGCACCTTAAGACCGAACTTCGAGAGGGTGAAGAATGAGAAGAAGGCGGCCACGAGCATAGTTACATAGAGGTGAGGATTGTCGCCAAAATGGAAAGGAGCAAAGTCGAAGGCAAACAGGCGCTTGATGAAGAGCCACGAGAGGTCGATGCGCTCGATACGGAAGAAGCAGCGCGTCAACACAATGATGAGGAAGGTGAAGAACACGCTTGGAATCCTGCCCAACCGCTCGTTGAACTTCTTGAGGAAGAGCTTGTCAGCACAAATAAAGATACCCTGCAAGGCACCATAGACTACGAAATTCCACGCAGCTCCGTGCCACAAACCGCTGATGAGGAAGCAAAACCATAGATTGAAGTATTTGCGGGCTTCTGTCTTCACGCGGCTACCGCCCAAAGGGAAGTAAAGATAGTTCTTGATGAACACGCTGAAGGTCTGGTGCCAACGACGCCAAAATTCTGAAATCGTAGTGGAGACATACGGGTTATCGAAGTTCTCAGGAAATTTGAAGCCCATCATACGACCCAAACCTATGGCCATATCGCTGTAGCCCGCAAAGTCGAAATAGATTTGGAAGGTGAATGCGAAGATAGCAATCCAGGCACTGGTGGAGTCAATGGTGGCAATCTTGTTAGCGATGTCGGCAATCTGTGCAGAGGTCAGCACATCGTAATTCGACGGTCCCAGAATCTTGTCAACTTGGAACCCGATAACGTCAGCAATGAGAATCTTCTTGCTCAGACCTATCACAAAGCGGTAGAAGCCATGCAACCTGTCTGTATAGAGCGACTCACGGTTTCGAATTTGGTCGGCAATGTCGCAGTAACGGACGATGGGGCCGGCGATGAGCTGCGGAAACATAACGATATAGAGCATATAATCGCTTAGTTTGTCCATCGGCTCATTCACCTTGCGGTAGGTGTCGAGAGTGTAGGTGACACTTTGGAACGAGAAGAAAGAGATGCCAATAGGCAACAGTATCTTAACCCATTGTAGCGGTTCGGCATGAAACCAGCCCCTCACCGCATTGATGTTCTGCATCGTGAAGTTGCCGTACTTGAAGTAGAACAGAAGTCCAATGCTGATGGCGATGGAGACACCGCAAAGCAGCTTTTTTAGCCTGAGTTTCTCCACCTTATTCATCCATCGCACCAAATAGAAGTTGGCGATGACGGACACGATGAGATGGATGATGAATTCAGGTGCGCCCCAAGCGTAAAATACCAACGAAGCAAGCAGCAGGAAATAGTTGCGGGTTTTCCTCGGCAGGATGAAATAGACAAGGAAGAAGATGGGCATGAAATAAAGTAGGAATATGTTGCTGCTGAATACCATATTGTGTTTCTTTTCTTGTTTATTGAAATAATTCGCCTTTCTCGATTTTCTGGTTGATGACCCATTGTACGTCTTTTTCAAGCATCACTTCGAAGGTAACCCCCCTTTCCTTGGCTTTCTGCTGGATCATCTTTTTCATTTCCGGATTGTGTTTCCATTGTTCCATAATCTCTTGTTTTTTCATCTGGATAAAAGTTGCAGTGTCGATGGTGAATTCGTCACGCAAAAGGAGCTCGCCACGAGTGATGCGTGAGGCCTCTTGTTGCAGCACATCATCAATCTGCAGGCCGTGTTGGGTGGCATAGATGTTGAGGGTTGAGAGCCAGTCTTTGTCATTTCTTATTTGGTTGATGGTTTGGATTTCACTGATCCGTTTAGTGTTGCGGATGGTGGGCATGCAGTCGCCTTCGAGACCAGGGATAAGTTCGGGGTCGTTCCTTAGCATCCAGGCTATGTTTTCCCTCAGTTCTTCTTTCGTGAGGTTGGCGTAGCCCTCCTTGTTGCGGAACCGGTTAGCGAAGTCGATAATGGTAGCTTCAAAAAGACTATCGCTGACACAGAGTTGCAGCAGAGCATCCTTGGCAAAACCATAGGTAGCCTCCCACCATTGATGCCCAGCTGAATAAAACACCACATAATCAGCATTGAGGATATGACTCAGGCGATCAATGTCTTGCACGCTCTTCGACCGGTTATCAAAACCCATG
Source organism: Bacteroidales bacterium (assembly GCA_024689285.1). The sequence continues at coordinate 6,239 of JAILDR010000196.1, read as the reverse complement.
AATGCCGTGTTGTTGTAGAACCATACTTCCCTGTCAGCTAAAATCTCTGAAGCCGGCATAAACTCGGACATGCTCCAGATAAATGAGTCACCGACGAAAAGCACCTTCGGCTTGCGATGGGTGCTGTCAGCCTCCACAGTGATGTCGGATTTATATTTGGTCTTGTCGGCTCGGATAGGGAACAACAAGTTGAGTGTCTCTTCATCACCCTCCAACTTGTCCGATTCATAGGCGATAGGCGGTCCGATATGAATCTTGGGGAACTTGGCTTCGCCATCAAGGGTGTTCATGAAACGGAACAGCGAGTCGTAGGCATAGACGGCCGAATAGCGCCAATGGGAGTCCGTCTTGGGGAAAAGCGGGAAACTGACAGTATCTCTCATGCTGACAAACCAGTCAGTCATGTTGATGTATGGGAAACCCACCTCGTCCATGAGACGAGAATAATATTCGGTCAGATGAACGGTAGTGGTGTCGGCATCACACCGAGGAAGATATTCAGGATAGACTTCAGGCTTGTCAGGCGCAATAAAAGCAACGAACTCGATTCCGTAGTCTTTCAGTGCATGACGCAACTTGCACATCAGCCGCAACTCTTTCTCAACAGAGTTCATGGCTTCCTCGTTCGATTCGTAATGTTTCAGTAGCTCGATGCCATAGTGTTCATTGACGGCCAACGCATAATACAAATAGTCCTGTTTGCCTGGCACGATGAAATGGCAATAAGTCTTGTTGTAAGCCGACCACACGTATTGGTTGTATATCCTGATGACAGGTTCTCTCAACCCAAAGTTCTCGCTGACGTATTTCTCCGCTTGGGCTTGATACGTGTTTGAGCGATAGCTGTCGAAAGTCAGCTCGGGCTTGGGCGTAGGCTCGATGGCACCTTTCAAAGGTTTCACTGGGAAGATGCCTGTCCGATGCTGCACGATGGGCACGAAAAGAAAGACCATCAACAGAGCAAACAACAACAAATCATATTTTATCTTGACTTTCTTCATGGTTTCATTCTTCCAAAAGGTTGAGCATTTTTTTCATTTTTTCACGGTTCAGAATCTGAAATAGATGAACGGACTGAAACTGGATGCATTCAGAGCAGCTACGCAGAACACAAAGGCAAATGCGGCAATCAACCATACGACAACCTGTTGGGTGTTGTTGAAATCGGTATAATAAACTTTTTCCTGCACTCTCTTACCCAATTTCGACAGTGTGAAGAAGGAGAAGAAGGCCGCCATAATCATGGTGACGTACAAATGTGCATTACCGCTGAAAGGCAATAGTACGAAATCGAAGGCGAACAATCGTTTGATGAGCAACCATGCCAAACCGAAGTTCTCGATACGGAAAAACACCCAGATGAGATTCACCGTAAAGAAGGTAAGGATAACAGAAGGAATATGACCTATTTTCTTCATTACCTTTCCCAAGAAGAGTTTGTCGGCACAGATAAAAAAGCCATGAAGCGCGCCCCATGCCAGAAAGTTCCAACTTGCACCATGCCACAGTCCGGAGAGCAGGAAGCAAACCCACAAGTTGAAATACATACGTCCCTTTCCCTTGCGGTTACCGCCCAGCGGAATGTAGAGATAGTTCATGATGAAAGCACCTAAGGTCATGTGCCAGCGGTGCCAAAACTCGGTGATAGAACCCGAAGTGTATGGGTTGTCGAAATTCTCGGGAAACTTGAAACCCATAATGCGTCCGAGGCCAATGGCCATATCGCTATAACCTGCAAAATCGAAGTAAATCTGGAAAGTATAGGCGAGCGACACAATCCAGGCCGTAGTGCTGTCCAACGCGCCCACCCTGTCAAAGATGGCCGACATCTGACCTGCGTCCAACATGGAATAATTGGCGGGGCCCAAAATAGCATCCACTTGAGCACCAATCACGTCGGCGATGAGGATTTTCTTGCACAGACCGATGACAAAACGGTAGAAGCCCTGCAAGCGATCGTCCATAGTCGATTCGCGGCTGCGGATTTGGTCGGCCACATCGCAATAGCGGATGATGGGACCGGCTATTAGTTGCGGAAACATGATGATATACAGCACGAAATCAGTGAGCTTCTCCATCGGTTTGTTGACACCTCGATAGGTGTCCAAGGTATAGGTGACGCTTTGGAAGGAGAAGAAAGAGATACCGATTGGCAACAGGATACGCTTCCATACCAAAGGTGCATGCCCCATCCAGCCAAGGATGGCGTTCAGGTTCTCCATGATGAAGTTGCCATATTTGTAGAACAGCAGCAAGCCGATGGGAATAACGATGGAAAGACCGCAGAGCAGTTTCTTCAGGACAGGTTTCTCCGTCTTGCACATCCATTTGACCAAGAAAAAGTTGGCCACGGTAGAGACGACAAGTTGGACGATGAACTCGGGTGCGCCCCATGCATAGAAAATGAGCGAGGCCAGCAAAAGCACATAGTTCCTCGTTTTTCTCGGCATCAGGAAATAGGCCAGAAAGAAAACGGGCATGAAATATAGGAGAAAGACATCACTACTGAATACCATGGCTCTCTAAATTTGTTTTCACGCGAGTTATTGTTTTCGGCATAGTTAATGTGCCATGTTCAATTTTATAATTAACCACCCAAACCGCATCGTCGTAAATGGCCTGTTCGAGTGTTTTGTTATTCTGCATGGCTTTCTCTTGTATGGAAGCCATCATCTGCAGGTTGCCTTTGAACTCTTGCATTACTTTTTCCACTTCCTGCTCAATAAAAGTCAATGAGTCGTATGCAAGAAAGGCTTCAGCGCGTTTTGAGCGTTTGGTGGGGACACTGTCGTTCAGGGCAGTAAAGTACTTTTCCGGGTAGTTGTCTATAATCCATTTTCTCTCGTCCTGAATAACATCGTCCAAGGTCCTGCCTTGCGTCTCGGCCTTGTTTTTCAGCCTCTCCAGCCACGATGCGTTTGCATGGATGCTCTGCTCGATAGCATTATTAACCGCTTCGACTTCCTCGGGGTCGTAGCACATTGCGATGAGCGCTTTTTTCGTGAAATCGTTGTTCATCTTGTAAAGCTGGGTGGAACTGTAGCATAAGTTGATGAAGTCAGCCGAAAGAATTTCGTCCACCAAATTGACCTCTTTCACCAAATGGGGTTTGCCGTCGTAATAAATGGTGCTATTGTAGTACCAATAAGGGGCTGCCGAAAAGAGGTCTTCCACAGGCAGTTGTTGGATGATGTTCCACCAAAACGAATCGCCTACGGTAATCATCTTGGGTTTCACAGCTGTAGTGTCATTATCAGCGATTGCTGCAGCATAATAATACTTGGGTCGCGGGAGCGGTCTGATTAGGTTGAGTAGACTTTCAAGGTCCATGTCAGGCTCTTCTGCGTTTTTCAAAACGCGCGGTCCGATGACAATGTTCCGGATGTTCATGTCACCCAGATGCTCCATATAACGGATAAGGGTATCGGCAGCAAACAAAGCAGCATATCTCGACCAATGGGTTCCCGTTTTAGGGAATAGCATGAAATCAGCGGTGTCTTTCATTAGCACAAAGTCCTGTTCCAAATCGAGAAAGTTGACTCCCAATTTAGGGTATACTTCCTTGAAGTAAAACCTCGCCGACATTTTTTTTTCACCTTCAAATCTCATGTCGTGTTTCTCGGGAAGATACTCAGGATAAATCATATCCTTCGAAGGCGGCATACACACGAAGAGATGTGTGCCATAGGACTCAAGGATATGCTGTAATTGATACACGCGCAAGGCCTCTCTCTCCAGTGTTTGGGTCATCTCTTCAACGCTATAAGCATGGGTGCGGAAGTGGACTTGATAATAATCGTTCACCACCCAAGGCTCATAAATCCATCCGTCTTTGCCAAATACGATTTGCCCTTCCGTGACGGGTGTTTTGCCATAAAAATCCCAAAGATATTGGTTGTAAAGCCGAATCAAGGGCTCACGACAGCCAAAATGCTGTTTCAGATAATGCTCAGTCTGGGTCTGATAACTGCCGTCTTGATAGGCTGCAATAGTCAATTTGGGTTTAGGCTGCTCCACGACCACGCCTTTCAATGCCCTAAAACTAAACAGATTGACCCCTTTTTGCAGCATCGAAACGAAAAGCAACACAGCTGTCAGGATGAACAATATGTTTTTCATTGGATTTTTCATTTACATCATTTTGAAATGATCTTGCAAAATTATGAAAAATAATCCTACTTATGCAAAAAACCGTAATTTTGCACCATGAAAACAAAGAAGATAGAACTCCTTTCGCCCGCAAAAGACTACATGGTGGGTATGGCGGCCATCAACCACGGGGCCGATGCCGTCTATATCGGCGGGCCCGACTTCGGTGCCCGCGAGAAAGCATCCAACAGCATTGAGGACATTGAGAAACTCTGCCGCCATGCGGCTCTCTACGATGCCAAGGTCTATGTCACCTTGAACACCTTGCTCTACGACAGCGAGTTGGAACGCGCCCGAAGAATTGCCTACGACTGCTGGAATGCCGGCGTCGACGCGCTCATTGTGCAGGATATGAACTTGCTGAATCTTGACCTGCCCCCTATCCCGCTTCACGCCAGCACCCAATGCGACAACCTGACCTTGGAGAAGGTGCAGCAGCTTGAGCAACTTGGCTTTAAGCAAGTGGTTCTGGGACGTGAGTTGAATCTGAACCAGATTCGGGAGATTCGCGAAAAGACGACGGTGCCGCTGGAGTTTTTCGTGCACGGGTCGTTGTGCGTCAGTCACAGCGGAAGGTGCTATCTGAGCCAATATATCGGCAACCGCAGCGCCAACCGAGGTGCCTGCGCCCAACCCTGCCGACTGCCTTGGGACTTGCTCGACATCAAAGGCAAAGTGCTGTTCAAGAACAGGCACCTGCTCTGCATGAAAGACCTCAACAACAGCGCGCATCTGGAAGAACTCATTGACGCAGGCATCACAAGCTTCAAGATTGAAGGGCGACTGAAAGACGCTGACTATGTTAAGAATGTGACGGCGTATTACCGCCAAAAGATAGATGCCATCGTCAGCCGCCGCGAGGATTTGGAGCAGGCTTCCATCGGACATTGCAGCTATACCTTCGAGGTCAATCCCGAGAAATCGTTCAACCGAGGCTTCACCGACTATTTCATCAACGGACGGCAGAAAGGCATCGATTCGCCCTTCACTCCGAAATCGATGGGAGAATACATCGGCGAGGTCAGCTGGTGCAACAGCCTCCGCTTAGAGATTGCCACCAACAAGAGCCTGCACAACGGCGACGGCCTGTGCTTCCTGAACGAAAACAACGAATTGGTCGGCATTCGTGCCGATGTGGTTCGCGCAGCTGACGACAAAGTTATCGTCTCCACGAATCGTCCCCACGGCGCGCAACGCGGCACAAAACTCTACCGCAACAACGACATCGAATGGCAAAAACAGGTTGAAGCCTCGACGGGGAACCGCAAGATTGACATTGATTTGGTGTTGGCGGAAACCGAAACAGGGTATGAATTAAATGCTTCCGTTTGTAGAAATGGGAAGCCTTGCGTCTCTACCAGCATCCAATGCGACAAAATCACCGCCAACAACCCAGAGAAAGCCACCGAAAACATTCGAGGAAAGGCCCTGAAATGGGGCGGTACCGTTTTCAACCCCGTTCACCTGGAACTGCAATTCAGCGAGCCGAGACTCATCCCCGCCTCGACGCTGGGCGAATTGAAACGGGCTTTGGTGACACAACTGGAGACGGAATTGGTTGAAAGCCATAGGAACAATCGCCCGACAGCAACTGTAGAAGTCCATGCTAGCGCTCACAATGACATAATGGGAATGAACCCTGCAGACAATGACAAGATTGCAAGCGACCCCGACACCATTCCTGAGCATCTGATGACCTCTCACCATTGCATACGTTATGCCAATGGAATGTGCAGCCGCGAAACTGGCCAAAAAGCCGAGCCCTTGTATCTGCGCAACGGCGACCACCTGTTCCGCCTCGATTTCGACTGCCGTAACTGCTTGATGTATGTCTCTGCTACAGAATAAAATTAGCGAACTATATTTGCTCAAAATCATCCAAAAAAAGTAAGGTCAAGTTATAACTTATAAGTAGATGAGCAAATTTAGTTTGCATATTGGACTCGGGGCTACGAGACACGAGACGCGAGACAATTGGTTTTGTCCCGTGTCCCCAAGTCCCGCTTCAAAAATCATGTAGCTTAATGTTGAACAGTTACTTAAATGACTGCAAAGACAAATTCAACGTTCACCACCACCTTTTTTCGAGC
>JAILDR010000194.1 GCA_024689285.1 Bacteroidales bacterium | reverse complement strand
TCCTTCACATTAAGCTGCAGTGTGGTCTTGCCTTGCCAAGTGTTGTATTCGAGATGGTAGCAGATGCTGAAAGGTTCGCCATCGTGGACGCGGTCGAAGAGTTCGCCCTTTTGAAAAGCAATACCGTTGAAGGGGCTGATGCCCAGTTCACGGTCGCCACGCTGCATCACGGTGAGTTTCAGGTGGCGCTGACCGCCGACAGGCCTTGAGCCACCCGCATCGATGACGTTGTCGGTCCAGAAGACGGGCGACGCGTTGCCAGGTCCAAAGGGAGCAAACTGGTTAAGGATACGCATGAACTTGGGTGTGATGTCGCAGAAGTTGATTTTCATGTCGACCTCAAGTTCGGGGACATAGTCTTCTTCAACAAGATGTTCGCTGACGTAAGCTTCAAAACGGCGGCGGAACTCAGGCAGGTTCTCTTCGCGCATGGAGAGACCTGCAGCGTATTTGTGTCCACCAAAGTGTTCCAGCAGGTCGGAGCAGTTGTCGATGGCGTCGTAGATATCGAAGCTCTTGATAGAACGTGCTGAACCGGTAATGAGACCATTGGCACGGGTCAGGACGATGGTGGGGCGATAATAATAGTCGGTGAGGCGTGAGGCCACAATTCCAATGACACCACGGTGCCAGTTCTGGTTGAATACAACGGTGCTCTTGGCATCTTTCAGCAACGGGTCGTCGGCAATCATGCCCAGGGCTTCCTCGGTGATGCGGTTGTCAAACTCGCGCCGCATGTCGTTCAAATCGTTGATAGACGCGGCCAGCTTCTCAGCATGATCTTTCTTGTCGGCGATGAGCAGGCGGACTGAGTCGGAAGCCTTATCGATACGTCCGGCGGCGTTGATGCGCGGACCAATGAGGAATACCAAGTCGCTGACAGTCAATTCACGAGTTAAAGCATTGTCATCCTCTTCAGGCTGGTCTTCTTCGCGACGAAAGATGTTGGCGTGTTGCAGGATGGCCTCGATGCCTGGACGCGGGTCTTTGTTGAGCCGTTTCAGGCCGAAATAGGTCAACACACGGTTTTCGCCCGTGATGGGCACGATATCTGCGGCGATACTGACAGCCAAGAGGTCGAGCAAGTCATATACTTGTTCGATAGTGCCCAAGCCCCTCATCGACAGGGCGGTAATAAGTTTGAAACCTACGCCGCAGCCTGACAATTCGTCGTAAGGATAGTTACAATCAGGGCGTTTGGCGTCGAGTACGGCGACGGCGTTGGGCAAAACATCGCCAGCGCGGTGATGGTCGCAGATGATGAAATCGACACCTTTCTCGTTGGCGTATTCAACACGTTCCACAGCCTTGATGCCGCAGTCGAGGGCAATGACGAGCTTGAAACCATTCTCGGCGGCATAGTCGATGCCTTTATGCGAAATGCCATAACCCTCTTCGTAACGGTCAGGAATATAGAATTCTATCTTCTTTTTCTTGAAGAAAGGCTTGAGGTAAGTGTAGACCAAAGCCACAGCGGTAGTGCCGTCTACATCGTAGTCACCATAAACCAACAGCTTCTCGTTGTTGTCGATGGCTTTCAGCACACGTTCGACGGCTTTGTCCATATCCTTCATCAGGAAAGGATCGTGCAGCTGTGAGAGGTCGGGGCGGAAGAAAGTTTTGGCCTCGTCGTAAGTGGTAATACCGCGTTGAACAAGTAAAGTTGCAAGGTTCTTGTCGATTCCAAGAGCCTTGACGATTTCTTCAACTTGTTGATTGTCAACTTCTTTATGTAAAATCCACTTTGTTTCCATCCGCTAATTTTGAACTTGTAAAAATAAGAAAAAAATCAATACGCCCTGATGGATAGCGAAAATTTATTTTTATGACTTTTGTATTTGATTTGTTTTCAGCAGATTAATACAGAGTTTAAGCTGATTGACTGGACTGCTTCGTGCCTCGCAGTGACGCAAAGCGCATCCAGCCGTCTTTTATGTAAACTCTTTGGGATTGTCCTTCTGGCACGAGAAGAACACGAAAGGCAAGCCTATCAAGGCGATCAACGAGGCCAACCTTTTCAGTTTTAAATGCTTCATAGTAGTCATTATTTAAATCTTGGGTTGTTTATAGTTTGTTGTGTATTACCTATGTCAGGTATTTTCTTTTGAGGCTTCAAAGATAGGGATTTTTCTTGAGATGGGAAAGGGGATTGGCCTTTTTTTATTGCAAAGGCGTTAAGGGATAAACAACGTTCACCACCACCTTTTTTCGAGCAAAAACCTTTCGAAAACCAAAAATTTGTTTATCTTTGCAGCAGCAAAACAAAGCAGCGAATGAGCTGTATTAATCCTTGTAACTATCTGTGTTTGTGAAAGATAAATAGCATGGATAGACTTGTAGGCTCTATTCGGAACAATAACATATTCACAATCAATATATTAAATGCCTCAAAACCATAGCAAGCCTATAGCAACGCTATACCAAGCCTATAGGTACTCTAAGGTAACTCCGAGGTAACTCCGAGGTAACTTCGAGGTAACTTCAAGGTAACACTGTGATTCCTCTCAGTTTCCTCTCGGTTTCCTCCCAGATCCATGTCCCGCGTCAAAAATCATGTAGCTTAATTTTGAACAGTTACTTAATAATAAGATTTCCTGTGTCAAGTAAAATGCAAAACAGTAAATGTCTAATGTCCAAAGTTCAAACTGGAAAACTTCACCCCTCCGACACCCACATTAGCGAGCCTCCGGTTGGCTTCCTTCTACCCTCCAGCGAGTGACGTTCAAACTGCCGCTCTGTGACGTTCTAACCGTCAACGAGTGACGTTGTAACAGGTGGTCAGTGACGTGCTAGCTTGCTGGCAGAAATCTTGCCCTTCCCCTTGCAGGCTCGGAAAAT
>JAILDR010000035.1 GCA_024689285.1 Bacteroidales bacterium | reverse complement strand
CAATGCCATTGGGCAATTGGTGAAGACGGTGCGGAATTCAAACGAAATTAATGTGGCTGGTTTGGCGGAAGGGGTTTATTTGGTGAGGATTAAGGATGTTGAGGGAAGGGACTTCTTGGAGAAGGTGATGGTTAGGTAGTTGTTTTTTTCGTTCTATCGTTATACGTGCTAACGATGGTGTAATTGAGCGTTGAAGAACAGAAAAAAGTAATAATAAACCTATGAAAAACCAATTAAAACAAATAGCAATGAAAAAGACAATTAGACTAATGCTGATGCTGCTGATAGCGGCAAGCATGCTGACCTTCAACTCGTGCAATAAGGAGAAGGTGTTACCTGAAAAAATCACCGTCAGTGGTTACGTGACTTACGATGACGGACAGCCCTTTGAAGATGTTCATGTTTCGTTGTATTCAAGTTCCTCCTTCATGGGCTCAGAAATTCCCCAAGGCGAAACCATATACACCGACGAGCATGGCCATTACGAGGTTGTATTCAAGCCTAACAAAGACCATACTTACAGATTGAACTTTCAAAGTCTGATAGATGGTCACCTGTATTACCACAATTACACTGTGACTAAATGGGAAGCAGTACAGGAACACGATGTTGTTTGGGAGAAAATAGTGGAGTAACATAGCAATCCCAAGCCTTACCAAAGCCATCGAGAGTTTATGCTTCCTTATAAGCGAAAAGGGGGAGCGGGGAGGTCGGTGGTTTTTGTTGTTATTTGTACTGACGTGCTAACGTGCTAACGAAGCGAAAGACTAATTTTTGATTGAATTTGATGGATTTTGAGTAATTTTGCGGCGTGAAACGGTGGTTTTATATAGGGATTGTTTTGCTGGTGGCGGTGGTGGGGTGTAAGCCTCCCACGTCCTCACCCCAGCCCTCTCCTGGAGGAGAGGGAGTGGAACTCCCCCGCCCGTTGGGCACCCCCTCAGAGAGGGGGAACTGCCGGATGCTGGAGGGAATTGATAGTTTGATGTGGAAGGAGCCGGATAGTGCGCTGAAGGTGATGATGGAGTTTGCGGGGAGTGCGGCAGCGGATAGCATGGATGCGTTTGAGGGGCATTATTGCCAGGTGCTGGTGGCGGAGCTGCTGTTTAAGAATGATTATGGGCAAAGCAACCGAGCGGAGGTGCTGAAGGCGGTTCATTTTTTTGATTCGACTGTGAATGTTGCAGATGGGCGTAATGCGGACGCACGCGGTGCGTCCCCACAAAGAGGTGTGTCCGTACAAGAGAGAGAGGCGTTTTTGGCGGCGCGGGCGCATTATATTGATGGTGTGGGGTATTATGAGCGCGACAGCCTTATTGAGGCGTGTGGGGAATACCTCTGTGCCTTGCGGACGATGGAGAGTCATTATCCCGAGAACGAACTGGTGGGCACGAAGGCACGTTTCATGGTTTTGACCTACAACCGTCTTGTGGATTTGTTTTCCGACCAATACATGCCGGAATCTGTCATCATCTGTAGCAAGCAGGCCTTACATTATGACGCGATCGAGCCTCTTTCACCGACCAACCGCGCCAATGTCTTGTATCGTATTGGAACTCATTACGACATGTTGAAAGAAGCGGACAGTGCGGCCTTTTATTATGAGGCGGCTATGAAAGCCATGACAGGAAGAAACAGCTTGGTTTATAGGGATTTGATTTCCTCGATGGCGTACCATGAGTACAGCATCCACCATGATACAATGAATTCGTTGGATAGCCTAAAAAGGATGGCGACGCTGTCCGTAGGAGAAAGGGAAAGGCTGATCAGATTCCTGACCATTGGCGCCATCTATCATGATATGGGGCAATATGATTCCGCAAAGGTCTATCTGGAGCCTGTGCTTGAAAACAGTCCCGACAAAGCGGAAATAGCAGCAGGTTTTTTGCGAGACATCGCCATAAGCGAAGCCGATACGCTGAAAACCGAGCAATATGCCCGACTTCTTGTTAAAGATGCCTCAAAGGAAGTCGAATCGCAAGCGCGGGTTTCAAAGCTCAATGACATATTTCAACAGCATCTACAATGGGAACAGGAACGGGCCGATGCCGAAAGGCAGGGGAAAGTCCGTGTCCAAAGAAACAGGATGATAGTGGCGACAGGCATCCTTGCGGTGTTGGCCGCTCTTACGGCTTGGCTGCTCCACAGGCGCAAGATGAAAGAGCAACATGAAAAAGCCAACCAGCAGATAGAGGTTGAGCGTGAAGCACATCGGTTGGAGAGCCAAAAATTGGAAGCCGAAAGGGAAGCGCACCGTTTGGAGAAAGCCTCGATGTCAGGTCGATTGAAAAAGAGCAACCAGGAGGTGAGGGAGCTGAAGGACCAAATCAAACGGCAGGAGGAAGTGAATGCCAAGCCCCAACAGGCTGAATCGTTCACCGATGAGCCTATCTGCCGCCTCATCATGGAGCGGGTACATGAAGGACAGTTCAAGGCGCAGATGGACTGCAAGCTTTATAAGGATGCCGCCTTAAGCAAGGAACAGGTGACGGCGTTGCGCGATGCCGCCGACCGCCATTTCAATCTATTCACCGTCAGGCTGGCCAAAGCCTATCCCAGCCTCACCAAGAACGACCTCGACTATTGCTGCCTCTATCTGCTCGGCCTTTCTGACGCCGACATCTCCGCCCTGATGCAGCGGGCTTACACCACCGTGAACGACCGAGGCCGCAAAATGAAAGCCATTTTCGGCACCGAAGAACCCCTTTCGGCCATCCTCCGAGGCTTCGCGGAGGAATCTGCATCTAATTGATTATCGGTACGATAGCGAAAAACCCGTACAAACCCGTACATGGTTTTGCTTGCCATGCGAGGGGGCTTGGTGTAGTTTTGCCGAAAAATTCTAAAACCTAACGAATATGAAAACGACAAGATTTTACACCCTGCTTGTGCTCCTGCTGATGGCGGGAGGGGTGACGATGCAAGCGCAGACTGAAGATGACTTTTGGATGGGAATTGACCCGCCCGCGACAGGTATTTTCTCGCTTATAGAGGATGCCGACGGGAACATTATTGTAGGCGCAACGGGCGTGTACAGTTCTTCCGACGGTGGAGTAACTTGGAGCCTCATTGGATTGGAAAACAGCGGAATACTGCGCCTATATGAGCATACGGACGGCACTTTGCTGGCTGGAACAAATTATGGCGGACATCCTTTGCAAAAAAGTGAAGCCGGAAGTACGGAATGGACGGCGTTGCCCGTTCCTACCACTACGAACGGTGTCTCAATAGGTGTGACT
>JAILDR010000158.1 GCA_024689285.1 Bacteroidales bacterium | reverse complement strand
CACCCTGACCGTTTCCGACGGGGAGACCTTGGTGCAGGATGTGCAATTGGTGCCTGTGGGATTTGGGATAGATGAATTTGGCCCTACGGAACAGACCTACCGTATCATGAACCTTATGGGGCAAATCGTACAATCCGGAATCCTCAAATCCGGAATCCATGAGATTAATACATCGGCATTACCCCGGGGAGTGTATCTCATCACCATCGGCAGCAAGACACGGAAGATTGTAGTGGAATGATTCGAACTCAAAACTAATCCCCCTTCGGGAGCGGGTCATAAGTGGACTTGATGTTCAGCACCGTCGTGTGGTTGTCGCTGTCGTAGGTGGTGTCAATATCGATGAGTTTTGCATCCTCCAAGGCGACGAGTAGGGCATGATGGTTGTAGAGCTGTGTCTTGTAAATCAGTTTGAAGCTGCAATTCGGATAGCCACTTTCGGTCACGAATTTCACTGTGTCGCTGTTAGGAACAATGCCCTTTTGGCCTGCTTCATAATACAAGGCCTGCTCGGCAAAACTCGCCGTACTCCCGAAATAGTAATTGGTGTCGGTGTCGGAAAAGAACCTGTTTTCTTCACGAATGCTGTCGTTGTGAACCAACACGGGGCGAACCTCCAACTGGAAGTACCCATTTTCGATCGTCTCAACGGAATTACTCACTTGGCCGAATGCCAGTCCAAGGGGAATGGCCAGGATGCCGTTGTTGATGGCATGGAATCCCATGGACCACAGCAGGTCGTGATTAATGACAAGATAAGAGGCCACCAGTCCAAAGCCAAGTTTGTGGACTACCCCGACAATCACAATGAACTTGTTTCCATCATAATTTCCCAAGTGCGCAACGGCGAAGATGACTGACGATAGCAGCATGAGGGCAAAGAGCCGCTTGGTTTTGTCTTCACCGAAGACTATGAGTATCGACGCACCACAAGCCACCACGAGCAGCGAAAGCCACCAGCCGACATTGAGGCTCCAAAGGGCCATGAGGACAATGGAAACGATGCCCGTCCATTGCTTGCCGTTACCCCACAGGCGGAAGCTGAGCTCCTCAATAATGGGCCCCAACAGACCTATATAGAGCATGATAGGCCAAATGCCGAATTGGTAAACCATCGCATAGACTTGATTCATAAGGGGGCCGCTCAGTTCATTGGCCGATTCAGGGTTGGTGAATGCATAAACGAGCAAAATGGCCAAGCATACCACCACGATGCCCAGGCCCCACCAAAGCGCCCAACGGAAAAGGCGCGGCTTGCGGGCGGATGCAGTAAGGTTTTCTAAATTGTTCATTTTTATATGGATTTACTTTGTTAGACGCAAAAATCGCAATAAAACTACAAAAAGTGATAGCGGCCACATTATTTTTTCCTTATAAGGTTATTAATTCAGGTAAAATATACTATTTTTGCACCGAAACAGATAAAAACATATTTGAAATGAAATCAAGAATAATTATTGCTTTGCTTTTGACCTTCCTGATGATGCAAGGCGTGGCCTCTGCCCAAGAACGCACCATAGTGCAAGGATTCTGCAAAGACGAGAACGGAAAGGCCATTGAGAATGTGAGCGTCTATGTTCGCGACTCGCTGCTGGTCTCGGTCACCGACGAGAAGGGACGCTTTACCTATTATCATGCCAAGGCGGGCGAAAGGCTCCGCTTTGCCCACATGGTCTTTGACCCCACATACTATACCATCAGAGAGAAGGACATCAACGGTAAAAACCTGACCATCAACATGAAAACCAAGAGCCACGAGCTGTCGGAAGTGGAGATTAAGGCCAACGCCCCTCACAAGGTCTTCGACAATCCTGTGATGAGCGTCATCGACTACACCCTGCGTGAAGACGGCATCTATATGATTGTCTACCGCCGCCGCAACTCCGCCCTGCTTCACCTTTCTTATTATATGGACACCCTGCACGAACTGTCCGTTTCGTCGCGTTACAAACAGATTTACAAGGATATGCGCAACGAAATCCATCTTATCGGCGATTACCAGACCCACAAGGTGGGCTTCACCTTCAGCAAAGGCGAACATGAAATGTATCTGGGCACCCCCATGTCGAGAGCGAAGTTCCAAAAGATTTACGGACCAGTTGTGGCCGCTTCAGACAACATCTACATCACCGGTCAATATTTCTACTACAACAAGGAGTTGGGCTATTACTGCAACAAGTACTACAGCGAGGACGAACCTTACCAACTGTGCTACATCGTGGACGAGGAAGGGCGCGACGACATCTGGCTGCAACTGCGGACTGGCGGAGCAATGGATCCCTTTTCCAAAGACCGCATCTATAATCCCATATACGGAATCGGAAACAAGTTCTACGTCTTCGCCTTTACCGACCACGAGACCCTCGTCTTCGATTCGGTAGGCAACGAACTGCAACGCTATCCCCTCACCTTCCATGAATACCGCAAATGGAACGGCAAAATGGAGCCCGACCGCCGCTGGAAGCGGAAGATGCTGGTGGACGAGGCCCGCAAGGAGTTCTACACCTTCTTCGTCACCGACGGCATCTACACCCTGAAGCGCATCGACCTTGCGACCGGCACCGCCACAGCCGTGATGGACCTCAGCGGCTACCCTTTTGCCCAACAGCTGCGCATCCACGACGGGGTGCTGTATTTCATCTATCCGATAGGCATCAACCACAGGAAAGCCCTGTATCAGGTGACCATCGCGCCATGAGGAACTACACAGACTGGCGATTTGTTTCATTTGTTTTTCAAACATTTTTCTTACTTTTGCAACCTAAATCAACAAATCAACAAATCAACAGTCAACAATTCAACATGAATAAGGACATCGTTTTGAGCGGAATCCGCCCCACCGGAAACCTTCACCTTGGCAATTATTATGGCGCCGTGCGCAGCTTCGTGAAGATGCAGGAAGACTACAACTGCTACTTCTTTATCGCTGACTGGCATTCGCTGACCACGCACCCCAAGCCCGAAAACATACAGAAATCGGTTCGCACCATCCTGGCTGAATATCTGGCCTGTGGCATCGACCCCGAAAAGGCTACCATCTACATCCAAAGTGATGTGCCTGAGACCATCGAGTTGTATCTTTATTTCAACATGAACGCCTACATCGGTGAGCTGGGTCGCGTGACTACCTTCAAGGAAAAGGCGCGCCAACAGCCCGACAATGTGAATGCAGGCTTGTTTACCTATCCTACGCTGATGGCTGCCGACATCCTGCAACATCGCGCTAAGTGGGTGCCGGTGGGTAAAGACCAGGAGCAGAACATGGAAATGGCCCGCAAATGCGCCCGTCGTTTCAACAACATATATGGCATTGAGTTCTTCCCCGAGCCACAGAACTACTACTTTGGCGGCGACGCCATCAAGGTGCCGGGACTTGACGGCTCAGGCAAGATGGGCAAGAGCGATGGCAACTGCATCTATCTTTTCGAAGACGAAAAAACCATGCGCAAGAAGGTGATGCGCGCCGTCACCGACAGCGGCCCGACCGAACCCAACAGCCCGAAGCCCGAGGTGATTCAGAACCTCTTCACGATGATGAACATCGTCAGCGATCCGGAGACGGTGAAGTATTTCGACGAGAAGTGGAACGACTGCTCCATCCGCTATGGCGACATGAAGAAGCAACTGGCCGAAGACCTGGAGAAGGCCGTAGCCCCCATTCGCGAGCGTATCAAGGAGTTCGCAAGCGACGAGGCCCGCCTCGACCGCATCGCCCGCATGGGTGCCGAGAAGGCCCGCGAGAGCGCGGCGAAGACGCTGAATGAGGTGAGAAAGATTATAGGATTCAGACAATATTGAATCTGACTGTCACTTTGGGTGAATAGAAACTTGATGCGGTATAGGGGAAAATGATTCTTATTGCAGCATGTACAAATAGATATGGGCGATTTCATAACATACGAAAAAATTCCCGAAAGGGCAGTGCTTTTGGCCGTGGCCTCCAAACAGCAAAGCCGCGAGCGCACGGAAGAATACCTTGATGAACTGGCTTTCCTGCTAGAGACGGCTGGCGGTGTGCCTGTGGCACGTTTCGTGCAGGCTATGGACCATCCTTCCAGCGTCACCTATCTCGGGTCGGGCAAGCTGGAAGAGATACACCAATACATCAAGGCGGAGAACATTGAGATTGCCGTCATCGACGACGAGCTGAGCGCCACCCAAGCGCGCAACATGGAGCAGGCCTTGGAATGCCGCGTGCTTGACCGCACGAGCCTCATCCTCGACATCTTCGCCTCCAATGCGCATACGGCACACGCCAAGGCACAGGTGGAATTGGCCCAATACCAATACCTGCTGCCCCGCCTGACACGAATGTGGACGCACTTGGAACGCCAACGCGGCGGTATCGGTATGCGCGGCCCGGGTGAGACGCAGATTGAGACCGACCGCCGCTTGATTTTGGACCGTATTGCGCTATTGAAGGAGAAACTGAAGGAAATCGACATGCAGAAGACCGTGCAGCGCAAGAACCGTGGCAAGTTGATCCGCGTGGCCTTAGTGGGCTATACCAACGTGGGCAAATCCACCATCATGAACATGCTGAGCAAGTCGGAGGTCTACACCGAGAACAAACTCTTTGCCACTTTAGACACCACCGTCCGCAAAGTGGTGGTGAACAACCTGCCTTTCCTCCTGTCGGATACCGTAGGCTTCATCCGCAAGCTGCCGCACCATCTGGTGGAATCGTTTAAGTCTACCTTGGACGAGGTGCGTGAGTCTGACATCCTGCTCCATGTGGTCGACATCTCGCACCCCGACTTCGAGTCGCAGATGGAGGTGGTCAACCAGACCCTCGCTGAGCTGGGCTGTGCCGACAAGAAGACCATCGTCGTATTTAACAAGATCGACGCTTACACTTGGGAGGAGAAAGACCCCGACGACCTGACACCGCCCACCAAGCGCAACGTCTCGTACGAGGAGCTGAAGAAGACATGGATGGCCAAGATGAACGATGGCTGCATCTTCATCTCTGCCAAGAACCGCGACAACTATCAGCCTTTCCGCGAACTGCTCTATAAGGAAATCCGCGACATGCACGCGATACGTTATCCTTATGATAACTTTCTGTACTAGTTGCATCATAGTTACATCGGTGTTGCACAAAAGGTGAACAAAAGGAGAGTAATAGGGGAGTAAAACCAATAGAATGTATCTCATTGACACTCATACGCATATTTACGACCATCAATTCAGTCTCGATAGAAACGAGACGGTTCAAAGAGCTTTGGATGCTGGCGTCGGCATGATGCTCCTGCCCAACGTGGATGCATCCACCATCACCCCGATGCTTGAACTGCACGGGCAGCACCCTGAATGCACCCGAGTGATGATGGGTTTGCAGCCTGAGGAAGTGAAAGAGGACTATAAACAGGTTTTGAGCCTGATGGAGAAAGAGTTGGAGCGCGACATTTATACCGGAGTGGGGGAGGTAGGTCTCGATTTTTATTGGGACACCACCTACGAGAAACAACAACTTGATGCCTTCGAGACCCAACTGGACTGGGCCAGGCAACTCGGTCTGCCCCTCTCTATCCACTGCCGCAATGCCTTCGACAAGATGGTGAAAACCCTCGAGCGTAAGCAGGACGGTGGCTTGCACGGCATCATGCATTGCTTCACAGGTACCGAGGAAGAGGCGAAAGTATATCTGGAACTGGGCTTCCACCTCGGCTTGGGTGGCGTAACGACCTACAAAAACTGTGGCGTGAAGGACTTCCTGCCCCGTCTGCCTTTAGACAGGATTGTTTTGGAAACCGATGCGCCTTATCTGGCTCCAGTCCCCTGTCGGGGCAAGCGCAACGAGCCGGCTTTTCTAATCCATACGGCGCAGAGGATTGCGGATATTTTGCTGATTCCCGTTGAGGAATTGGCTTTGGTGACGACGGAAAACGTAAAAGCTCTTTTTAAGCTCTGATGCCGCTTTGCGTCACTGCGAGGAACGAAGCAGTCCAGTGGCAATGACGTTAAAAAAGGTCGCTGACGCAAGTCAGCGACCCGCCATTATGAAGATAAAAAAACAACTGTTGTGCTCATTTTCAATTACTCGCACTTCGAATAGCCGCAATTCTTGCAATGCTTGCAGCCGTCTTCAAAGACGAGTTTCTCGCCACAAACGGGGCATTTGTCTTTCTCGTCGACCACGCCATCAGGAACGTATTTCTTCAGGGCGCGGGCGATGCCGTTTTTCCATGTGTTGATGTTGTCTTCCTCGACGTTGAGGTTCTGCACCAGGTCGATGACATATTGTATCGGCATCCCGTGGCGGAGGATACCCGAGATCAGTTTGGCATAGTTCCAGTATTCCTTGTTGAACGAACGCGAGAGGCCTTGCATTATCACCTCGTAGCCGCCCTTGTCGGTGTAGCGGAAGTCGTAGCGCGATGCCTCGCCTTTGTTTTTCTCTCTGACGATGACGCCTTTGTCGACGTAGGGCGGCAGGTAGAAGTCTTCTGCTTTGCCGAGGAAGATTTCGTAGGGTCTGTCGTGTAGCTTGCCCACGAAGGCTATCCATTTCTCATAGTTGTTCTGGAAACGCACCACGTCACACTCCAGCTCTTTCGGACGGGGAGGGGCTGGGTTCTCGTGGATGTCGTTGGGACGCACACCGTCGGCATTGGCTTCTTTCTTCTCCTCTTTGGCCACCAGAACACCGTCGCGCGAGCCGTCACGGTAGATGGTCATGCCTTTGCAGCCGCTCTCCCAGGCCGTCATGTAGATTTGGCTGACGAGTTCTTCCGAGGTCTCTTTCGGCACGTTCACCGTCACGCTGATGCTGTGGTCGACCCATTGTTGCATCGAGCCTTGCATCTTCACCTTGTTCACCCAGTCGATGTCGTTGGCTGTGGCTTTGAAGTAAGGCGACTTGGCTATGACGGCGTTGAGTTTTTCGTCGTCGTATTGCAGCACCTCGTCCACGTTGTAGCCATTGACTTCCAGCCAGGTGATGAATTTGTGGTGGAAGACGTTGTATTCCTCGAAAGCGTTGCCAGTCACGTCGGTGAAGGTGACGTGGACATCCTTGTCGTTGGCGTTCACCTTGCGGCGGCGTTTGTAGGCCACGAGGAAAACGGGCTCGATGCCCGAGGTGGTTTGGGTGCAGATGCTCACCGTGCCTGTCGGGGCAATGGTCAGCATGGCGATGTTGCGTCGGCCCACACGGCACATTTTTTGGTAGAGGTCTTCGTCCAATGCGCGCAGACGCTTGATGAAGGGATTGTTCTCTTCGCGTTTGGCATCGTACATCGGGAATTTGCCGCGTTCCTCGGCCAGCTTGACGGAAGAGCGGTAGGCATTGTAAGCCAGCAGCTTCTGAATTTCAGTCGAATAGGCGATGGCTTCGTCGGTAGCATAACGCTTGCCCAAGGCAGCCAGCATGTCGCCCTCGGCAGTGATGCCGATGCCCGTGCGGCGGCCTAAAAGGCATTTTTCGCGGATGCTCTTCCACAGATTGGTTTCTGTGCGTTTGATTTCGTCGTCTTCGGGGTCGGAAGCAATCTTGGCCAGAATGGCATCGATTTTCTCAACCTCAAGGTCGATGATGTCGTCCATCATGCGTTGAGCGATGGCCACGTGTTTCGAGAACAGCTGATGGTTGAAGCGGGCCTCGGGTGTGAAGGGATGGTCGACATAGCTGTAGAGGTTGATGGCGATGAGACGGCAGCTGTCGTAGGCGCAAAGCGGAATCTCGCCGCAGGGGTTGGTGCTCAAGGTCTTGAAGCCAAGGTCGGCATAGCAATCGGGAATGGACTCGCGGATGATGGTGTCCCAAAACATCACACCTGGCTCTGCCGACTTCCATGCGTTATGGATGATTTTGTTCCACAAGGCACGGGCATCCACTTCTTTTGTATATTTCGGATGGGGTGAGTCGATGGGGTATTGCTGGACGAAGGGCTTGTTTCCTTTCACGCATTGCATGAACTCGTCCGTGAGCCTCACCGAGACATTGGCGTTGGTGATGCGTCCTTCGGTCATCTTGGCATCGATGAAGGCCTCTGAATCAGGGTGTTTGATGCTGATGCTCATCATCAAGGCACCACGTCGGCCATCCTGGGCCACTTCTTTGGTGGAATTGGAGAAGCGTTCCATGAAAGGCACCACGCCAGTAGAGGTCAATGCACAGTTTTTCACGGGGCTGCCTGCCGGACGGATGTGCGACAGGTCGTGACCCACGCCGCCGCGACGTTTCATCAGCTGCACTTGCTCCTGGTCGGTCTTCATGATGCCGCCATAGGAGTCGGAACTGCCGTTGTTGCCGATGACGAAGCAGTTCGACAGCGACGAGATTTGGAAGTCGTTGCCGATGCCGGCCATAGGGCTGCCTTGCGGCACGATGTAGCGGAAGTCCTTCAGCACCTCGTAGATTTCTTCTTCAGTCATCGGGTTGGGATACCTCCGCTCAATGCGGGCCACCTCGCGGGCGATGCGGTGATGCATGTCGTCGGGTGTCAGCTCGTAGATGTTGCCGTCGCTGTCCTTCAAGGCGTATTTGTTGGCCCATACGTCGCCCGCTAAAGCGTCGCCGTGGAAATAGGCTTTGGCGGCAGCCTTCACTTTCTCCAAGGGATAGATGTGATATTCGATTTGAGGTGTTTTCTCCTCAACAGGTTGAGGGGCAGGCTTGGTTTCCTGCGTTGTGTCAGCAAGCTGTACCTCTCCCATGCTGCTGAATAGGTCTCCGTCAAATTCCATAGAGGCGTGATTTGTAGTCATCTTGCTGATTATTAAATACTAAACAAAAAGAAATACTGCTCGTTTTCAATTCTCATTCTGAATGCGAAAATAGCAAAGAAGAACATATCTCGCCTCTAAAAAAGTGTCTTTTAGGGCGGTTTTTTTCAACAGTAGCTGTTGATAAATTTTTACGTTTTGATTGTCAATGGGATAGTTTTTCCATTGCAAAGGCATAGGCGCCAATGGCCACTGCCGATGAGGTGCCGAGCTTGGTGATGCCGACACCGACGCGCTTGCTTGGGTCGTACCACACCTCCTGGTCGCTGAACGGTACCTTGACCATTTTGCCCGACTTCTCTGTAAAGCGTTTCACGTCTTGCGGGTCCATGAGATTGAAGGCTTCGGTTTCCATGCTGGGGATGACGTTGCCGTTCACCTTGTAAGGCTCATTCAGCTTGCTGACGAGCATAGGCATGAACACAGGCCAGGCACCGGAAAGGCCGCCACCGATGACCACAAGCCCATCGATGAATCGGAAACCGTTGCTGATAACATCGGCAAGCACTGTGGTCAATTCATCCCAGGCCTTTAGTGCGGCTTGTTGGTTGCCTTGGGTCTCGCCTTGGGCAATCTTGAAGATGTCGTAAGGCTGAGGTGCCTCGTCGAAGGCAATGCCAGCCTCACGGGCATACACGCGTCGCACGGCACGGATGCTGACACTGTCTTCAGCAATAGTGTCGGGGTATAGACAGTTGCGTGAGCACCAAATCTCGCCGCCAGCCGAGTTGTCGCCGTTGAGCAACACCTTATTAATAACAATGCCGCCCCCAAAGCCCGTGCCGAGCGTTACGCCAAAGAGATTCTTGTAGCGTTTCGGGTTGCCTTGTCCTTCAAGAATGCGGTTCACTTCGGGTAATAATCCACCGAGGGCTTCGCCGTAAACAAACAGGTCGCCGTCGTTATTGATGAAGACGGGCACGTGAAATTTGTTCTCAAGCATCTGCTTCAACGGAACGCCACCACGGAAAGTGGGCAGATTGGGCAGGTCGCCAATGATGCCGTTGGGATAGTCAGCGGGACCCGGGAAGCAGAAACTGATGGCCGCGGCCTTGGCACCGCAGCGCGTTTCGCACTCATGGAAGCCTGTGATGAGCTTTTGTAGCACCTCTTCAAGGGTGGGTGCTGCCGATGGGATGGTGAACGGTTCGATAATCTCGCGGGCGTCTTGCACGGCTGAGAACTTAAACCCCGTGCCTCCGGCATCGAGGATGAAGATGATGGGACTGTTATTCATGTTGTTTGTCTTTTAAGGTCGGATTATAGAACTTCTCCACCCACAGCATCCACATCAGGAAGATGACGAGGTAGAAAAACACCTTGAATATAATGTCGTGGGCGATGTGGAAACTGTTGGGGAAAGGAACCTGCATCAGCAGCACCCCGCAGATGCGCACCACGTTGGTCCACTCGATGATGACTAAACCGGCAGGGATGTACCAAAGCTTGTGCTTCCATGGGCCGGGGAAAAGCACCATGAGGAAGATCCAGTGCAGCCACTGTTTGAGGCTGGCACACTCGGGGGCGATGACGACACGCGCCCAACCGCCTTCGTTGTTGATGGTGGCAATCAATCTGTCGGCACTGATTGTGAGAATATTGACGTGCAAAATGCGGTCGAGTACCCGGCACGATTGGTTGAAAACCATGTTGACCGACCATACCATCAGCTTTTGTACAAGTTGCCCAATAGGCCAATACCCCAGAGCCTGCCATCCTAAATACAGAAAATGGAAGCTGATTATCAACACGATAAACAGCCCGACATTGACGGTGCTTAGGTTCTTTGGGTCTTTACAGTAGGCCTTGAAGTCGGTGAAGGTTTTCATTACAACAAAATTTCCGCAAAATTAGAAAAAAAAACTAATTTTGCAGCATAATTCACAAGCTATGGAAAACGACAGCATTGTAAGCGAAGTGACAGGGACTATCCAGGATACCACCGTAGTCAATGAGATGGCACAAAGTATCAAGTCTATCGTCAATACATCCGTTTCAGAATGGATGCCCCTGCTGGTGCATGACCATCTTATCCCCTTTGGCCTCAAACTGGTGGCCGCCATCGTTGTCTACATCTTGGGCCGATGGGTCATCAAGCTGATTAAGAAGGGCTTGTCAAAAACAATGTCGTATCGCAAAGCCGATGCTTCGCTCAATACTTTTTTGATGAGTCTGGTGTCGGTCCTGTTGACGTTTTTCCTCATTTTGGCCATCGTGGGCATCTTGGGCATCAATACCAGTTCGTTGGTGGCCTTATTGGCATCGGCAGGATTGGCTATCGGTATGGCCTTGAGCGGCACTTTGCAGAATTTCGCGGGCGGGGTGATGATCATGCTGTTTCGCCCTTTCAAGGTGGGCGACTACATTTCTGCCCAAGGCTTTGAAGGCAAGGTGAACGAAATCCAGATTTTCAACACCCACCTGTTGTCGGTGGACAACAAGGAAATTATCCTGCCCAATGGTGCGCTGTCCACCAATGCTATGACCGTGTTCTCGAAACAAGATACGCGACGCGTCGACTGGGTGTTCTCCATTGCCTACGGCGACGATTACGACAAAGCGAAATCGGTGCTGAAACGCCTCTGCCAAGAGGACGAACGCATATTGAAGGAACCCGGTGTAATGATTGAATTGATTAAATTGAACAACAGTTCGGTTGACATCACCGTGCGGGCCTGGGTCAAAACGCCTGACTATTGGCTGGTGTTTTTTGCCATGAATGAAAAGGTTTATAAGACCTTTGCTGTGGAAGGCCTGAATATTCCGTTCCCGCAGATGGACGTGCATTTGAAGCAATAAAAATAGATGTATTTAAGAAAACGAGCAACAAAATGATTTTTACCCCCACAAAATACCGGTTACAGACTGTGGCCACAGGCCGTGTCTTCAGCGACGAAGACTGGACCTTGGACGACAAGCAATGCGACAAACCCAGCATGGTGCGTCCTGTCTATGAGCAGAAGCAACTCAACGTCAGGGAAGGCAAGGAACTTGGCCTTTACCGTTATGCCGACTGGCTGCCCATCAAGCAGATGATGCAAAACCCATCTGAACCGATTACTTACAAGAGCGAGAAACTGGCTCAACGTCTCGGCTTGAGCAACCTCTATATCACTTTCAACGGATGGTGGCCTGAACGTGGTGCCCGTATGACGACTTGCTCCTTCAAAGAGATGGAAGCCTATTCGGTGTGCGCCCGTATGGGAGAGGAGCTGAAAGATAAGGTACTTGTGGTGGCCTCTGCCGGCAACACGGCACGTGCCTTTGCGAAGGTTTGCTCCGACAATGGCATCAAACTGCTGCTTTGTGTGCCTCAGGACAATATCAAGGCTTTGTGGTTCGACCAGCCGCTGAATCCTTGCGTGAAACTTATTACCACGGAATCGGGTAGCGACTATTTCGATGCCATCAACCTGTCGAATGTGGTCTGCGAGTTGGATGGTTATCTGGCTGAAGGTGGCGCGAAGAACATTGCCCGCCGCGACGGCATGAGCACCACGATGATGTCGGCAACAACCTTCATAGGCCGCACCCCCGACTTCTATTTTCAGGCTGTGGGAAGTGGAACGGGTGCTATCGCCGCCTGGGAAGCCAACCTGCGCTTTATTGGCGATGGACGCTTTGGCGCCAACAAAGCCCGTCTGATGGTTTCGCAAAACAAACCGTTCGTGCCCATGTACGACGCTTGGAAGGCCGACTCGCGCGCCCTGTTGCCTTACGATGCCGACCAAGCCCGTAGGGATGCTGCTGAGATTTGCGCCCCCGTGCTCTCCAACCGCAAGCCGCCTTATGGATTGGCAGGAGGCCTGTATGATGCCCTGAAAGACACCAACGGCGACATTTTCGCCGTCAGCAACGATGAGGCCAATGCCGCCAAAGCGCTGTTTGAGGAAACGGAAGGCATTGACATCTATCATGCCGCAGCGGTAGCTGCCGCCTCATTGCAGCAGGCCGTCGAAAAGGGTGTGGTAAAACCAGACGATGTGGTGATGCTCAACATCACAGGCGGTGGCGAGAAGCGTTTCCATGCCGGACATGAGCTGCATGATCTACAGCCCTCTCACATTTTCAAAATCGGCTTCACAAAAGACGAAGTGGTGCGGGTTTTGGCTGAGATGAAGTAAACGCCAGCCTTTATACCACTGACATCAAGACGAACGGAACAACCCTCGGCAGCATCCCTGCTGAGGGTTTTCCCTGTCAAGTCGATGAGCTCGACCTGTTGCAGGTCATCCGCCTCAATAGTCACGAAATCTACGGCTGGATTCGGGAATACGCTGATTTCCTGTTCGCTGTTTTCTTGAAGCCCGTCAGCGTCTAAAGGTGTTACCCAGAAGGTGACCATTGCCGTGTTGCAATTGCAGGGGATGGTCATTTGGATATCCAACCAAGCGACAGAGCCTGGCACCACTTCAGGACGTAGCGTTGCCGTCATCGTGACCACCACCACTTCATCAGGTTGGGTGGGGATGGTCATACCCGTTACACCGTTGCAGGTGCAGCTGAAGTCGGTGAAGAACTCATTTGAAGGGTGCATGGTGACATCCACGGGGTCATATCCTGTGTTGTGCACCAGATAATGGAATACCGCTTGCGTGCCTGGATACATGGAGGTGTCGCCTGTGATGGGGTCAGCGGTGAAGGTGTATTGCTCCACCATGTCGATTTCCACATCGTCGATGGTAAGGCGGGTGGCACCATTCAGGGCAAGGGCGCGGAAACCGAAATACTGGCAGTCTGCGGGAATGGTCTCCACGTAGGCCGACACCTTGTCGTATTCCTCGTTGTTGATAACGGTGGAATAAAACAGCGTGTGCATGTCGTCAGGATTCGGAGCGGAGCCGGCCCAAATCTCGAATTGAAAATCACCGTCGGTGATGGCCCACAGCGTGAAACGATACCTTATGCTTTCGATGAAATACATAGGCATATACATCCACGAATCTTCAGCGTTGCTGAAGGCATACCAGTTGCCCGAGTGGGGGATGCGGTTATGGTCTTTTTCGAGATAGCCGCAGA
>JAILDR010000154.1 GCA_024689285.1 Bacteroidales bacterium | reverse complement strand
CCTTCTTTGGGTCAAGCAGATAATCCCTTTCAGTGAAAGAGATAATCCCTATAGGGGTAAAAGTATTATCTCCTTGAAGTAAGGAGACTATCTGAACAACACAAAGAGATTATCTCAATAGATTATTTCAAGATCAGCGCGCAAGCATAACTCAGCACTCAAGAGGTTCCAAGTTCCAAGTTCCAGGTTCTAGGTGAGGCGCAAGCGCTCTAACCACTAACCACTAACCTCTAACCCAACTCATAACTCAGCACTCAGCCCTCAGCACTCAGCACTGACAAGAGCCCTTGTTACCAAGTGCGCTAGCTATTTTCAAAGCGCTAGCAATCTGCGTAATCTGTAAGTATCGTAGATACCTCAAATTAACAAATTAAAAAATTAATAAATTAAAAAATTAACTTTTTTCTAACGAAAAGAGGAGTCGGCCAAAATGGTCAGCTCCTCAAGTCCAGTCGGCCAAGGCTCGTCTCTATCTGTACGTCCACGCGATTATGACCTGCCATCACCTCGCAGGCCACGCGGGGGTTCGCCTTCGTCAGCCCTCCGGCACGTTCATACACTAAGTCCACGACGGCACCCGCCAGTCGGTCGGCCATCTTATCGGGATGGCCAGGGTTCACTTTTTCAAACATGTTTGTCGTTTTTATGGGTTTAACTTTACTGCCTTACCGCCCGTCAGCTTCTCCCAACGGGCAATGATTACGTCGCAATAGTGGGGGTCGAGTTCCATCAGTCGAGCCTTGCGGCCTAACTGCTCACATGCTACGATGGTGGTGCCGCTGCCGCCGAAGGTGTCGAGGATGATGTTGCCCGGTCTGCTGCTGTTGGCTATCTGGTAGCCGAAGAGCCGCACGGGTTTCATGGTCGGGTGGTCCTCGTCCTTGTTAGGCTTCATGCAGTTGATGACGGTTGTCGGTGTCTTGTTGTCGAGAATGTCGTGCAAGAGTTTCTGCATGTCGGCTTTCTTCATCTTGTCGATGTCGATTTCCGTGTTGTCCTCTATGACGCTGGCTCGGTTGCGCACGTCGATGAAGTAGCGGCAGCTGTCGCCCTTCCATCCGTAGAGGCATGGTTCGTGCTTCCACTGGTAGTGGGCGCGTCCGAGAATGAAGTGGTTTTTGTTCCATATCAGTTCCTGTCGCACTTGTAGTCCTACGTCGTTCAGCGCACCCTCGAAGTTGATGTGCTCCTTGCTGGCGAACCACACGTAAAAGGGGCATCCCTTGTCGAGTACGGGGTAGGCCGCTGCGAAGGCATTGCGCAGGAAAATGCGGAACTCGTCGCTTGCCATGTTGTCGTTGGCGATGGTCATGCCCTGGCTGTTCTTTACTGCCACGTTGTAGGGTGGGTCGGTCAGCCATAGGTGGGCAAGTTCGCCTTGCATCAGCTTCGCCACGTCCTCTTTCTTGGTGCTGTCGCCGCACATCAGTCTGTGGTTGCCCAGCTGCCAAAGGTCGCCCGGCTTGCTTATCGGCTCGTAGTGAGCGTCGGGGTCGAAGTCGTCCTCCGTCACCTTGTCGGCCTCGTCGGGATCGCCCGTCGGCAGTCCGAGGTCTATACCAAAGTCAGCGATGTCGAAGCCCTCCACGTCGGCTTGCACGGCCTGGAGTTCCGTCTCGTCCCACGTCAGGTTCACCTGCGTGGTGAGGTTGTCCAGATACGCCATCTTGCGGCCCTCGGCAGAGTCAAGACTTACGTCCTTGCGTCGCACCGCCACCAGCGTGTCCGCATCCGAATCCACGATGATAACCTTCTTCTTGCCCGCAGCCTTGAAGCCCTTCTGCGCCTTGTTGCCGCCCACCAGCCGGTTGTCCTTGTCAATCAGCACCGAGCGACCCGCGCCACATTCGCGGAAGCTGCGCTCAAGCAACTGCGCACCCTGCTCGTTACCCTTGTTGAAATTGTGGTCGTCCTGTACGAGGTCGTCGATGCTGACCACCTCGATGTTCACTTTGTTTTCTTCCATACTAATCCGATTTTATTTCTTTTTCATAATCTTCGCCCTCATCTGAATGTTCTGGATGTATTGGGCAGCGCGGGTATCTCCTTTCATTGCCTGATTGAGAATATTTGTTGCGATGGCTTCTTGTTTGGTCATGGGAGTGCCATCCGGCTTCGTCATCATTGTACCATCTTTAAGTATTACTGGAGTATCGAGCTGACTGAGCAGATACTCCTCCATTGTCATTTGTTCTTTTTCCATATTGTTCGTTTTTGGGTATATAAAAAGAGAGACATTCCGTTTTAGAATGCCTCTCTGATGATTTTATTCTTTGAATTTCCATTTGAATCCCGCTGCCGTTGAACTGCTACCATGACAGCAATGCCCTATTCTTGTTGGATGGCAGTTGTTCGCCTTTGCCGCTTCTTTCAATGATGGGAATACACGGATAACTTCACCCGTCAGCGACATTTGCACCACCTCTTTCGGATGCTTCTTTCTTCGTGAAATTCCTGTGCCGTGGTTGTTGTTCTCCTTTTGCGTCACCCATTCCAGATTGTCGGCTCGGTTGTTGGTCTTCACCTCGTCGATGTGGTTCACGGTCATGCCGTCGGCATAACCTTTGCAAAAGTGGAGTGCCACAAGTCGGTGTATCATTTCCGTCACCTGCTTGCCGTCATGGTGTAGGTTTACGCAGAGGTAGCCGCTTGTGCCCATCCGCTGACGCAGCACCTTTTCGGGGATGCGGTACTCACGCACTCCGTATTGGCAGGGGCGAGTGGTCAGCCTTGCGACTGACTTCACCCGCCCGAGGTTGCTCACCTGATATTCACCATCGTAGCCTTCAATGTCTTTCCAAATCTCTTCCATCATATTGAATCCACTTGGTCGTAAGCCGTGATACTCATTCGGAACGATGGCATTGCCTCGTTGTGTTGCATGAGCGATGCCAAAGGTCTGAACTTCTTCAGGAATCGTGAGAGGTCGTAGAGCGAGCTTTGCATCTCCATTGCGTCGGCTGGCAGACAAAGCGGCATCCGCTTGTTTTCTTCTGCCTCGCTGTCGTTGCGCTGCTTCACTACTTCAAGGGCTACCGTTGCAAAGGTGATGTTCACGGTATTCAGTGCCTTTTGTAGTCCTGCGTAGTCGCATTCGCCACAGATGAACGGCACTAACTCTCCGATAACACTTGCCACTTCGTTGGCGTTGTCCTTTACCCATTGCGTCATCAACTGATGCGCTGCGATGCGGTTTGCATACTCGGGGTCTTTCAATAATTCTTCGTTACACATAATTGTTTGAACATTAAAATTAAAATGGCAGCACTACGCGCTGTTCAGGCTCTATGTGTGCGAAGCCTTGGCGGTGTTTCCACTACGCCACGCGGTTACTGCCAGTATTTCCTTACCTATGGGGCAAAAAAATTGCCGCTTGGTTAAGCGACATCTTCTGCCGCACACATATTTGAACGGTGCAAAGATAAGAAAAATTCTTTTAATGTTCCAAACAATCGGGCAATAAATTAAGAATAATTAGGGAAATTCGTTCAATTTGTGGTTATTTCTTCTTCATTATCTTCGCCCTCATTTGCATGTTCTGTATGTACTGACA
>JAILDR010000138.1 GCA_024689285.1 Bacteroidales bacterium | reverse complement strand
GCGGCGAAGGTTTCCGTGGTGTTGCGCTCGAAGACTTGCGCCACGATGTCTTGTCGTACTTGCTCGTCGACATAGAAGTTGGATTTATCTATAAAGCGGTTCCCCGAAGACCAAAAGCGGAAAGTGATTTCGTTTTTTGCGTTGAGATAAGGTGCATTATCATTGGGTTGGAAATGGAAACAAGTACTGCGGATAGGCCAAGTTTCGACAGGCAGCAAAGCAACAATATCCAAAGTGTCTGTTACTTGCGGTAACTGTGTGACATGTTTGATGTCTGTATTGCCATTCAACCAATACTCCCACCTATCAATGCCCTCCAACCTATAGAACAAATAGGTTTGAGGAGCAGACAAAGAGCCGTTGTCCAACTGCACATTCAATGTATGAAAGCCTTCTGACAATTCTCCCATTTCAATTTCGAAAACTCCTGCTCCTACAGGCCCAGTTTGCATAGTGCTGTAATCTTGGTCGAACCAGCAGCGGTATTGCATCGCAACCGAAGGGTCTTGGGCAGCTATCTTCATGAACATGTAGCTTTGCGTGGTGGTCAGTGTACCTGAGCCTCCTTCAAGCATCACATTAACGGTGTGCAAACCGTCAACAAGACCATCGACATCCAATAGGAAATGTCCATCTCGCAACGAGTCGGTCTGTTGGTTTTCAAAGTCTTGGTCAAACCAGCAGTGGTAAACCAAATGGCTCATGTCGGCGGTGTCAAGGTCAAAGGTAGCCACTTTCATGAACAAAAAGCTCTGGGTGGATGTCAACGCATCACCTTCCAGCATCACGTTTATGGTATGCATTCCGTCTTCAAGGTCAGCCACATCCAACAGGACATTGCCTGAGCCTAAAGAATTGCTTTGTTTATGTTCAATATCCTGGTTGAACCAACAATGGTAGACGAAATCGGTAGTGCCTTGTCCTGTCGGATGGGTCTTTAGGAACAAATAGCTTTGCGAAGTCGAGTATTCGTTGTCTTTCAGCATCACGTGAAGTGTGTGCAATCCAACATTAAGACTGTCCAAGCCAAGAAGCAGTATCCCATTACCCACAGTTCCGCTTTGCATTTGCTCATGGTCCTGGTCAAACCAATAGTGATAGGACAAATCTGAGGGCTGGGTGCTGGACGTTTTCAGAAACAGGAAGCTCTGCGGCGCGCCCCATCGCATGGAGGTGTCCATCACGTGAAGGTAGAGCGTATGCAGTCCCTCTGGCAGCAAGCCAACATCCAATTCGGCCTGCCAGATGCTGTCGCTGAAAGTGGCTGTTACTGCTTGCTCTTGGTTCTTGTCAAACCAATATCGGCAAGTATAGGTCACCGACTGGGCTTGCATAACAAAGCCTATCAGCAATGCACCTATTATTAATATAATGCGTTTCATGAGTAAAGCATTTATTCACTTACGGTGATGACTTCAATATCCACGCTCAGTTTGCCGTCAATGGTCGACTTGTTAGCCACATTGCAGCGCATGGGCACCATATAGATGGGGCGAACGCTATAGGGCATAAAGCCGCCATGAATTCCAATCTCGGTGCCGTCGTTGCCCAAGAATCCCGTGGCGATTTCGTCCTTCAGAAGATAGAGTTCATCAAACGAGAAAGTACCCGTAAAGGATTCAAAAACAGCATCGTATGATGTAACGGTCATACAGTCGAAAGTCGGGATATTGTAGAAAGGTTGATTATTCCCAGTTTTTATCCCGATACTATTGTACGCAATACTGTTGTCACGTAAATAAGAAGAAGTACTAATCACAACACAATTATAAGCAGACATGTCAGATGGGCTAGTGCCTAATCTAATAATAGAATTATAACAGACTTGCGAGCCACTTGCAGAGGTAAGATTTCCAATAACACAATTGATAAACGTATTCCCGGTAGTATTACCATTATTATACGCATACAAGGAGCAAGTCAAAAACAAACAATTAACAAATTGAGAATTTTTAATTCCACAAGAACTACCACTATAAGAAAAACTATTGAAATTACAACGTATAAAATTAAGGTTACTCAAAACATTACTATAGCGTAGGCTCCCTGAAAAGTAAACACCTTCTACTGACACATTGGAGCTACTGATTGTTACATCACCAGGAATTGTGGTGACAAAGTTTTCAACAATGCTGTCGCGATAACAGCCTGCTCCACGAAGGGTGATGGCCTTGTTGATGGTGCCGGAAGTGAATGTGCCACCCGAAAGGGTAATAATGTCGCCGTTGGCAGCGGCGGCATTTGCTTCCGCAAAGGCATTCATACCATAGTAAACACTAATGGTGTCGCCATGCTGCAAAGTTGCCACTTGAGTTTGAGCAAGTGCGTTCTTCGAGCCCACCACTACCAGCAGCAGGACGAACAAGGCGGCACTCATCGCCTTTCCGAATTGTAAAGCTTTTGCTTTCATCTGTTTAAGTATTAAATGAATTATGGATTATGTGTTTTAACTCCGTTGAATCTGCGATTTCAACTTTTATTCTTCCTCCCGGGCGGGCAATAAAAAACGTGGACTTTTTCTTCAAGATGTTCTTAGAGGCCTACCACAGCCCAACGTTACATCTCTATTGAGTAAAGCCCACGTGGAAAACACGTGAGCATTGGCTTTACTCGCTTGTAACGTTGTTAGAAGGTGGTAGTTTCTAAGAACAAGCTTTTAAGCTAACGCTTTTTCTTTAAATATGTCTGGAGAGAGGGGATTAGTTCATTTGATGTATTTTAGTTAGACTTTTCGTTTTGATTTGTTGGGGGCAAAGATACAAAAATTCGGGAAGATGAAAAAAAAACTTGAAAAATAAACAAATTACATCTGTAATCAGGAAGGAATATGTATTTTTGCAGATGAAAATTTGTGGAAATTCACAGAAATTATACCCTATATGGTTATTCAACGCCCAAAATACCTTAAACAGTTAGTCGCCGCAAAAGGCAATGGTATGATGCTGTGGGCGGTGACAGAAACAAAGCATGGAAAGGCGATGGAAGTGTCAAGCCATTCATCATCAGCCACCGTAGGAACAATGATGGCCACATCAATGTCGCTCCAAGGATTCGAAAACCAAAAAATTTGTTTATCTTTGCAGTCGCAAAACAAAGCAGCGAATGAGCTATATTAATCCTTGTAACTATCTGTGTTTGTGAACGATAAACAGCATAGATAGACTCAAAGGCTCTATTCGGAACAATAACATATTCACAATCAATATATTAAATGCTTCAAAACCATAGCAAGCCTATAGCAACGCTATACCAAGCCTATAGGTACTCCGAGGTAACTTCGAGGTAACTTTGAGGTAACTTCGAGGTAAAGACAACTCCACCAAAACACCTACGATACGGCTTCCGGCTCCTTGCTTGATGGCTTCCGCATTTTGTTCAAGTAATTCACAGAGAGGAATGGAATAATTCGCGGATGGCACTTGCGATGAGCCTGATAACTTGTGTGGTCGAAACAAATAACGACGATAAAAAAATAACGAAAAACAAGGCAATTTAGGGTGGAAATTTGTACTTTTGCCGACAGAATACAGTGTTATGGCATTATGACTAAATATCCTATCGGCATCAACTTCTCCTCTGCTACACGGCGGATTGAGGGTTGGAAAATGATTTAAGCATTATGATGAACTGGCCCGACCTCCTCTCCAACAAACGTTATGCGCAGGCGCAAAAAAGCCCCGACATCCGCAGCTCGTTTCAGCGCGACTACGACCGCATCCTCTTCAGCAGCCCCTTCCGCCGACTGCAAAACAAGACGCAAGTGTTTCCCCTGCCTGGTGCTCAGATGGTGCACAACCGCCTGACCCATAGCCTCGAAGTGGCCAGCGTGGGACGCTCCATCGCCTGCCGCACAGTGGAGAAACTGGCCAAGAAACACCCCGACCTGAAAGAGCGTCAGTCCGACATCGAGACCATCGTGGCCTCCGCCTGTCTGGCCCACGACTTGGGCAACCCGCCCTTCGGCCACTCGGGCGAAGACACCATCAGCAGCTTCTTCCGCGACGGCAAAGGCAGCGTGCTCGAAAACCAGGTGCTGCCCGAACAATGGAGCGACCTCATCGCCTTTGAGGGCAACGCCAACGCTTTCCGCCAGCTGACACACCAGTTCACGGGACGCCGGGCGGGCGGCTTCTCGCTTACCTACGCCACCTTGGCCACCCTGCTGAAATACCCCTACCCTTCCTACAACAAAGGCAACCGCAAGAAATACAACGTGTTCTACTCTGAGATTCCTGCCTTCGAGGAAGTGGCCAAGGAATGCGGCCTCCCTCGTACCGATGCCGAGCATCTGGTCTTTGCCCGCCATCCCCTATCGTACATGATGGAGGCTGCCGACGACATCTGCTACCTCGTCCTCGATATGGAAGACGCCCACAAGCGCGGCATCATCAGCACCGAGGCCATAGAAGGAAGCTTCCTCTCGTTCTTCGACGCTGAAAAGGACAAACAGTTCTTTGCCCACAAGGAAAAAGCCTACGGCGAGGTGAGCGACGTCAACGAGCGGATGGCCTTCCTCCGCGCGATGCTCATCAACAAACTGGTGAACTGCGCCAGCGACATCTTCGTCAGGAATTACGAGGCCATCATGGAAGGCCGCTTCGAGAAGAGCCTCATCTCACATCTGCCTGATTTCGAGAAAAACGCCCTCGACATCTGCCGCGAGGCTTCGGTGTGCCACATCTACCGCCACCCTTCGGTGGTGAAAATCGAGCTGACGGGCTTCAACGTCATCGGCACGCTGCTGGAAAACTTTACCGATGCCGTGCTGCATCCCGACACTCCTTATAACAAAAAGCTGCTGTCGCTCATCCCCGAGCAATTCAAGGTGCAGACCGACGACACCTATACCCTACTCCAGTCAGCCATCGACTTCATCTCCAACATGACCGACCTCTACGCTGTGCAACTCTACAAAGACCTGAGGGGAATCGACTGATGAAGAGGATTTTAGCCATAGTGTTGCTACTGCTTAGCGGAACAGTTTCGTTCGCACAGGATAGTCTTACGACGCCAAAAAGAAGCACAAAATCCTATATAGTCGTCGACAAGACTGAAAAAGACATTGCCTATTTGAAGGCGAAAAGCCGTCAGGCCGGATTGGACCTGGGCCTTTCGGTGTTGGCCAACCGCGTCAAGACCAACAGCCGACACGTCGGGCCGATGCCATCCAAACATCTCCTGAAGCAAGGGGTGTTGCAGCTGCAACTGCCTATGAATGAGACCCAAGACGAGTTTGCTGTCTATCATTCCGAATTGTTCAGCATCCCTTCCACCATCAATGTGCTGCAAATCGGCGACGAGATTATCACCTACCGGACGATGGAGACCACCGGCGACATCCATCTGCTCTATCATTGCACACGGGGTGCCTACGGTACCCGCAAATCCGCCCATGCAAAAGATGCCCCCGTCTACAAGCTTTGGGACACCCCCGAGCGCACCTTGCTCCCCGACTTCGTTTTGCAGAACCAAATGGCACAGGCCGAAGCAAAGAGACTTGCCAAAACGGATTTCACGCTATTGATTTTCAACGACATGAAGAGCTATACCTACAACGACCAGGGCGATCTGTCCATCGTCCATTTCCTGGACACGATGCACAAATACAACCCCGACAAGCTTCTGCAAACCGACCTGTATACCCCCTCAGCGGGGAACTATCTGAGCCGCGTCAACGAAAACCAAGTATGGAAAGAGTCGATGCGCACCAAGATAGTGGAAACGCTGACCGAAAAGCAAGTGTACTACCGCAAGAACCGGATGCCGTGGATGATAGGTACCTTCCAAATCCTCCTCTCCAACAAGAATAAGATGGCCACCACGATGGAAGAACTGGAATGGCTTCTCTCCAAAGCCGCCGCTTTTGAGGCAGGTTTCGGCCTTGATGTCAGCGCGGAGACCCTGCGCCAGCACGGCCTGACGGACAAAATACTGAGCACCATTAATCTTTGGGAAACGCTTCGCTTGGCCGGTGGCTTCAGCGAGGAGCAAAAGGAGCAGTTCAAAGACCCTTACGGGAATTGGCATATCGAGAAGGACAGCGACACCACCTGTCTCCTCTATCCGCAGTATATCTCACGGCGGTATTACTGCCACCTCAACGACGACCATTGGGAATGGACAAGCCCCTATCCGGGCCCGTTCGCCCTTCAGATTGTGGTGGAAGGTATTGGAGGCATCAGCAACCCGAGCTTCCGCACACCCAATGGCACGCTTTATCTCCCCTGCTCCGTAAAGGCGGGCCAATGCCTGATGTATGGCTTCGATGGCAAGGCGTATGTCACCGACATGAATTACTACACGTTGGAAGAAGTCACCCCTATGGGTGTGTCCGTTTTGGACGAAGGCGTCTCTGAAGTGTCGTTCCAATGTGAGGTCAATACGGAAGGCATGAAGCCCGAAGTGAGGCTCCGTTTCCTTACCCGTGGACAGGCAGAGACGCTGATTTTAAGATAAAAAACCGACGACTTTGAGCCGTCGGTTTTCACAAGAGCAGGTTACCCTTGAATTCTTATCTTACCACAATCTTCTGCGTCTTGACGTTCTCGCCGTTGATGAGTTGCATGATGTAGACACCGGTGCTGAGTCCGTTGGGGTTCAAGGTGGCATTGCCGTCGATTTGCCCACTACGGAGTATGCGACCCATCACATCAACAATTTGCAGGGTGGCGCGACCCGTGTTGCCGATTACCCATGAGTTGCCGTCAAAGTATGCGAAGGCATTGTCGCCATTAGCGTCTCCGCAGATGGAATACACCAAACGGAAGCGGCTGGCATAGTTGCCCTGACCCCCATCAAAGGTGTAACTCGGCGTTTCAAGCAGGTTGATGTCATCACCGGTGAGGTTGTCAATAAGGTGAAGGTAAGCCATCTCCACATTCGATGGATTGACGGTAATCGTATATTTACCATTGTCAACAGCCTTGAAGTTCATCGGCATTTCGCCACTACCCTCGCTGCTGACGATGGCATAATCCTTTCCGTTCTGCGGGATGTAGATGCGGGCGTTGTCTTCAAACAGCACGAACTTTTCAAGCGTGCTGCCTTCGTTGAAGCTTACGATGGCGTTGTCAATCTTCACGGAAGCGCCACGCATGGCAGCTTGCTCCAAGGCGATATGCAGGCTGCCTTGGTTGGCAGACATCATCATCGGGGCAAGTTCCCTGACGAAAGAGATAGACGAAGTGCCTTGGTCGGGTGTCTTCACGAAGATACCTGTGCAGGCAGCAATTGAAGTGCCGCTGACGTTTTCCACAGCCTCAACTGCATTGCCGGTCTCGTTCATCCTGTAGAAGTTCAGGCTTTCAAAGCC
Source organism: Bacteroidales bacterium (assembly GCA_024689285.1). The sequence goes on along the minus strand of JAILDR010000138.1, from coordinate 1,542 downwards.
CGAACTCATAGAGGAAAGATAGGCATCACAAGCAAACGGGTTGCCCATCAGGTTCCAGCCAGCAAAAGGATAGGGTTCATTGTAACAACCAGCTTCCGGATTCTCCGGGTCAAACGGCACCTCGACATACCCATCGGTAAACACCAAATCCAGTTGGGACTCGTATTCATTAGACACCACTTTACCGGCAAACTCCAAGGTGACATCGTTGGCGTTGGCGTAGAGGTAGCCCCAGCCGTTGCGCAGGACGAAGGGATTGGCTTTATAATTCTGCCACTCAGCTTCAAATGCGGTTTGGTCGAAGCGATAGAGGTCGTAGTGTCGCGGCGTTGAGGCAATCATGCCCTCAATAGCCATCGGGTCGGCCCAGTCGGCTTCATCGCCGTAGAACGCTCCGAGGGGCGAGGCGATAAAATGATATCCGTTTCTTGAGTCAGAATAATGCGCAATGCCTTTCTTCACAGTGGCCTCAACGTCAACGTTGTTCCAAAGCTGTCCGCCCTCCTCGATGACCAAAGCGGAGGCATCAGCAGCGACAAAGGAAGCATCCCAGTTGCCGATATAGAGCTTGTTACCATTGGTCACCGTCACCACATTGCCGTCCATGATGTTGAGCTTGTTAGCAAAGGCATTGGGGATGTTCACCGTGGCATCAGCAAGGATGACGACGTTCGGGGTGTAATCCGCATTGTAATTCTCATTCCCTACACCACCGATGTACTCCATGATTGGATCGCTGACAGGCACTTCGCCGTTCGACCAGTTGGAGGCCGTGCCCCAATTGTTGTCGGTAGCACCAGTGAAATAATAGCCGTCCAAGCTTTCGGTGTTGGTAAACAGGCTCCAAACTGAATGTGCATTATATGCATTTATTGCAGGGGCCAGCACCTTCAAGGTTGCATCATAGTTGCTAAAAGTGTTTCCGGTGACCGCAGGCGGCGTGGTGTTGTAGGAAGTGATTTCCGCGATATTCGCATTACCCGCAAAGGCGTATGAACCGATGTTGTTAAGTTTACTGCCAAGGACGATAGTTTGCAAGTTGCAGCTCAAAAAGGCGTCGTATTCGATTTCCGTCACATTGTTGGGGATGGTGATTTCGGTCAGGCTGCAACCCTTGAAGGCGTTAGATCTGATGAGGGTGAGCGCATTGGGAAGGGTGACTGTGGTGAAACCGAGAAGGCTCTCAAATGCTCTTGGAGGGATGACTTCCACATTCGTGCCAATGGTGAGTGTCTTGGCGTTGCCGCCCGTGCCGCTCCAAACCATGCTGCCGAACGTGTGGCAGTGAGTGGCATTATAGGTGATGTTTTCCAAAGCAGAGCATAAGCAGAAGACAGCAGAACCCATGGACTGGAGACCCGTACCGATGGTGATGATTTTCAGGTGATAGGCCCCATAGAAGGCATTGTCGTTGATAGAGGTCACCGAGTTCGGAATGTCGATGGAGGTCAAGGCGGTGCAGTCTCTGAAAGCTCCTTTGTCGATGGTGGTAAGGTTACTCGCATAGCCAGCCGTGGTTAATGTCGCCAAGCTGGTGCAGCC
>JAILDR010000065.1 GCA_024689285.1 Bacteroidales bacterium | reverse complement strand
TTTTTCGCAGTTTTTCTTTTCAAGGAAGAGCTTCTTTTGTGAAATCGTTGTATTTTTGTCGTCGTATCAAAGAATAATAGGTAAAGCCAATGGAAACTAAAAGAATCCTTCTCCGCCCTTGGCGCGAAGATGATGCAGAATCACTTTTCAAATATGCCTCAGATCCAGACGTGGGCCCCAGAGCCGGCTGGCCGATACATAAGAATGTCGAAGAGAGTCTGGAGGTTATTCGAACCGTGTTTCATAGCGATACCAATTGGGCCATCGAGCTTAAGGCGACAGGCGAGGTCATAGGGGCGATAGGCTATCTGCCTATACCCGTATGCAATCTTCCGGCACGCGAGGGTGAGCCGCTGGTAGGCTATTGGATAGGCAAGCCTTATTGGAACCAAGGCATCTGCACGGAAGCATTGAAATTAATGCTTGACTATATCTGTAAGACAACGGATATCAAATCGCTAATCAGCAGTCACTACTTGGATAATCCGGCCTCGGGCCGGGTGATGGAGAAATGCGGCTTTGTCGCCACTGGAGAAATTTGTATAGACGAGAAACTGACAGGTACGACAAAACCGACGCGGGTAATGCGTTGGGAGAGGCATCCTTGAATATTTCAACGGACGAATCATATTTGATCAACTAAAAATGAGGGCTGGTTTTTACTTCAAATCGTCAAACGTGAAACGTGAAACGTGAAATGCATCGGTTTTCGCGGCGGGTATAGGGTATACCTTATTAATAAATAAAATATGATGTACTTATTATTTAATTAATTTGAAAAAAATCCCCCTCCAAGAAAAATTTTTGAATTTCACATTTCACATTTCACGTTTTGCGGAGGGGAGAGAAATGTCACCCGCTCCCTGCCTGCTCCCTGCTCTCTCTCTGCATCCTCTCTGCTTGTCTCTGATTTCAGGGACTTGGTTGCATGCAACCATAATCAATTGCGGGCGAAGAATAGATGCTGTATCTTTGCAGCGTGATCATCACCCCGTTCTTTGACATGTTGATGAAAAAAAGTTGAAATTATCAGCTCCTATGACAAAAGCAACAATTTCGTTGTATCTTTGCACCTCAAACTTTATCATTATGCTACAAAAAGGAACAGCCGCCCCTTACTTCGAGGGCAAAGACGAAAACGGCAACACCGTGAAACTCACCGACTTCACAGGCAAGAAACTGGTGCTCTATTTCTATCCCAAGGACAGCACACCCGGTTGCACTGCCGAAGCCTGCGACCTGCGCGACAACTATGAGCGTTTCCTCTCACTTGGCTACAATGTTGTGGGTGTCAGCCGCGACAGCGCCAAGTCGCACCAGAATTTTATCGCCAAACATCAACTGCCTTTCCATCTTATTGCCGACACCGACCTCTGCATCTTGAAGGCTTACGAGGCTTGGGGCGAGAAAAAGATGTACGGCAAGGTGACAGAAGGCACTTTGCGTACCACTTATGTCATCGACGAGAATGGTGTCATTATCGATGCCATCGGAAAGGTGGACACCAAGAACCACACGGCACAAATCCTGGAATAGTATGCCCTGTTGCACTTCGATGATACGGGTGAGGTCGCTTCTGTTGTTGTCGTTATTGCTCACGGTGGGGGTGTTGTCGGCACAGGAACAGCCTCGCGTGTTGTTCATCGGCAACAGCTATACTTTATGCACGCTACATGCAGATGGGGGGAGGACAACGATGCCTCGGTTGTGGCTCACGCTATCCGTTATGCCGCCCATGAGGTGGTGTACGACTCCCTTTGGAAATGGCAACGCCTTTTGCCGAAGGCCGATTTTTTGGTCGACAGTGTGGATTTTCTCAAAGAAGTCAACTTTATCCCGATACTTCTCAACTTCCCCAATTGTCTCTGTCCAGGCTCCTATAGTTAATGGCTTCTGCCAAATGCCCTGGTTGGATGAGCTCGCTTCCATCGAGGTCGGCAATAGTGCGTGAGACCTTGAGGATACGGTCGTAAGCACGGGCAGAGAGACCGAGTCGGTTCATAGCGTTTTTGAGGATGCTGCGGCAGGACTCTTCCAGACTGCAATATTTTTGGATGAGTTGGGAGCTCATTTGAGCATTGGCATGGACAGAGGGGTAGTCGGCATAGCGTTCTTCTTGTATTTTTCGTGCTTTGATGACACGCTTGCGTACTACTGCACTCGGCTCGCCGCTGCTTTTGGACGACAGGTCTTTATAAGCCACAGGCACCACTTCCACATGCAGGTCGATACGGTCCATCAGAGGGCCGCTGATGCGGCTGAGATACTGCCGCACCATCCCCGGCTTGCAGGTACATTCTTTGTCGGGATGGTTGTAATAACCGCAAGGACAGGGATTCATTGCCGCTACCATCATAAAGTTGGCGGGGAAGTCGACAGTCATCTTGGCGCGTGAGATAGTGACAACACGTTCTTCCATCGGTTGGCGCATTACCTCGAGGACAGAGCGCTTGAACTCAGGAAGCTCGTCCAGAAATAGCACCCCGTTATGGGCCAGCGAAATTTCGCCTGGTTGGGGATAGGTGCCACCTCCCACAAGCCCAGCGTCGCTGATGGTGTGGTGCGGACTGCGGAAGGGACGCTTACCTATTAATGAGGTGTGATTGCCCATCAGGCCTGCCACCGAATGAATCTTTGTGGTCTCTAAAGCTTCTGCCATCGTAAGCGGTGGCAGGATGGTGGGCATTCGTTTGGCCAGCATGGTTTTGCCGCTACCGGGAGGACCGATGAGTATGACGTTGTGTCCGCCTGCTGCCGCAATCTCCAAAGCACGCTTGATGTTTTCCTGCCCTTTCACATCGCAAAAATCGAACTCGTAATAATTGTCAGGAGTTTCATCCAATCCGGTGGCTTGAACAGGCAGGATTTCATGTTCTCCGTTGAGTATGGAAATGACTTCGTTGATAGTCGACACGCCATACACCTCAAGCCCTTCCACCACAGCGGCTTCGCGTGCGTTCGCTTTAGGAAGGATGAGACCTCGAAACCCTTCTTGTTTGGTCTTCGATGCGATGGACAGGCTGCCTTTGATGGGGTTGACGGTGCCGTCCAAGGAAAGTTCGCCCATGATGACGAATTGTTCCAAAAGGTCATTGTTGATTTGCTCGGCAGCAGCCAAGATGCCGATGGCAATGGGTAAATCGTAAGAAGAACCTTCTTTGCGGATGTCGGCTGGGGCAAGGTTGACGACAATACGCTTATGTGGGTAGCTATACCCGAGGTTGCCAATGGCGGCTTCGATACGTTGTTGGCTTTCTTTGACGGCGCTGTCGGGCAATCCGACGGTAAAATAACTCGGCATACCTTTGTCAATGTTCACCTCGATGGTGACGGTAATCGCGTCGATGCCGAAAAGGGCGCATCCGAATGTCTTTACTAGCATAATTCTATGGGTTTATAGTTTTACGCCGCAAAGATGCAAACCTTGTCAAAAAGTATCCGTTGATTAAACGTTTGTAGTCGACTGTAAACGTTTGTTGTCGTTTGCTGTCGGTTTTGTAATTAAAAACCAATGATTTAAGTTTTTTTTCAAAAACAAGGTCTCTCGATCATTTTTTAGGCTTGTAGCCTGAATCTTGGAAAATATTCTGCAAATCTTTCCTCTTTATGAACATTTGCAAATTGAAATCTTCATGGTTCGCTACATAGCTGCGGATGATGTTGAGGCCGAAAAACTCACCGAGGCGCGAGGGCGACTCGTTGCCGTAAGCCTGCGTGAAGGGACCGTCGCCAAAAAACATCATGTATGCATCCAAGCCTGCATCATACAGTCGTTTGCTACCCACGATGTCGGCCCATAGTTGTCCTTCATTCTCCACCGCCCATCGCCATTGCTCTTCGGAATAGCCAAGCAAAATGTTGTCTTTGATGTCGGGACACATCGTTTCGATGAAAAAATTGAGGCGACCGTAAAACACCATCTCGTCGACAATCTGTCCTTGTTTACGCCATTCATAAAGATAATGCATGTACAAACAGTTGGCCACGTCTTTTGCCATTGTTGCGACATGGGTGCGCTGCGACATGTAGCGTGGCATTCCGATTTGGTCATAGATTTCGTCACCGGCAAGATACCAGTCCAAGGAAATCACCAGTTTGTTGTCAATGATTTGTACGGCTGGCACATCGGCACTGATGCCTGTGATGCAGGTGAAGACTTCTGTAGGAATGTTGATGTCGGGATAATAGTAATGGAAATGTGCAAAAACGTTTTCAACCATAGGCTGAACCAGCTTTAGGTCGGGGAATGCGGCTTTTACCTTATGGTATAGGTTGATGCAGTAAGAATCGATGGCGAAGTCCTTTAGGTATTTTACTGCTTCGGGGTTGCTGAGGTCGCCACCAAGGAACACATGATAGTGGTCTTGGATAGCCATTAATTCTTGCTGGAAGTTAGCGGTATCGAGGTTGAACAGAACATCTTCGTATCGGTCGAACTCAAGATGATAAGGTTCCGCGCTAACGGCGAGTTTCCGCTTGTAGTCGGGCTGTTTGGGCTGGCATGAGACCAGCAAAAGACAGAAGGCAAGTAAGGTTATTATCTTTTTCATCGTTAATCGGTTATTTGTTGTTTAAGCATCTCGTATGCGGCAATAGTCGCTTGGTTGATAACCTCCACGCGGTCACCTTGGAAATGGAAACAGTTTGAAGTTACTCTGTTTTTTGAAGCCACACCAATCCAAACTGTGCCGACGGGTGTTACATCTGAACCGCCTCCAGGGCCAGCGATGCCTGTGGTAGCTACGCCAAAATCGGTTTCCATCAGATTGCGAATTCCCGTTGCCATGCTTTCCACAACTTGTTGGCTAACAACAGTATGTTTTTCTATTGTCTCAGCAGGCACACCTAATAATTTGGTTTTTGTGGGCGTGGCATAGGTGACAGCACCCCCCTTGAAGATGTTGGAACTGCCTGCAATGAGTGTGATCTGATGGGCAATGTTGCCACCGGTGCAGCTTTCAGCTGAAGCGAAAGTCATTCCTCTCTTGTTCAATAAGTCGAAGACTTGTGGTACGATGGTCTCTTTCATTTTGAAATAAATTTGCGCAAAGGTACGGTTTTTCTTCTTATTTTTGTCGACTTAAAAACAAACGATCATGCAACAACCTATTCCAGCGTCACAGCTCGTGCTTAATAGCGAGGGCGCAATATATCACTTGAACCTTCATCCCGACCAAATTGCTGACGATATCATTTTGGTGGGAGACCCGGCTCGCGTTGGTGAGATAGCTGCTTTTTTTGACAAGATAGAGGTGAAACGCCAGAATCGCGAGATGGTCACAAACACAGGATACTTCAATGGCAAACGCATTACCGTGCTTTCCACTGGCATGGGCACCGACAACCTTGACATCGTGATGAACGAGCTTGATGCTTTGGCCAACATTGACCTGAAAACGCGTATGCCCAAAGAGAAACACCATACATTGAACCTTATTCGATTAGGCACTTGCGGTGCCTTGCAGCCTGAAATCGAGGTGGGCGACAGTTATGTGGCCACCCGTTATGCCCTTGGCTTGGATGGCTTGATTTACTTCTACAGAAAAAATGAAGAAGTGAACGAAATCGCTATGCGAGATGCCTTCATTAAGCAGATGGATTATCCGAAAGAACTGCCATTGCCCTACGTTGTGGAAGGATCGATTGAGTTGTTCAATCGTCTGGCGCAAGGCTACTATCAGGGAATGACTGCCACAGCTCCAGGCTTCTATGGGCCGCAGGGGCGCACTTTGAGAATGCCTTTGGCTTATCCCGGGATTAATCATAGTATCGAGAATTTCGACTATAACGGATGGCGCGTTTGCAATTATGAGATGGAATCGTCAGCACTATATGGTCTGGGTAAGATGATGGGACATAACTGTCTAACCATTTGCGTTGCCATCGCCAACCGCGTCACTGAAAAGTTTGCCATTGACTACCATCCTTATGTAAGAAAGCTTGTTCAGAACACCTTGGAGAGGCTCTCACAATAAACCCATTAGATGCTAAGAGAAGAGTTTTTTCCATTTTCATTTTTTGTTTGAAAAAAATGTGTAATTTTGCCGCGCAAATTTATTGACAATAACAGAAATAAATAATTAGAACAATGAAAAAAGTATTTATCACAATGTTCACATTTCTTGCCATTTCCACTTCGGTGATGGCGGACGGACATGTGGATTCGGTTCGTTACCTGACGACCAAGGCTTGGAAAAACTGGTTTATTTCTGCTAACGCTACCGTCAACTGGTGGCAAGGCAGCATGAGAACTCCTGAGGCGTTTGACAAAAACTATACACTTGTGGAATGGGGAAAGCCTACCATTGGATTCAATGTCTATGTCGGCAAGTGGATCAACCACAAGGTTGCCGTCCGTTTGGGCTATAGTAACACCCAAATCCACAGCTATATTCAAGGTGGTGTCACCCCTCATAAGGAACATTTGAGACCATTGTATGTTGATCCTGAAACGCCCTATGAATCCCATACGACTGTAGATGGCAATGGACAAACTGTTTTGATGGAAATCTATCAAACCTCGATGCGTTACCATAGACTGAATGCTGATTTCATGTTCAGCCCCATCGATTTCTTCCAGGGCTATTATAACGAAAACAGAGTTTGGACCCCCGTCTTGTATTTGTCTGCGGGTTGCGCTCACAC
>JAILDR010000046.1 GCA_024689285.1 Bacteroidales bacterium | reverse complement strand
CATCCAAAACGACATCCTGAAGGAGTTCATGGTGCGTAACACCTATATCTATCCGCCTGAGTTCTCGATGCGCATCATCGCCGACATCTTCGAGTTCACCTCGCAGAACATGCCGAAGTTCAACAGCATCTCCATCTCGGGTTATCACATGCAGGAAGCCGGTGCCACCTCCGACATCGAGATGGCCTACACCCTGGCCGACGGTTGGGATTATCTCCGCACCGGTGTGAAGGCTGGCTTGGACATCGACGCTTTCGCGCCGCGTCTGTCCTTCTTCTGGTGCTCGGGCATGAACCACTTCATGGAGATTGCCAAGATGCGTGCCGCCCGTATGATCTGGGCCAAGATTGTGAAGACCTTCAACCCGAAGAACAGCAAGTCATTAGCCTTGCGTACGCACACGCAAACCTCGGGCTGGTCGCTCACCGAGCAAGACCCGTTCAACAACGTGGCCCGTACCTGCATCGAGGCTATGGGTGCCGCCCTGGGTCACACCCAGTCGTTGCATACCAACGCCTTGGACGAGGCCATCGCCTTGCCCACCGACTTCAGCGCCCGTATCGCGCGTAACACCCAAATCTACATCCAGGAAGAGACCAATGTCTGCCGTGTGGTTGACCCGTGGGCTGGCTCCTATTATGTGGAGAGCCTCACCCGCGACCTCTATCAGCGTGCTTGGGAGCACATCCAGGAGGTGGAAGCCATGGGTGGTATGGCCAAGGCTATCGAAACGGGGCTTCCGAAGATGCGTATTGAGGAAGCCGCTGCCCGCAAGCAAGCCAAGATTGACTCGGGCCGCGAGACTATCGTTGGCATCAACAAGTACCGCCTCGATCACGAAGACCCGATTGAGACCTTGGAAGTCGATAACACCGCAGTACGTGAATCGCAAATCAAGCGTCTGAAAGAGCTTCGTGCCAACCGCAACGAAGCCGAGGTGCAGCGTTGCCTGGAGGCCATCACCAAGTGTGCCGAAACGAGGGAGGGCAACCTCTTGGCATTAGCTATTGAAGCCGCCAAGTGCCGCGCTTCGTTGGGCGAAATCTCGATGGCTTGTGAAAAGGTCGCAGGCCGTTATAAGGCTGTCATCCGTTCAATCTCAGGAGTATATTCTATGGAAACGAAAAACGATGCAAGATTTGCTGAGGCAGTGGCCAAAGCCGACGAGTTCGCCAAATTGGAAGGCCGTCGCCCGCGTATCATGATTGCCAAGATGGGTCAGGATGGACACGACCGTGGTGCCAAAGTGGTTGCCACAGGCTATGCCGACATCGGTTTCGATGTCGACATGGGTCCCTTGTTCCAAACGCCCGCCGAGGCTGCCAAGCAGGCCGTTGAGAACGACGTTCATATCTTGGGCGTGAGCTCGCTGGCCGCTGGTCACAAGACCCTCGTGCCGCAGGTGATTGCTGAACTGGAGAAATTGGGCCGTCCCGACATCATGGTCACCGTGGGAGGCGTGATTCCAGCACAGGACTACCAGTTCCTCTACGATGCCGGTGCTGTGGCCATCTTCGGCCCCGGTACGGTCATCAGCGACTCAGCCATCAAGATGCTGGATCTGCTGATTGCCGCACGCAAGCAGTAATAGCGCGATAACGTCAAAAAGAAAAACCCCGTCATCATTAGGTGGCGGGGTTTTCTGTGATTTGCGTTTGCAATTGCATTTCACATTTCACATTTCACGTTTTGGTTTTTAGAAGAACAGGGGACCTCTGCCCATGCAGCTCGTGGTGGTGATGGCGGTGACGAAAGCCGTCAGGGCGGCCACGATGACTTTCACCACGATTTCGATGATGTGTTTCTTTTTGTTGTCCATGGTGTGTTGATTTAAAGATTTCAAATTTCAAGATTTCAAGATTTTTGCAGCACCTGCTTCCGGTTCCAGCCCAGCCGTTTCCAACTCACGTGGATGAACGTCGGGTAGAGAATCAGCTGGTCGAACTTGCCGTTGGCGATGAGGATTTGGGCCAACTCGTCCAGGTCGCTCTCGTTGCCGATGACGGGCTGAATGTCAGCTGCCTCGCCGCGCATGTGCTGGCTGTTGAGGCTGCCGCCCACGAGGGTGTTGAGCCTGGGGCAGCGGTAGCCGCTGCTGACGCGGATGGGCTTGCCGTAGGCCGCCCTGAGGGGGTCGAGAACCTCGTCGACCAAGGCCCTGAGGTTCT
>JAILDR010000032.1 GCA_024689285.1 Bacteroidales bacterium | reverse complement strand
ATCTTGACAAGATAAGGGATATTGTAAAAACTGTTGGTAGGAGTAAAAGGGAAAAGAAGATTATCGTTAAGGCGATATATGATGCTGAGTCGGCCACAGGAAATATGTATAAAATCCCATATAGTGTGGATAAGCTACTAGATGAACTATATAAGGAGTACGATGAAAAACACAAAGGTTTGTTTGATGCTGCGTATGATGCGAGTACCGAAACTTTGAATCTTGATATCCTGATGAAACAGGCGATAGATGAATATATGAAAAAGCATACAGCAACAGAGGAAGATATCGATGATATTTTTAAAGATGATCAGAGTAATATTGAGAACCAGAAAGAAGAAAACGAACAACTATTGCAGCAAATAACAGCACTAAAGTCAGAAGTTAATAAGTTGTCGAAAGAGAACGCAGATCTAAAGGGAAATTTAAGTAATGCTCTTTATGAAGTAGAAAGATTGAAGGAAGATAATAACAATTTTCAAAAGTATCTTGGTACTCCTAAAATAGTATTGACAAACAATAGCAATTTTGCACGAGTGGTTCAAGCGATGGTTTCTTCTCGTTATTTCAAGCGTGCAAATGGCGATGAAACAAATGCTACAGAAGTAGGCGGTATGTTATTGAAGATTTTTGGCGTATCAAATACTTGGAAGTCTGTTCTTCAAAAAGCTTTCAGCAGAGAGAACCCATTAAAGACCTTTGATGAATTACGTGATGCCGGACAAAAATATTGGGAAGGCAGAGCAGGATTAACGAAAGAAATCAGAAAAAAAGGAAAAAAATAGGCTGAGGTACACGGGAGGTACACGGGGGAGGTACACGGGCAGTACACGGCTTGTATTTTTATCTACAATACTAAAATACTAATTTTGCACCCAGATTTGGAAGTGATTCCATTTCTGGGGTTCTTATTGTTTGTGCGTTTAAGAATTATTAACGTGATTTTTCCAACGCAACATGCAACCAAGGAGCTATTATCTATCGTTAATGGGGCGTTCGAAACCACAATCAGTGGTGCCCTTGCATTGAGGATGCGTATATCGTATCTTTGCAGAAAAGAGGTGGTAAACCTCAAACATAGAATCATCCGAGTGATGTGAGCTGAGAAGTCTCATGAGTTAAACGGGCCGGCCGTTTCAAAGCTTTCTCACTCACAAGTTGACAAAACAAATTAAAACTCGGAGATTATGAAGAAAGTAATAATGATGGTGCCCGACGAAAAGATGGCACTGGTAGTAGAACTAAGTAAGGCAATCACCGACATGGAGATTGTCGAAGTTAATGATGTGGATAGCATTGTGGAGTTCCAGCGTAAATCGCCAATGGAAAGATTCGACTTTGCCATTCATGCCGTAGTATCAGAAAAGGGGCTTATGGCAAATCAATACGATTATGCTTGGCTCTACGCTATGGTTCAGAAAGAACAGCTGAAAGGTGTAGAAAAATTCCGCTCGGTTGACTCATTCCGACAATACCTTATTAATGTAGGTATTAAGGACGTTCCTTCAAACTCGACTATATCTGGCCGATATGGTTGTTTGCGACACAAGTTTCCTGATTGGGTCTTTTCAGATGGTTGTGATGCTACAGAAGCACAACGCAGAATCAACATCGCCAAGCGATTTCTTTGTCTGTTTATGAAGGGGAAGTAGGTAATCTTGGAAAGAATGTTGGAAATTTAAAACCATCTTGGAAGCCTCGATAGAAACTCAGTCTGCAGCTATTATCGGTTTCAGATAAAGAGCTTAAATTTGCATCGTCAAAGTAAAAAACAAGTAAGATTATGACAACAAAAATTCTTAAAGTAGTGGCACAAACGGAGCCCGTCTATGTGCCGAGCCGCAAGGCTGAAGGTGGCCAGTTGGCCAAGTCGATGATCAGGCTCAAGGAGCTTGGTGGTGAATACGAGGATGAGTACATCTGCGCGATGTACGGCAACCTCGCTCTGTGTAAGTTTGCCGTGGGCGGGACGGTGATTGCTTCGCTTCGGTTTCAGACGCACGAATCGAACGGGAGCTATTTCCAGGACGTGGTGGCAAACGACATTCAAAACATCTAAATTCATTAACCTGAGTTGAAGTGAGGAGGATGTTCCCGGGTAAATGCGCAAAGAATCTGACCTTCTTCTCACAAAATCAACTTTAGACTATGAATATCAATATTCAATTAGCAGATAGTGTTTACAAAGCCCTGTTGGCTGGTGGCAACCGCATTCAGGGGAGTATTGGACTGGTGTCGCCCACGGAGGGTAACTTCAACGCCCATCGGCGCACTCCGGGCGAGCGACCCGACACAAGGTATATCAAGCTGGCTCATGGGAGGGCGAGCGTTACCGAAGAGCGGGTGTCGTTGACATTGAGAATCGACCGAAGGGAGACGGACGTGGTGCCGTGTGAGGTGATTGACTTGGAGTCGCAGGAGGCTTCAGACTTCGTTTATGCTAACTCTTAAACAAGCAGCGACTATGAG
>JAILDR010000021.1 GCA_024689285.1 Bacteroidales bacterium | reverse complement strand
TTCTTTGAGATTGAATCGAAATACCTAAAAAAGGAAGAGTTTATCGCAGACATCAATGCTGACAAGAATCTATTGGAAAACATTCTCGAACAATGGTTTGGCAAAGACCAGCATATTGCAATCGACCCCAAACTTGACTCGTTTAAACAAATCCTTAACGAACAAATAACAAAGGAACCCAAACGCAAAATCATAGTATTTACCGAGTTTGCCGACACTGCCGACTATCTGGGACAAGCGCTACAGTCCTTTGGTCTCCCCGTATTCAAATACACCTCTGCAGATGCCAACGCGACAAACAAAGCCATCATCAACGCCAACTTCAATGCGGGAGAAAAGAAGGCGTTCCAGAAGGACGATTATAAAATCCTTGTGGCGACCGACGCCATTTCCGAGGGTTACAATCTACACCGTGCAGGCTCCATCATCAACTATGATATCCCCTACAATCCCACCCGTGTCATTCAGCGTATCGGCCGAATCAACCGCGTGAACAAAAAAGTGTTCGACCAACTCTTCATCTATAACTACTTCCCTACCGACGTGGGTGAGTCCGAAACCCGCACCAAAGAGATTTCCACCCTGAAGATGGCGATGGTTCACGCCATCATGGGTGAGGACACCAAGGCATTGACCAAAGACGAGGAAATCCAGTCATACTTCCTCGAACAATATCGCCTCGAAAGTGCTGCGAGCGAAGAGGCCTCTTGGGACAACCGTTATCTGGTATTCCTCAACTCGATGAAAGGCACACCGGATTATGATGAAGCCCTGCAGATGCCTCACCGTGCAAAAACGGGACGCTCTGTTGACAAACCAAACAAAGGCGTGTTGCTGTTTGGCAAAAAGGGCGATGATTTCGTGTTCAAAATTGGCAACAGCGACAGTAGTATCCATCAACTGACTGCAGAAGAGGCCATTGGCCTGTTTGAAGCCCTCCCATACGAAGAACCCAAACCGCTGTCTGATGCCTTCAACAAAATCTATCTAGCCACTAAGTCACATCTTTTCCAATCCGACAGCCAGGATAAAAACGAAAAGCAACGCATTGAAGCCTTGCAGAAGATTAAGGTGATGATGACAAAAAAGGCGTTGCCTGCCGACTATCTGAAAGACTTGAAGAAAGTGATTGAGAACGATGGCCTTGCCGGATATGAACTCCGCTTCATTAACAAACTCAAACCATCGGAGTATGCAAAACTGCCCAAGCAAATCGACAATTACTACATTTCCCGTATCATCGAGACCTACAACCACGTTGATGACGGTGAGGAATCTATCATTTTAGCAGAAGAATTACAATGAAAACAGCACAGGAATTATTTGAACAGCTCAATTCTATTGACGAAAATGTCAGGATAGAAGCCAAGAAAGCCTCAGAGATAGACAAGGGCATCATGGAAACTGTATGTGCTTTTGCCAACGAACCCAATTTGGGTGGGGGATACCTGTTGTTAGGTGCGGTTCGGACTGGTTTTCATGACGGCCTGCCTGTTTATGAGCCTGAGAACATAGATAATCCGGATAAAGTCCAGAATGACCTGATCTCTAAGTGTAGCTCGATGCTTAACATGCACATTCGGCCTCAGGTTGAGACCGAGGTTGTTGACGGGAAGACTGTAATCGTTGTGAAAATAGATGAGCTGCCTGATTCTCAGAAGCCAGTATATTTTTTGAACAAAGGACTTCCAAGCGGGGCATACCGTCGAGTGGGGGCTTCCGACCAGAAATGCACGGAAGACGATATGCGAGTGTTCTATTCCTCGGCTGAGAGTTTTGATAGTACCGTTGTCAAAGGAACGACCCTCGATGATATAGATGAGAATGCAGTTGCTCATTACCGTAAACTGCGTGCACGGGTTAATCCTAATGCTGAGGAATTGTCCTATGACGACAAAGACCTTCTCTTGGCGTTAAGGGCATGTGAAAAAGAGAAAAACGGAGAATATGTATTGACTTATACGGGCCTTGTAGTGTTTGGCAAGTCCATGTCGTTGCGTCGTTTGCTGCCGGCATTACGAGTTGACTATATTCGAGTGCCAGGAAACAGATGGATTGAAGATCCTGACAAGCGATTTGAGGCCACTATCGATATGCGCGGACCGCTTATCTTGTTAGTCAACCGTGCTCTTAATGCAGTCAAAGACGATTTGCCCAAAGGCTTTGAGCTGCCCAAAGGCAAATTGCAAGCAAACACACCCATCGACCTGCCTGACGATGTCCTTCGCGAGGTGCTGGTCAACGCTTTCATCCACTGCTCATTCCGCCTTAACCAACCTATCCAGATTATCAGATACTCCAATCGCATAGAAGTAATCAATCCTGGTTTTTCATTGAAATCACCCGAAACACTTGGTGAACCTGGGTCTGTACAGCGCAACCCATTTATCAGCACCATATTCCACGATACCAATTTGGCAGAGACCAAAGGCTCTGGCATCAGGTCTATGCGTGGACACATGAAGAAGGCCGGTCTGATGCCCCCCACTTTTGAATCCAATCGATCGGCCAATCAGTTTACCGCCCGCCTGCTGTTGCACCATTTGTTGGATAAAGAAACCCTTCAATGGCTCACATCCTATGCCAACTATTCTCTGAACAATGAACAAAGATTGGCTCTGGTCTTTGTACGCGAAGTTGGGGCAATAGACAATATTACCTACCGACAGTTGAATAGTGACATTAATAATCAACGAGCTTCCTATGACTTGCACTATATGTGTACAAAAGTGTTATTAGAACAAAAGGGGCAAAGTAGAAGCACTTACTACATCGCAGGTGAGAACTTCGTTAATAATAGAGGTAATGGAGAAAATAGTAGAGGTGAAGGAGAAAATGGTAATACTATCGGAGAAAATGGTAATGCTGCTGGA
>JAILDR010000012.1 GCA_024689285.1 Bacteroidales bacterium | reverse complement strand
ATCCCTGAAGAACACCAACAGTTTATCGCCCTGTCGGCCAAATACTTCGGCATCAACAAGCGGGCCAAGGAATGTATCACCGAATACCATCACCCGCTGTCGAACCATACTTTCGTGACCGAGGAGCTGCGCAAGATGCTCCTCGACGATTTCTGGTTCTACACTCGCGACGACGTGCCCGCCAACGCGCTCCACATCCCCTTGGAGATGATGCACAGCCTGCTCAAACCCGAAGTGGCGGCCAAACTGCGCCTCAACATCGTCATCACCTTGATGGAGTTTGCCAATAAGACGTTTACGTCATTGCGAGGAGGAACGACGAAGCAATCTAGTCAAGAGGCTACATTGCAAGGTGATGCGTCACTACCCGTCGTTTCCGTCATTGCGAGGAACGAAGCAATCCAATGTACAACTGACGATAATGGATTGCCGCGCTCCGCTCGCAATGACCTTCTCGCCCAGGTCTTCAATATCTTGAACGATGCGTTTGAAACCAACAAAGATGTCTTTATCCTGGCCACAAAACACGCTGGCCGTTACCTCGACAAAGTGGCAAACGACGAGCGTTTCAAGCAACAAGCCTGCCAACTGCTGCGCATGATGCTGCAAGAAAACTACCGCTATTGGCAAGAGACGTCGCAGGTGGAAAACTGGGTGGAGAGCAAGAAAACCCTGCTGACCGATGAAGAAATCAAGAAAGTGTGTGAGGAAGTGGGCAAGCCGTATTTTGAGCAGCTGAAGGCTGACTTGAACGCTGCCGACACATGGGAGAAGCTGACCGACATGCCCAACTTCGAGCAGGTGGCCAAACGCTTCACCGAGTCGGAGCAGGCCTTCCCGCATTTCATTACCAAGTTCCATTACGTCTTCTTCCTGCTTCATCTGCCGGGTATGGAGAACCAGCGCGAACGCCTCATCTGGAACATGGACCGCATGATGCGCGACGCCATCGACGAGATGCCGCAAGACCAGTTGATTCCCTTCATCGACACCATTTTCGACCTCGCTGAAGAGCTGCGCAAGGACTATATGTCTGCCGTGCTTGACTTCCAACTCACCCTGGGTCTCAAAGTCATCGACGTCGACCAGACCGAGATGCGCGAGTATGTCAACTACTTTGAGAAGAAACTCATCGCCTTCGGCTTTGTCACCCCGGGCAACGTGTTTGTGGGCGAGGACTGGCAACTCTCTGTGGACGAGAATCATATCAAGAACATCCGCGTGTGGCTCGAATTGATTGAGCACTCCAAGATGCCGATGGAGAAACTGCTCTCCGCCTTGATTGTCAACCTGAAACTGGGGGGCATCTTCTTGAGCGACACCGACCTCTTCCAACGCGAAATCACCAAGGTGCTCAACTCGAACATCACACCCTACTATAAAAAGGTGAAGCAACTGACCCGCATCTTCCCCGTTTATTTCAACGAGATAGGTGCCGAGGGTGAGATTCGTAACGTGACGACCAATATGGACGAAATCTCAGGCCGTCAGGACAAACTGGTGCATTTCCTGCGCAAACAGGTGCATACCGAGAGCAACAACACCTTGATTGCCTTGACCTTCGATGTGTTCAAGTTCTGGAGCGATGGCGACCTGAAAGCGCTGGAGCCCATCCTGCCGAAGAACGTCTTTGAAAGCATCGACAAGGAAAGCACCTGGTTTGTGCATGTCCACAACCTTGTGCAGACCATGTGCGAGATATCGTGCCTCAACCCCGAGGACGTTTTGATGCTGTCGCGCGACGACTACGAAAACCTCATCGGCTCTGCCGCCCGTCGCCTTGAATTGGATGAGGAAATCAGCCAGCGCGAACATGCACGGCTGATGAACATACGCGACCTGTATGCCTATCTGCGTGAGAAATACAGCTTCGAGTCGGTCAACATCTTCAGCTCGCTGCGCAGCTTCCCCTTCATCCCCGACGAGGAGATTGACGAGTTTGAGGATGCCTACAAGAAGAAGGACTTCGCTAAGTCGCTGAGCATGATTTATGCCTTTATGGACAAGCTGAAGACCGTGATTTTCAACCCCGAGCAGAGCGAGGGCTGGGAGAACATCTACCACAAGCGCCATATCGCCATCGGTATCCCGTCGATGTATGGCACCTACCGCGAGAACAAGTTTGAAGCGATGGGCCTGACCTTCCGCTTGGAGCGCGTGGCCACACAGCTGATGGAGAAGGTGGTGCAGAGCATCAACCTCGATTATATCTCGAAACGAACGCTGAATCAAATCTATACGATTCTCGAATATTTCCGCGAAGGACTCGCCCTCGACGGCATCACCAACCAGAGCTTCAACTCGAAGCTCGACATGCTGCGTTTCAGCTTGACCTCAAGGAGCTTCTCTTTCGGTCAGTATATCAACATCTTCCAGTTTATCGCTGAAGACGTGCGACGCATCATCATCAAATATTTCCTGAAGTCATACGAATACCCGCTGAAAATCGTCATCCCGCAGCTCTTCGACCCCGAAGGGAAACTCAGCGAACGCGAGACCGTGGCCCTCATCAGCCGCAAATCGGAAGAGTTCCACCGCGACCTGCTCTCCGATGCCTTCCTGATGCAGCCGTTGGACAACTTCATCAGCCGCATCCTTGCTTCCTTGCGCAACATGGAATCCACTTTGAACGAGAAACTTATCAGCGACATCATGACCTACAACTCCGAGATGCTGATAAGCCCGTTCTGGGAAAAGACACCCAAGATGGACAACCAAGTGTTCATAGGCAACAAGGCCAACAACCTGAAGAACCTGTACTTGCACGGGATGCCTGTGCCTCCGGGCTTTGTGATTACCACCGAGACCTTCCGCCGCAACGAGACTATCAACACTATCCCTGAGCTGCGCACCGAGATTCACGGCATGATTCGCAAGCACATCGAGGAGCTGGAACGCATCACGGGTCGCAAGTTTGGTCAGCCTGAGAATCCGCTGCTCGTCTCGGTGCGTTCGGGTACGGCCATCTCGATGCCGGGTGCGATGGACACTTTCCTGAATGTGGGCCTGAACGATGAGATTGCCGAAGCCATTGCGCAGGACGAGAGCATCGCCTGGGCGGTGTGGGATTCCTATCGCCGCTTCTTGCAGAGCTGGGGTATGGCCAAGGGCATCGAGCGCGATGTCTTCGACGACGAAATCAACGCCTTCAAGCAGAAAACCAGCGTGAAGATGAAAGCCGACTTCAGCATCAGCCAGATGCGCGAGGTGGCACAGTCCTATAAGCGTATCCTTGCCGACCATAACGTGGCTTTCGAGCAGGACCCGTTCAAGCAGCTGATTGACTGCGTCAATATGGTGATTGAATCCTGGAACTCGGAGCGAGCTTTGGCTTATCGCCGCCATCTCGGTATTGCAGAGAACTGGGGTACTGCCGTTATCGTGCAGCAGATGATTTTCGGTAACCGCAGCGAGACCTCCGGGTCAGGCGTGGTGTTCACGCAGAACCCGCACCGTGAGCGGCCCGGGGTACACCTGTATGGTGACTTCACGATGCGCAGCCAGGGTGAGGACATCGTGGGCGGTTTGGTCAAGCCCCTGCCGATAGGCGAAACCCAGCGCAAGGCGGCCGGACTGGAAGGCCCCTCGATGCAGACCCTGTTGCCCGACATCTACAAGAAGATTTTTTCCATCGCCGTCGAGCTTACCGAGAATTTGGGCTACAGCCCGCAGGAGATGGAGTTCACCTTTGAGTCCGACAAGCCCGAGGACTTCCATATCCTGCAGATTCGCGACCAAGACCTCAAGACGGAGGAAGAGAAGATCGCCTTTGTGTCGTCGCCCGAGGAGATGCGCCAACTGGGTCACGGAATGGGCATCGGAGGTGGGGCCATGAATGGCTTGGCAGCGTTCAACGAGAACCAAATCAAGGCGTTGCGTGAGCAGCATCCTGAAAACAACGTCATCTTGGTGCGTCCTGATACCGTCCCCCAAGACATCGGCATGATTTTCGACTGCGACGGCCTGCTGACGGCCCGTGGCGGAGCCACATCCCATGCTGCTGTTACCGCGGTGCGTCTCGGTAAAGTCTGTGTGGTCAGCTGTGACGGTCTCGAGGTCGATGTCAACGACGAGTTTGGCCAACTGAACGGACACCCGCTCAAGATGGGTGATGAGATAGCCATCGACGGCAACCTCGGCCTCGTCTATCAAGGCCATTACCCGACAGAGAAGATGATGGTAGGGAAGGGGTATAATTATTAACTCTATTCCTTGTTCGATTTCAAGGACTTCCGCGAAAACATGGACTTGGAGAAGGCCTACAAGCAGGGACGGTTTGATGCTGTCCCTTATATGGGCTGAGGCAATGGAGAGAGGATAGACTGTGCAGATGCAGAAATTGTGATTAAAACTTAAAGGCCTCCCCATGAGCTGTTTGGCTTGTGGGGAGATTTTTTTATTGCCGAAACGGAAAAGTTCTTTATATTTGCAAGTTTTCTGGCGACAACAATGTTGATGTTTGCACGTTATTGGCGATACTTAACAAGAAATTAAATACAGGAAAATATGATTAATACTGTATCGATTAAAAACTATAAGTCTGTAGTGGACGTAAGTTTGCCGCTTGGAAGATTTAATCTTCTGATAGGCGCAAACGGCTGCGGCAAGTCGAATATCCTCGAAGGAATTGCCTTGGGGGCTGCAGCAAGTTCCAACAAATTGGATTATGAGTATTTCGCCAACAGGGGAATACGTGTAGTGGAACCTCGTTTGATGACACCAGCGTTTACTGAAAAACAAGACGAAACAATATTGGTGTCCATAAGACTCGACGGAAACATAGTGGCCAATTATCCTATAGTTTATAACAAGAATGCCAAACCTGCCCGATGGGAATGTGGCATCAAAGATGAAGTAGGAAACGCTTCGTTAGACAAGTTCCTTATATTTTCCCTCGAAGAAAACAAACTCCGCAAAGCAGACGATTCAAACCGTACCTATCCTTTAGGTCGTCATGGTGAAGGCTTATTCGCATATATAAAAGAGTTGTCCCAAAAGCCTGAAGGTATAGAAATCATCAACGAGATAAAAGAAAACCTCAAGGTTCTTGATTGGTTTGACGACATGGAGGTTCCTTCTGGCCAATTGTCTATGGAGTTTAATCTAAAACTCAAAGATAGTTACTTGGCTGATACCATAAATGCCTTTGACCAGCGCAGCACAAATGAGGGTTTCTTATATCTGCTCTTCTACCTCACGCTTGTCATATCCGATGAGACGCCTCGTTTCTTTGCCATTGAGAATATTGACACAGCATTCAATCCGAAGCTATGCCGTGAAGTGACGCGTCGATTGATAGAATTGGCACGAAAGCACAACAAACAGATTATCGCTACAACCCATAATGCAGCGGTACTTGATGGAATGAATCTCTTTGAGGAAGATGTTCGTTTGCTCGTTGTTCGCCGTAATATTGACGGTTATACTAAGACGAACAGGGTGACTCTGAAGGATGATATGACGATGCCTCTCTCCGAGGCATGGGTGAAAGGCTTTATTGGTGGACTCCCTGATAACTTCTAAACGGAAACAGCTATGGCTTCAATTGCTTTGATTTGTGAAGGAGTGTCGGAGATAAAGATGCTTACTTATATTATCAACCGGTATTTGGGTGACGATGTGGTAGTGAATCCTATTCAGCCATCACTCAAATTGTCGCACGGACAAGAGAAACAAGACGATGGTGGAGGGTGGTCGCAAGTTCTCAGCCATTGTTCTGACGATGTTATCAATAACATCATGGTGGCAAATGATTATCTTGTCGTTCAGATTGATACGGATGCCTGTATCCAACCCAATTATGATGTGGATATTTACGACGAGAATCATCAGAAGGTTGCTGATGCAGTCCTATATGATAGAGTATGTGCCCGTGTGAAACGTGACATCAGCGAGGATGTTTGGAATAAATTTTCCAACAAGATACTGTTTGCCGTTTGTTTCGATGAAACCGAGTGCTGGCTGCTTCCTCTTTACTACGAGAATGATACCAAGAAGTGCTGCGCCACCACAAATTGTATCTATATTTTGAATCAGAAACTACAAAAAGATGGTGTTGGAATCTCCAAAGACAAGAAGAATACGCCAGAGGTTGTCAAGGTGTATCATGAGATTTTGAAGAAGATGAAGCGGAAAGATATTCCACGTATATCCCAATACAATTTTGGATTTCAAAAGTTCGTAGAACAAATGGATACCATTTTTGTACCGAAATTAAAAAAGGAAGAATAGAGCCCGACAACGACAAGATTTCTGACATTGCCAATAGTTGGGTGTTTATCGAATAAAAAAAGATGATAATGAACGAGAAATCCCGCATCACATCTGTGACCGACGTAAAGTCTTTCTTCCATCATTTGGTGGATGAGCGCAAGCTCAACTTCCATCCAGACGATGACTTTGCCGACTACATCAGCCTTGATGACAAAACGCCAACGTTCACTGATGATGAAGTGATTCTGTACAACCGATTGATGGACGAGTCCTTCGATGTCTGCGACGCTGCAGGTGTCGATATCTACGAACTCGCCCTTGATGAATTACAAACTGTTTTGGAGCCTGTCAAGGCTTGATTAATAAAATGAGTAAAACTGAAAATATGACATAAGCATCATTGAGTCTTGAACATCCTTGACACGGCTGATAATACCAGAATTAGGACCTCGGGAAACACGTCAGACAGTCAAGGCCTCGGATGTTCGCGCTCTAAAATATGGGCGTGGACTGATATTGTATTGACGTGGGCTGTCCTAAGCCTTGGTATTATCAATCTCATCCGCGCCCTCTTTTGAAAAGGAGGGCTTTTTAGTACGTTCCTAGAATAAAAGATATGGCTGGAAGAGAAAAAAACTGCAAATGGTATTTTGCGGACCAACCAAACGGACAAGAGGTTGGACCCAATAATCCAATGGAGCAAAGCTTCAAAAAAAACATCTTTGCTTCTCTGATTAGG
>JAILDR010000001.1 GCA_024689285.1 Bacteroidales bacterium | reverse complement strand
ATGCCGCCCACGGGAGTGCCATCGGTGAGGTTCTCTCTGTAGGTCTTCTCAAGGTCGTCCAGCGTGAGGACTTGTACCTTATTTTCAGTGAAATTCAGTTCTTTCATGTCAGAGTGGTTTTAACTGTCTAATTCGGAATGCGGAATTCGGAATGCTGAATATCGCGATGCGGCAGCTCATTCCGCATTCCGCATTAACTTCGTTGAATCTTCGATTTCATAATTCCGCATTTATCATACTGCACTAATCTTGTCAATGTAAATCGTCGTGGCCTGTTGTGCCTCGCCGGTCTGTTGCGAGTTCCATTCGCGCACCATCATCGTGCATTGCACGCGGTAGAAGTACTGCGGGTCGAAGTGCGGGCAGTTCACGGCGCGTTCGCCGGTGATTTCGCCGATGAAGGTGTCGGTGCCGTTGGTGAGTTTCAGCGTGACGGTGTTCATCACTTTCTGCTCACCCGTTTTCTTGTCCTGATACTGACGCTGGGTCAGTGCTGATTGATTGATAATTCTTACTAAGGATTCCATTGTTGATGTGTGTTTAATTGTTTGTAATTCGATTGATTATGTATTGGTACCAATGATTCCGTTCCATTTCTTCGCAAGAACGTGATGCAAAAGTAGGACCTTTGATTTTCAAGGGGATGTGTATAGAAACGGTGTTCTCTAACATTCTCGGTTTTTCTCTAAAAATCTCTGTTCTTCTCAGATTTTCTCTATTTTTCTCTGAGAACAGGACAAAAAAAAGCATCAGAAGTTTCCTCCTGATGCTTTCTGTAATAGTTGTTCGTTCACCTATTTCCTATAATACTTCATGAACGTCTTTTTGCTGAACCCCTCGCTGCTGGGCATACCCATTCTCCTCAATTCCTCGTATGCTTTGTCAGCACTCTGTGGCAACAGTAGTTTCTTTTCTTTGCTTAGCTGCATGAGATGCTGGCAGATTTCCTGTATCCCTTGCCGGGTCACAAGGCGTTTAATCTCGTCATGTAATCGCCAACTCTCGGATTCGTCTATAGCAGGATGCACGAAGAAGCAGAGTTTCTCGTCCCGTTTCTGAGAGTCAGCACTAGACACTTGAGCTTGCGCTTGTTGTCCTTCGTTATTATCGGCCTGTGGCTGCACGGTCTGCTGTGTCACCTGCGAGCCGGGCATGGCGAACACGCAGCCTGTGATGTCGCCATTGAACACCTGGCAGTTACTGTCCTTTTCGAAATGGTTGACGACACCTTCGTTTTTCTTTTCATCTTCCATGATGGTTCCTTTCATTTAAACTGTCCTTCCACCTTGCCGTTGAACACTTGGCAATGGCTGTCTTTCTCGTAATGGTTGTGGATTTCCGATTCCTGAATGCCCTTGGGTATCGAGGCCACCAGGTCTCTTTCCTCCTTAGTGCCGTCGGTCACCAGCAGGTAATAGAGCATGTTCTGGATGGGAATGGAGGTTTCCTTGGTGAGGCTTTCCTTGGCGAAGGCCACGATTTCTTCCAAGGTGAAGCTGCGAGTCGCGAATTGACTCTTGGCGGGGACGGACTCCAGCTCGGGATTGGGTATAGGCTCTGTCTTGGTGTGCTCTGGGGCATCAAAGCGGTTGCCGAAGAGCCTGCCGCTGCGGATGGTGGTGCGGACGAAGTTGTCGACCATGCGACCACAACGGCTCTCCCTGTTCAGCTGTTCCAGCCTCTTGACGGCAACCTTGTTCACTTCAAGCGGAGGCCTGTTGACGACGGAGACGACGGCATGCACCAGCGAGAACACCACCTCGGCGCTTTCCTGCAAGCCCATGTCGGCATACACCTCGCGGACAAGATGGTCTATGTCGGCCTCATTGTAGCAGCACAGCCAAGTGAGGCCGTAGCCCACCTCGTTCATGATTTTCAGCTCGTCCATCGGGAACATCCAGGGCAGGGTCTCAATTTGGCCGTAGACCCTGTGGAGCTCGCTGAACAGCTCGTCCTTCAGGAAATCGTCCATCCTGGTGCGCTCTTCCCAAAGCATCTGACGTTGTTGTAATGGATTCATATTCTATCCTGTTTGCTTTTGCCCCTTCGGGGCGGATTTATTGTCTTGTTCATAATGCCACGAGGCGTTGCCTCGTGCTATCAGCTTGTTGGCCTTTCAGGCCGCCTGTGGCACTCGCGGCAGCGCATCACGCAGTTATCTGCGACGATGCGTCCGCCCGCGCTCCAAGGCTTGATGCGTGAGGCTTCCATCAGCTCGAAGTCAAACTCCCTGCCGCAGTCGGGACAGACGTGCCGCTGCCGCTCCCATGCGGCCTCCTTCAGGTCATCGGGGAAGCCGCGCAGGTTGAGGTGATGCTCGTCGCCCGTCAGCACGTAGGGGATGATGCCCAAGGGCTTCTGTATCTCGCTGTCGCGCATCAGCTTGGCGATGCGCTTTCCCATCTCAGCCGTATCCAATTGCTCCTTACCGTATTGGTCGTAAAGCCAAGCCCAGTCCAAGCCTTTCATGATGCTGCGGAACTTCTTCATGTCGAAGGTGGTGATGGCCCACTTGAGTACGGTCTGGAAGTAGCTCCACAGGCTGTCGGCGTTCGCGTCGTGCTGGTGGGCGGCCATGTAGCCCACCACAGTCTGCCGGTGTCCCTCGCGGGTCTCGTGCTCGGCCATCCAATCGAGGGCTTTCTTCAGGAAATCCTGACGGTTGAGCGTGCCGCTGACCAAATCCTTGCCCAAGCGGTAGGCACCGCAGTTCGTCTTCGAGAAGTGGCGTTTGGCGTCGCTGACGAAGGGACCGGCATAGATGGCGTTGTTGAGTTCCTGCTCGTTGAGCTGCTTGCCGGCAATGTTGATGGTCTTAAACCAGGCCAGCTTTTCCGAGGCCTCGCCCTCACAGACGTAGACGGTCAGTTTGTAGTCGAGGATACGGCGGCGGATGTCGTCGGGCTGGTTGAAGAAGTTCTTGTAGTCGTAGGCGAACTTGCCCGCGACGTATTCGCAAAGTGCCAACGTTCGCTGCTGTCCGTCCATCACCTCGTATGGACAGTCGGCATCGTCGGCGCGGCGCACCCAGTACATCACGTTCAGGGGGTAGCCGTTCAGGACGGTGGTAATCACCGCCTGCTGTTCCTTGTCGTTGTAGATGAACTCGCGCTGGTAGGGCGGGCGAATGTCAAGCAGACCGCCGTAGCCGCGCACGCCCTGCTCGTCGTTGTTCACGTAGCCATCGGTAATCTGTCCGACGGTGACTTCTATTTGCTTAATGGTCATCATGTTGTTTTGGGGTGTTTGTTGCGGATGAGGATTCTTTCGTAGAGGCGGACGAGTGCGCCGTGCTTTTCTATATACAGGCGCGGGCCTCCATTGGGTCTCCCAAGACGTTTGCGAACCACATCCATATCAGCCAATTCAAGACCTATCCCAATGATTTCAAACTGCTCGGGGTTGTATTTGTCAAGGAAAGTAATT
>JAILDR010000246.1 GCA_024689285.1 Bacteroidales bacterium | reverse complement strand
ATTACTTTGTATTTCTTTTTTTTATTGCTTCGCAAGAAATCTATCAAAATGATTTGAAAATCCATTAAAAATAATCTTTGATTGATTTTGAATGATTTTATTTGATTTTTTTCAAGATTTCTCGGCCTTGGCCGATTCCATTACACAGCATTCACAATTTCCTCAAAGGTACGGTTATCATCCCCGAGATCCATCTTCATTTGTTTTATGCGGGTCTTGCGTTTGTAGTAAGAGTCGGTCTGCGTGTCCAACAGAATGGAAATCACTTGGTTGGAGAAGCCGTTCTTGGAGAGGCAACAGATGCGCACATCCCACTGGCCGAGTTTGGGGTAGAGCTGCAACAGCCGTTGCGAGAAGCCGTCGAAAATCAAGTCCGTCAGGCTGATGAAGTCCTTCCAGTCGTTGTCGGTCAGCTCGAAGTTGAGCGAGTCGTTGTTCACCTCCTCGCTGAGGGCTTGCGCGGTGGTCATAATCTTGTTTCGCGTCATGATTTTCTGGATGGCCATGAAGTCCTTCTGTGGGAGGGTCTGTTGGTTGCGCCGCAACTCGTCGTTGGTGCGGATGAGGGTCTCCATGTCGCTCACCAGTTCGTGGATGCGGTTCTGGTCGCGCTCCACTTGCCGCCCAAAGTGTTCCATCTCCAGCTTGTGGTCGCTGATTTTCTTCCTTACCATCAGAAGGATGACAAGCAAGGCAATCACCGCCATAGCGATGATGAGGTAAAGCTTCAGGTCGCGGTTGCGGTGCAGGCTCTCCAACTCGCTTTGTTGGGCTTTCAGTTCGTATTCCGACTTGATGCGCAGCATGGTCTCGTTGGCGTGTTCCGCGTCGGCTTGCATCAGGCTTGCAGCAAATTGTTTATGGTATTGCATCGCCTGCTGGTAGTCGCCCTCGCTTTCGGCTATGGCATAAAGTGTCTGATAGACCGACATTTTCAGTCCAGCACGCTCACTGCGGAGGGCTTGGTTCAAGTAGGACTTTGCCTTTTCGTTTTCGCGTGTGTAATAATAAAGGATGCCTAAGGTCATGTGGGCGATGTCGGTGTCATTATCATTGAGGCCGATTTTCAAGGCTTGGTTGACACTCTCGATGCCTTTGGCGAAGTTGCCCGTCTCCATGTAGTAGTCGCGACCCATCTCCAAGTAGAGGTCGCCCAGCATGGATGTATCGGCCACGAAAGTGGCGATGCGGAAAGCCGAGTCGTAGTATTGCTTGGCTTGGGTGTATTGCTCCTGCGCCCGCACCGCCCGACCGCTGTTGCGGTAGGCGTTCATCATGCCGGTGGAGTCAGCGGTCTGCTTAAAACAAGTCAGTGCCTGCTGATGTTGCTTGAAGGCATCCTCGAAGAGGCCGTGTTTGAGGTACATGGCACCGAGGTTGTCGCAGAGCTGGCCTTCCAGTTGAATGACCTCCGTAGTCTTGTCGGAGCGTTGCACGATAGCCAGCCCTTGCAGGAATTTCTCGGCAGCCTCTTCGGAACGGTGCTGCTCACGCAGTTCGACACCTTCATTATAGAGGGCTTGGGCTTGTTCTACGCGCTTGCTTTGTTTGTTGCAAGCCGTCATCGCGAGGCAAACGACGGCTGTAAGAATGAGTGGTTTCAAATACGTTTTCATATCATTTACGTTTTGACATCGCAAAAATATACAGAAAAAACGTTTGTCAAGAGGCACATAGGGCCTCACGGGGCAATGTCCCTACTTTTTTAGAATGTCCTTATCGGTTTTTATTGAAAATCAATAATGTATAAAGCCACACTAAAAGACAATGTCCTTATTTTTTTGATGAAAAAAGCCGTCCCAAAACGATGATGAGACGGCTTTTTGAGGTTTTTCGTGCAGCAACTTCAGAGCTTGATGTCGTCGCCGTTGGCGTTCTGAAAGTTGTACTGCAACATGTGGAACTCGGGCATGGACTGTACCTTGAAGGCCTTGCCATATTTCTTTTTCCACTTGCGGCGAATCGAAAACAGCCCGTCGATGCAAAGGTAGGAATAAATGAACGGGTGTACCTGCAAGGTGACATTGCTCTCGTTTTGGTCAACGAGGAGGTACTTAAGGTGGTTTTCGATTTCGTCGACGAACAGCATGGCGGGCCTGATTTTGCCCGTACCGGAACAGACGGGGCATTTCTCCTGCACCTGCACCTCGGTCTCAGGGCGCACACGGTGGCGCGTAATCTGGATGAGACCAAACTTGGTGGCAGGCAGGATGGTGTGCTTGGCGCGGTCGTTCTTCATGGCATCCACCAAAGCATTGTAGAGCTTCAGGCGGTTTTTCGACTCGCGCAAGTCGATGAAGTCGACAATGATGATGCCGCCCATATCGCGCAGACGCAATTGGCGGGCGATTTCCTTGGCGGCTTCAATGTTGACTGCAAGAGCGTTTTCCTCCGGCGTGTTCTCACTGTTCAGACGGTGGCCACTGTTGACGTCGATGACGTGCATGGCCTCGGTGTGCTCGATGACGAGGTAGACACCGTTTCTGATGGTGACAATCTTCCCGAAAAAGCCTTTGATTTGCTTCGTGACGTTGAAATGGTCAAAGATGGGGTCTTTGCCTTTGTAAAATTGCACGATTTCAGCCTTTTGCGGGGCGATGGTCTGGATGTAACTCCGAATCTCTTCATAAAGTTTCTCGTCGTTCACATTAATCGTGTTGAACGACTCGTTCAGCAAATCGCGCAGCATAACGGCGGTCTGGTCCATCTCGCTGACCATACGTCCATAGCTGGTCATCTTCTTCATCTCGACAGTGCAGCGCTCCCATTTATCGATGAGGGAACGGAGGTCGGCATCGAGTTCGGCCACCTTCTTGCCTTCGGCAACGGTGCGGATGATGACGCCGTAGTTGTTTGGACGAATGCTTTGGATGAGACGGCGCAGACGGTTGCGTTCTTCGTTGCTGCGGATTTTCTGGGATACCGAAATGCGGTTGGAGAAGGGGACAAGGACGAGATAGCGTCCGGCAAAGGAAATCTCGACCGTGATGCGCGGCCCCTTGGTGGAGATGGGTTCTTTGGCGATTTGCACCGGCAACAGCTCACCCACGGTGAGGAAGTCGGCAATTTTGCCGTTTTTCTCGAGGTCGGGCTCCAACTTGAAGTCGGTCATCAAGACCTCGCCGTTACCGT
Organism: Bacteroidales bacterium; assembly: GCA_024689285.1. The sequence continues at coordinate 5,694 of JAILDR010000246.1, read as the reverse complement.
TGACGATTTGGCTACGGTACTTCATGACCGAACGGGCTTGCAAACCGAGGTCGAGGTAATGCAGGAAAGCCTCCTTGTGGTAGCCTACATCGACAAAGGCGGCGTTGAGGCCAGGCAAAATCTTCTTGACGCGGCCCAAATAAACGTCTCCAACCGCAAACTGGTTGTTGGTCTTCTCTTTGTGAAGTTCGACAAGTATGTTGTCCTCCAGCAGAGCGATGTCAACCTCCGAAGCATGCGCGTTGATAATCAAGTCGCGCTGCACCGTCTTCACTTCCACCACTTCGGTGGTTTCTTTCTGTTCTTCAGACATGGTGTTGTTGCTTTGGGGTTAACGATTTGTTTGATAAAACAATAACACAACATCGGAGTCGACCCGACGTTGTGTTATCTTTCTTGTTTAGGCTCAAGAAGAGCTTATTTCTTCTTGTGTCTGTCCTTTCTTAAGCGTTTTTTGCGCTTATGCGTAGACATCTTGTGTCTCTTGTGTTTCTTACCGTTTGGCATAGTATGATGATTTTATGAGTTGATTCTTTATTTAACAGCGTTCATGAAAGTCTTGGCGGGCTTGAAGGCCGGGATCTTGTGAGCGGGAATAGTAATGGCCACGTTCTTGCCAATGTTACGGCCAGTCTTTTCAGCTCTGACCTTGATAATGAAGCTGCCGAAGCCTCTCAGATATACGTTTTCGCCTTTGGCCATCGATGCCTTGACGACTTCCATAAAGTTCTCAACCACATTCTGAACGGCACTCTTCTCGATACCGGTCTTGTTGGCGATTTCAGCCACGATTTCTGCTTTTGTCATTTTTCTTCTTTTTTAATGGTTATTTTATGTGTTTGTCGTAAATTTGCCGCAAAAGTACAAACATTTTCGATACGGCAACAAAATTTGTTGATTTTTTTTCGTCTAAACAGTTAAGAATAAAGAATTTCGGAAAATCTGACAATGGATTTCATACAAGACACCTTAATTAATTGGTATGCTGAAAACCGACGCGACCTACCCTGGCGCCACCATCCCACGCCCTACCAAGTATGGCTCTCGGAGGTCATTTTGCAGCAAACCCGCGTCAACCAGGGCCGGGATTATTACCTACGTTTCGTTGAGAAATGGCCCATGGTGAACGACCTTGCAGCCGCCACCGAGGAAGAGGTGCTGAAGATGTGGCAGGGGTTGGGCTATTATTCCCGCGCCCGCAATCTGCACCAATGCGCCCTTCAAGTAGTGGAGCAACATGGCGGAGCGTTTCCTGCAGATTATGACAAGCTATTAAAACTCAAAGGAGTGGGAGCATATACCGCCGCCGCCATCGCCTCTATAGCCTTTAACCTGCCCTATGCCGTGGTTGACGGAAATGTGTACCGCGTCCTCTCACGGCTCCTCGACATCAATACACCTATTAATAGCCATGAGGGACAGACGCTTTTTGCCCAAACCGCCAATGCGCTGCTCAACCGCGAGCAACCCGGGCTTCACAACCAAGCCCTGATGGAATTTGGCGCGTTGCATTGCACACCGAAGAACCCCAACTGCCTTCTCTGTCAGCTGCAAGCCCATTGCCTCGCCTTCGGGCGACAGACCGTTATGCAACGACCCGTCAAACTGCAAAAGCTGAAAGTCACCACAAGATATTTCAACTACTTGGTTATCAGAATAAAAGACAACATCTATCTCCACAAACGCAGCGACAACGACATCTGGCGCAACCTCTACGATTTCCCATGCATTGAGAGCGAAAAAACCATGACTGTAGAAGAAGTTGTCAGTTCCGAAATGTTTCTTCAACTCATTGAACACAAACCATTTACACTAACAAAAACCTCATCTGTCTTCACCCATAAGCTAACCCACCGCACCATTGTAGCACAATTCATCGAGATAAATCTTTCGCAAGAATTGTTGCATATTGAAACAAAAGGCTTAACTTTGACCCCTGAAAGGGACTTGGGAAACTACCCCATTCCACGCTTAATAGACTTATACCTAACCACTTAAACTGAATTATCATGGCAAGTTTGAACAAAGTCATCCTCATCGGGCGCCTTGGTAGAGACCCCGAAGTAATCACATTCGAAAACGGCAACCACAAAATAACAGCAACCCTGGCCACTTCGGAACGCTATCGCGACCGCGACCAGAACTGGGTGGAACAGACCGACTGGCACAACCTCGTTGTGCTTGGCTACTTGGCCAACGACATCGCTGAAGGCAAACGCAATTATTCCAAGGGCGACCTGATGTACGTGGAAGGCAAGTTGCGCACCCGCCAATACACAGACCAGAACGGCAACGTGCGATACGTCACCGAAATCCATGCCGACAAGATGATGCAGCTGGCCCCAGGACGCAGTGCCGTTCAATCGTCCTACGGACAGCCCTACGAGCCCACCAACGAGCCCGCTCCCACAGGCTACACCCCACAAGGCAACGACACAGAAGAAGGCGACGACCTGCCTTTTTAACGAATGACTCCACGTATGTTGGAAGTTTTTTGTAATTTTGCCGCACAAAACGTAAAAACACACTGCTTTGGAAACACCCGACCCTGACCCTCTCATAGGACTCCTTACCGTTGTTTCAAACAACTTTTTCACTGGATTTACCGTCAATGCCATTATAGGACTGGTCGTATTGTGCCTGCTCCTTGTGGCTTCCGCCTTGATATCAGGCAGCGAAACTGCTTTTTTCTCTTTGCAGCCAGCCGACATCGACGAGCTTGAATCGCGCAACGACGTGAAAAGCCAATTGGCACTCAAACTCCGCGAAAGGCCCAAGACCCTGCTGGCTACCATTCTGATAGGCAACAACTTTGTCAACGTGACCATCACTTTGTTGTCGACCTACATTATGATGCAGCTGTTCGATATGGATAACCACCCTATAGCCGCTTTCCTTCTGGAAGTGGTTATCGTCACCTCATTAATATTAATTGTGGGTGAAATCACACCAAAGATTTTCGCCAGCAAACGGCCCATCGCCGTTTGTCGCTTCATGGCACGTCCATTGCGTTTCCTCAACGGCCTCTTCAAACCATTGAGCAAGCTTTTGGTCAACTCCACTTCGTTCATTGACAAGCACTTGGAGAAGAAAAAAGGCGAAATCTCGTTGGAAGACCTCTCCACCGCCGTGGAAATCGCCACCGAAGAATCAACACCGCTTGAAGAGAAACAGATGCTGAAAGGCATCGCCTCGTTCAGCGAGAAGGAAGTGAGCGGCGTGATGATACCGCGCATCGACATCATCGGGGTGGAAAAAAACATGGATTTTTCTGTCATGCTCGCCACCGTCATCAGAAGCGGATTCTCAAGGATTCCCGTTTACGAGGGAACCTTAGACAAAGTTAGCGGCATCCTCTATGTGAAAGACCTCCTGCCCTACCTCGACGCCCAGTTTTACGAATGGCAGAAGCTCGTCCGACCCGCCTTCTTCGTGCCGGAAAACCGCAAAATCAACGACTTATTCCAAGATTTCCGTGAGAAGAAAATCCACATCGCCATTGTCGTCGACGAATATGGCGGCACATCGGGCCTGATTACCATGGAAGACGTCATCGAAGAGATTGTTGGAGAGATTAATGACGAATTCGACCAAACCAACGAAGAGGAACACTACAAGAAACTGGACGACGGCAGCTACCTCTTCAAGGCACAAACCAGCATCGTCGATTTCTGCAAAGTGTTTGGCGTGGATGAAGACTACTTTGAACCCATGCAGGGAGAGGCCGACACCCTGGCCGGATTGATCCTCGAAATCGAGGGGCGCATCCCCGAGATTGGCTTCAAGTTCAACTTCGAAAAGTTCCATATGGAAATCACCGATGCCGACAGGAAACGTATCAAGGAAGTAAAGGTTGTTTATGATGAAGAATAAATTATCCATATTACTCGCGGCTTTTGTCATCGCCTGCATCGCCGTCTCGTGCGACCGTCAGTCGAGCTACCTGCCCAAGCCCCGCGGCTTTTTCCGCATCGACCTGCCCGAAAAAAGCTATGTAAAGGTCGACACCATCGAAAAATACAGCTTCGAGTGCCCGCAATATGCACAAGTCACCCCCGACCCTTATTCACCCGACGAGAAAAACTGGGTCAACATCGAAATGCCACAATTCAAAGGCTCCATCCATATCACGCACAAGCCTGTAGACGGCAACCTGAGCGAGTATTTGGAAGATGTCCACACGATGGTCACCAAGCACCTGCAAAAGGCCAATGGCGTGCGCGACAGCTTGATTGTCAACGAAGAGCACAATGTTTACGGCCTCTTCATCGAGATGGACGGCAAGGGTGTGGCCACCCCGATGCAGTTCTACCTCACCGACAGCACAAAGAACTTCGTGAGAGGTGCCCTCTATTTCAACTTCAAGCCCGACAACGACTCGATGCAGCCCGTCATCAACTTCATCCGCCAAGACATCGACCACCTGATCAACACCTTGGAGTGGAAATAATTTGCGGTTTTTTCCTTTCCTTTCACCAAAAAAATGTATTTTCGCGGCGCGAAAAACCTTTTGCACCGATGTAAACAGAGTATTCACTTAAAAGAAAGGGGGGAGGCCTATGATTAACAGCCTGAAAATCGGAAATTTGACCTGGCGTCATCTCAACAACCCAACAGAAGAAGACTTTGAGTTTCTGAAAGACCGGTTTCACTTCCACCCTTTAGACATCGAAGACTGCAAATCGGCCAACCAACGCCCCAAAATCGATATTTACGACGATTATTACTTCCTCATCCTTCATTTCCCCAACTTCGACCGTCAGAACAAGTTCGTGAAAATCAAGGAAGTAAAAATTTTCTGGGGGAAGGAATACATCATCTCCATTGAGAAAAACCCCTGGGGTGTCAATGATCTCTTTGAGGAATACGAGGAACGCATTCAGAACGGCGAGGAGATGAACTTCCGCAGCTCCGACATCCTGCTCTACCGCATCCTCGAAAAACTGATGACCGAATCCGTTTATCTGCTGCGCAAGGTTGGCTTGGATGTCGAGCTCATCAACCGCGAACTGTTGCAGGAAAAGCAGGTGAAGATTATCGAGCGCATCAGCGTCACGCGCAAGAACCTCATCCTCATCAACACCATCTTCAAGCCTCAGCTCAGGCTCTTCCACCTCTTCGAGACGGGTAAGGTGACGGGCTTCACCGACGACATCGAATACATGGAAGACTACTGGGGCAATATCCTCGACTATCTGCAGAAGGTGTGGGATATGACCGAAGACTACGAAGAATTGATTGAGGGCCTCTCCATGACCTTCGACTCGATGCAGACCAACAAAACCAACGAGACGATGAAAATCCTGACCCTCGTGTCGACCATCATCCTGCCTTTGACCTTCATCACAGGTCTTTACGGCATGAACGTGAAGCTACCTTTCCAAGAGGCAGAATGGGCGTTTTGGGGTATCATGGGATTTATGGCGGTGGTTGCCACGGCGTTCTATATTTATTTCCGTCATAAGAAGATGATGTGATTCATCAACATGATTAAGCGCCCCTCCTTTCTGTCCCCTTGCTGAATGCGTTCTGAAATCAGAAAGGATTCAGCAGGTGTAAAAAACGGCCGATATCCGTTCAGTGAAAACGGCGATATCCGTTCACTTTTGCCGGTGCAAAAATAGATTATTTTCTCATACTCTCACCTTTTAATTCAAAACGTATTGCAGTATGGACGATTCTGTCGAGGATGGC
>JAILDR010000244.1 GCA_024689285.1 Bacteroidales bacterium | reverse complement strand
CACCCCGTTGTTTTCCTTGTTTCAAAGGCATAAAGAGAACAAGGAAAACTTTGCTGCCTTTCAGGATGACTTTTTGGGAATGGCCTCCCAACATAATGTACATCGTGCCTTCTTTGGATAGATACTATTCATACAAGAACTATATCATGAAAATCCCCTTCAAACCAGGAACGTTAATCTATCCCTTGCCCGCAGTGATGGTCACCTGCGGCGACTGCGAGGAAAATTACAATATCATCACCATCGGCTGGACGGGCACCATCTGCTCCGACCCACCTATGTGCTATATCTCCGTCCGCAAGGAACGCCACTCGAACGAACTCATCATGAAAAACAAGGAGTTCGTCATCAACCTGACGACGGAGGAACTGGCCGCTGCCACAGACTGGTGTGGCGTGCGCTCAGGCCGCGACTACAACAAGTTCAAGCAGATGCACCTGCACACCGAGCCTGCCCAAATCGTGAAAGCCCCTTTGATTGCCGAATCGCCGTTGAGCATTGAATGCAAGGTGGTGGAAGTGAAGGAATTAGGCTCGCACGATATGTTCATCGCTGAGGTGGTGGCCGTCAATGCGGAAGAAAAACTCATCGACAAGGGCACGGGTGCTTTCCAGTTGAACCACGCCAAGCCTTTGGCCTATTCGCATGGTAAGTATTACGGCCTTGGCGAGAAAATCGGTGGCTTCGGCTTTTCGGTGAAGAAAAAGAAATGATTTAGTTTTCGGATTGTGAGGATTTTGTACTTTTGCAATCAATACTATCTGACATGAAAAAGGCGTTGTTTGTATTGGTATTTCTAGCATTGGGTTGGCAGTTGAAGGCCGATTGCCCGCCTGAAGTTGAGGATTTTACCTTTACGGATTGTAATGGCGTAGCGTACAATCTGTTTGAGTTGCTCGATGGTGGGCAATTTGTCTTGGTTCACTTTCAGAATGATTTTAGCGGTTATGGGCAGACCTTGACCATGAACAATTTGTACCATCAGTATGGCTGCAATGGCAGGGATGTGTTTTTCATGGAATTGTTGACCAATGCTGATGATGCGCAGTGTAATGTTTGGGCTGAAGAATACCATGTAGAGTTTCCTTTGGTTGGCATAGGTGGAGGAAGTGCCTCATTTTATGCCCTATATCCTGATTGCATCTACGACTATGGGAACAACCAGTTTTTACTGTTTTTGCCTGACCATCAAATATTTCAGGAGCCGATAGTCTATCATTTTGAGGAAGTTTTTTCGGATTTGGGCATTGCGCCAAGCGATTGCAATTTTGGCCAGTGCGAGGCACCAAGCAATTTGACGGCTCATCTTTTATCGACGCAATTGAATCTCGAATGGGAGGGCGTTGATGGTGCCGAGTATTATCACGTGTTTTCGCGGAATTATGCGGAAGAGGATTTCCATTTTGAGGCCAATACGGTTGAGCCAAACATAGAAAATGTAATGTATTATCCGACGGAAGAGAACTGTTACTATGTGGCTTCGCGATGTGAGGATGGCTCGGAGAACATTTCCGATACGATTTGTGTTGGTCCCGAAGCATTGGATTTTGTGTTGGTCGACTGCCATGGAAACGAAATCCATTTGTTCGACATCCTTGATCAAGGTCAGTTTGTTTTCCTTGATTTCTTCGGATTCACTTGCATTTCGTGCCGTGAAGTGATGCCATACATTGTGGAATCCTATTATCGATATGGATGCAACAATGAAGACATATTTTATATGGAAGTGACCACCGACCCTGAAGCATTGTGTATGCGTTGGTGCGAGGAGTTTGGTGTCGAATATCCTACGGTAAGCCTGGAAGGAGGCGCTCAGATGTTTGTGGATTTGTATCATTTCTCCTATTCTCCGCATTATTTCTTGATTGCACCAGACAGACAAATCGTACTTGACGGAGGTCATTCGGGCTTTTATATCTATGATTTGCAAACCATTATTGATGCCTTTGAGCCTTTGGGCATAGAAGTGCATCAATGCTATTCGGATATTACTGATAATCAGCAAGAAAGTTGTATAGTTTTCCCCAATCCAGCTGATGGTGTTGTGAACATTGAGGCTAATGGCTTGATCCAAGTTTACAACAGCTTGGGTCAGTTGGTGGATGCCGTTATATCTGATAGTCAGCATGTAAAGATTGATACAAATCGGTATCTCGATGGTTTGTATTTCGTTCAGGTGAACGGAAAAGGCATAAGAAAATTTGTGGTAAGGCATTGACATGATTGACCAATTCCAAGCATATATTAATAGGTATAACTTGATTGCCGAGGGCGAAAAGATTATTCTTGCCCTCAGCGGCGGCATTGATTCTATGGTGCTGGCGGACTTGCTGCTGAAATCCAAAGTGGAGTTTGTCGCGGCACACTGCAATTTCCATTTGCGCGGCGATGAGTCGGATGGAGATGAGCAGTTTGTAAGAATATTTGCGGAAAAGTATGGTATTCAGTGCTTTGTAAAGCATTTTGAAACCGAGAAATATGCTGCAGAGCGAGGCGTTTCCATCGAAATGGCCGCCCGAGATTTGCGTTATGCGTGGTTTGAGCAGTTGAGGCAACAGTTGGGTTATGACAAAATTGCTGTAGCTCACCATGCCGACGATCAAGCCGAGACTTTTTTCATCAACCTTTTGCGCGGCGCAGGCCTCAACGGACTGAAAGGCATGAAGCCACAAAATGGAGTAATCATTCGCCCTTTGCTGTGGGCTTCGCGTGAACAAATTCACCAGTATGCCCTTGAAAACCAAATCCAATGGAGAGAAGACCATACCAATGCTGAGAGTATTTATCTGCGGAACAAAATCCGTAATCAATTATTGCCCATTTTCGATGAACTTCATCCTGGTGCGCGGCAGGGTTTGTATAAGTCTTTGGAACATCTTGCCGCTGAAAATGAGTTGTATCGTGAATTACTGAAGGAGAGATTGTCCCATATTGTAGAGGAATTGGATGATGTGTCTGTCATCGCGAGGAGGGACGACGAAGCGATCCGGACCGAATCATCAAAGTCTTTCCGGGTAAGTCTGGATTGCCACGCTTCGCTCGCAATGACGCAAAGCGAACAACTCCTTTTTGAATGGTTGCGAAACTATGGTTTCAATACCGACCAATGCCATTTTATTTTTGAGGCGATGAAGACGGGGATTGGAAACAAATACTTCTCTTCAAACCATCAGCTGGTCATCGGGAGAAATGAACTGTTGCTCTCCGAAATCAAATCGGAAACCAATGAAGAAATACAAATTGAAATAGGGGAGGAGGAAATTACATCGCCCGTCCATCTGCGTTTCTCAAAGAATGAAATAGTTCCTGATTTCGTTATCGACAAGTCGCCAAACGTAGCCTTGCTTGATGCTGACAAAATTCATTTCCCTCTGACTCTGCGGCATTGGCAGCACGGCGACCGCTTCCATGCCTTGGGTATGAAAGGCTCCAAACTGTTGAGCGATTTCTTTGTGGATCAGAAGTTTACTGATAGTATGAAACGCAATCTCTGGCTGCTGACTTCTGCCGATGGCGACATCCTTTGGGTGGTTGGGTATCGTATCGACGACCGCTATAAAGTGACATCGGAAACAAAATTTGTCTTTCGCTGTGAGTTGGTAAAATAGTTTTTGTATTTTTGTGGCTTAATTATCAATTCGTTTGCAAATAAAACATTAAACGTATGAAACGACTGTTTTTCTGCCTGCTGTTGGCTTTCATCGCCGTTATGCCTATGAGGGTTCAAGCGCAAATCATTGACCCCGTTAAATGGACTTTCGCCATCGAGAACCTGAACGAGAACGAGTTCGACTTGGTTGCAACAGCCACCATCGACCCGGAATTCCACATCTATTCCACCAAGATGCCCGACCTGGCTCCATTGCCGACGGTGTTCGACATCCAGGCCTCTGAGTTCTTCGAGCCGGTGGGCGAGGCCCGCGATCTTACCGAGGTGCCGCTGTTTTACGACGACATCTTCGAGGTGGAATACAAACAGTTCGCAGGCACGGCGTCCTTTGCCCAGACGTTCCGCAAACTGAAAGACGGCTCGTTCCCCATCACGGGCGAAATCAACTATCAGGCCTGTAAGGACGGACAATGCGTTTCATTGACCGAAGACGTTAACTTGCAATATGGCGAACCTGCTGTGATTGAGGCCGTTGAGCCTGAAGTCACTGCTGGCAAGAAATCCAATATCTGGGGCATGATTCTTGAAGCTATCCTTTGGGGATTTGCCGCCATTTTGACGCCTTGCGTGTTCCCCATGATTCCTATGACCGTTTCATTCTTCATGCACGGCGAGGGAGAAAGCAAGGCTCAAGGCCGGTTCAAAGCCTTTATGTATTTTGTTTTCATCGTGTTACTGTATACGCTGCCTATCGCCATCATCATCTTGGTGACTTGGCTTGTGGGCGGCAATAGCGTTACTGCAGACATCTTCAACTGGTTGGCCACCCACTGGCTGCCCAATATCATCTTCTTCCTCGTGTTCATGATTTTTGCTGCATCGTTCTTTGGTGCCTTCGAAATCACATTGGGCAGTAATATGGTGAACAAGAGCGACAGTAAACAAGGCACCCAAAGTTTGGGCGGCATCTTCTTCATGGCCTTGACGCTGGTGTTGGTGTCGTTTGCCTGCACTGGACCTATTGTGGGTACGGTGCTCATCAAATCGACCTCAGGCGAGTTCTGGGCTCCCATAGTGACGATGTTTGCCTTCGCAGTGGCTTTCGCTTTGCCGTTTGCCTTGTTTGCTTTCTTCCCGAATCTGCTCCAACGTCTGCCCAAGAGCGGTGGCTGGCTTACCTCGGTGAAAGTGGTGTTAGGCTTCATCGAAGTTGCATTGGGCTTCAAGTTCTTAAGCGTTGCCGACCAAACCTACCACTGGCATTTGCTTGACCGCGAGGTCTATCTTGGCATTTGGATTGTCTGCTTCGCCTTGTTGGGCCTTTATCTCATGGGTAGGATTCGTTTCAAGGGCGAGAAAGAACTCAAGGAATTGGGCGTGTTCCGCCTTGTGCTCATTATTATCGACTTAACCTTCGTTGTCTATATGATTCCAGGCATGTGGGGTGCTCCTCTGAAAGCTCTTTCTGGCTATCTGCCTCCCAAGCAAACCCTCGATTTCGACCTCAATAGAATCATTGAAGAAAACAGCGAAAAAGTCATTGAGTATGTGGATGCCAAGTTCGCCAATACGGCTGTGGCACCACAAGGTCAAACCCAAGCTGTTGCTTCTGAAGTGTTTACCGAAGAGCCTAAATATGCCGGTCTTTTCCATCTTCCGCACAATTTGAAAGGTTACTTTGACTACGACCAAGCCTTGGCCGCTGCAAAAGCTTTGAACAGACCCATCTTTGTTGACTTCACGGGTCATGGTTGCGTAAACTGCCGGGAAATGGAAGCTAATGTTTGGAGCGACCCGCGTGTGAAGGACATGTTGCGTAATAACTTTGTTCTCTGTGCTTTGTATGTCGATGATAAGACATCTCTTCCGAAGGAGGAATGGTATGTTTCTACATACGACGGTAAGGAAAAGAAAACCATTGGACGCAAGTATGCTGACTTTCAAATCTCGAAGTTTGGCACCAATGCCCAGCCTTACTATTGCCTAATGGACCACAACGGCAACCTTCTGGTGAAGCCCCGTGCTTACGATTTAGACAAGGACGCTTTTGTGACTTTCCTTAAGGAAGCCCTTAAGAACTTTGAGGAAGGAACTTATTATCAACATGTTGTCGATTAAGTTCGATTCATTTTAGCTTTGCTATTTCTTTCAGCATCTGTTCGCCCAAGCCGATGGTGTAGCCCTGCTTTGCAAAAACTACTTCACTGTTGGCATTGGCAATGATGAAGATAGGAAGGCTTGATTTGTCGAGGTGTAAACTCTCAACGAGATTTTCATGGATGGTGCCGTCATCAAGGCCATAGGTAATGGTGTTGGGCAATTCACTGAAACTCTTTAGCATGAACTTGTCATATTCCTCTTTGTTCTCGAAGATGAAAATGATGGGTAGTCCGCTTGCTTCAAATTCTTTACGGAAAGTGGCGATATCCTGCATGGCGTGGGTGGTCGGCTCACTGCCTTGGTCAAGGAGGCCGAGGATGTAATAACTGTCTTGTATCAGGTGCTTGGGCTTGTATTCCTCTTCGCTCTCAGGGTCGGTAAAGGAATTCTCTGCATAGAAACTTCCGATGACATGGATTGTATTGTCAGGCTCACGAAAGACGAGGTCGATAACAGTGGTCTCGTTGGCTTTGATGGTGAAGAATTGGCTGTGGGCCAATGCGGTGCCGTCGTTGAGGCGAGTGCCTGAGGTGAGGATGTAATATCCAGCCTCTAAGGGTGTCGGGTGCTCGAAGCTCGACAGTGTCATGCCATCGTCGATGCCTGGGTCTTGGGCATCGTAGGCCAGAAGCTTGAAGCTGTTGCCGTCCAATTTCTTGATGCTGAAATGCGTATAGTATTTCGGGTCGGGCATGGAGGCGATGGGGAAGTAATGAATGTCGAGATAGCCTGTTGCTGACGTGCTGGGTTGCTCGGCTTCAAAATCCACGGTGGTCCATTCGTTTTCAAAATATTGCACCTTGCCCGTGACGGGATTGATTTGTGCGGCGATGCCTAAACTGCGTGCTGAGGCAACAAAGAAAATGTCGCGGGAATGACGGTCGGCCTTGCGTGCTTTCAGCACACCGATGGGCGAGATGGGGAAGCGTTGTGGGTTGAGGTCATCGTTGACGCTGATGTTGTTTTTCACCCAGTCGACCAACAAGGCTGGGTTGTCGTGGTATCTTTGGGCTTCCTCCTTTGGGAAGAAATTAGAGAGGGTTTTGCGCCAAGGCACAATCATTTCATTGCTGATACGAGGGCTGAGGATGTATTCGCCGTACAACTCAGTCGGCATTGAGATGATGGATGAAGTGAGGTCGGGCGTGTTGTCGAAATGGTCTTGCAAGACAGAAAGACTTATGTCGCGCAAGTCTTTGTCAGAAACGGCTTTGAGCAGTTCCACAGCCTTGATTTCCTGATTTTTGTCTTGGGCGTATCTCACGAAATCAGCGAGTGTCTGGTAGTTGCCCCACGACTTCCCGATGATGCTGCATAAAGTTTTGTTGCCCGTGTTGGCAATGATTATGTTTTGAGCGTCTTTGCAAGCTTTGATGTAGTCATTGCGCAATGAATCCTCGTATGCGATGCGCTGGTCGTTCTTGTCACGCATCTCTGGTGTGACTTCTGGCAGAACGCTTGTCGGTGGGGGAGGAACCATGTCAAATTCAAAGGTCTCTTCCGTGCCTTCCTCATGGTCGAGGGTGATGGTGACGTTTTCTTGTTCACCCGACTTAAAGACCTGGTAGCCAAATTTGCCGTCCTTGGCAGCGTAAGCCATCATGCAGCCCAAGCCGGCTGTGAGCCAGGTCTGACCGTTCTTGTCAGTGGTCTTTTTCACCACGGTGCAGAACTCGGCATAGTTGTATATCTTGAACTCCACGGGCAGGTTGGCTTGCGGATTGCCTTCGCTGTCTACCACGGTGATGATGGTCTTGGCGGTTTTGCCATAGTTGTCTACTACGTTGATTTCAGTGTAGTAGGGGCTGCGGCTGATGACCTCTTCGGGACCATCATAGTTGCCGAAGACGCGGGTATGTAATAATAAGGAGCGCGAGGCAGGTTCGTTGAACCAACCTAAATCAAGCACAGGTTCGGGCTCGCAGGCACCAAGGAAGTGCCATTGTCCGTCTACCCAAGCTTCCACCCATGCGTGATTGTCGTCGCAATGTGCCCAGCGGGGCGTGTAGACTTGCCTTGCCGGAATGCCAACGGTGCGCAAGGCCGTCACCAATAATGTCGACTCCTCGCCACAGCGTCCCCATGAGGTCTTGACTGTCGCCATCGGTGATGAGGTACGGCTGTCAGAGCCTTTGTAATTCACATGCTCGTGGCACCAGTGGTTCACTTCAAGGACGGCATCATATAAGGATAAGTCTTTCACACGGTCTTTCAGCTCCTCGTAATAGGTGCTTCGGAAGGCGTCGAGGTTCTCGTTATTGACGCGAACAGGCACCACGAAATGCTTGAACTCGCGCTCGGGAATGTTAGCACCCCAAGGCAGTTCTTCCTTGGCGCGGAAGGCATACTGGATGCACTCGCGGTAATAGTCCTCGCTGTAGTCCACGCTATCCCCAAGGGGCATATAATCGTAGAGAAATTCGAGGGCTTCTTTTTCGGTGAAGGGCTTTTGTTTGGCTTTCCCTGTGCAGCTTGCGAAGAGTAGGGATGAGAAAGCAAGAATGATAAATAAAGTGTTTTTCATATTGAAGCTATTTTCGGCAAAATTAGAAATTTTCCAATATACATCTTGCATATTCCGAAAATTCCTATTTGCAACGGACGGAGCATGACCATATCCGTTATTTTTTTTGTTGAAAGGTACTTCTCTCATCTTTGCATCGTACCTGTGCCCAGATTACCTGCATATTTATTCTATAGATATTATATTGTTATTTGATTGTTGTTCGATATAAAAACGAAGAACAATCGAAGAACAAACGAAGAACAATTGAAGAATAGTGCTGTTAACTCGGGTGCAAATAGCCAGTTGGGAGGGGAGAAAGGCTTTGCATCAAAGGGGTATATTTTATCCCAGTCCTTCCGTCATAAACTTCCGCAAATGTAAGTGAATGATGCCATTGTCGTCGTTTCGGTTGACAAGCGGCGTCATCGAGATGACATATTTAGGGTAGTTGTAGAGCACAATTACAAATGCCGCTCGAAATCCATCCGTTCGTGAAGGATTCTAATAATTCGGACTTTACGGTTTTTCAGTATTCGATAGAAAATGATATGCCTTCCAGAACGAAAACTACGATAGTCTGTGCGTACATCATCGTAAGAACGCCCAACGGAATCAGGGCTTTGGGCTATATGCTCAAAGGATTGAATAAAGTTTTGGTAATAAATGTCCGCTTGCTCTTCAGACCAAGTATTCATCGTATAATACCAAATCTTGATTAAGTCTTCTGATGCCTTTTTGGAAAGAATATAGTCAGCCATTTGCTTTGTATTTTGCTTTCATTTCTTGAAGAAAACGGTCAGGGTCGAAATCCTCAACATCGGGACTGGCTTCACCTTCTTCTAAAGCGGCTCTTAATGCGGCTAGGCGCGACTCGTCTTCCTCCAATCTGCGAAGCCCAGCCCTAATGACTTCACTGGCATTGTTATATCTTCCGCAGCGAATGCTATTTTGAATAAATTCCTCATAATGAGGGCCCAATGATGCTGTTACTGTTCTGCTCATGAGAATATGATTTTACGCCGCAAATGTAAGAAAATTTCTTACAATTGGGGTGAGATGTTTTGAGTTTTATGGAAGAAATTTTCGTCAAAAACAGGAAAAATTTCTTTTATAGAAGAAATTTCCTTCAAAAAGTCTCGCGTCAAACCATAAACTCTTCCAAGGTGGAATGCAGAATCTCCTGCAATTCGGCCTTGTGTTCAGGGGCGGTCTTTGTAAACAGGAATCCCCAGATGCTCATGGCGGGGTTCATGATGTCGCGGGTTTCCAGCACACCGTGGAAATGCTTCTTGATGCGCTCGAAGTCGAGTTTGCGGTTAGTGTCGTAGGGCTTGTCCAAAACGACGAAACTGAACACGTCGTTCTCGATGCCGTTCCACATGGTGGCGTAATCGGGGTGTGTGCCTTCAAAATAAGCTCTTACGGGTAGCACTCCGCAGGTGTGGCGTGTGATGTCGTTGAGGCACATGCCTGCAAAACGCAACGGGTTGACCTCAATCGGGATGGCGCGGCCCGTGTTTTTGTCGACGCGGAACTCCACATGCATCGGGAAATTGCGCAAACCGAGGACACCATTCAGGTCGATGCAGAACTGGTTGAAGGCTGGATAATTGGCTTCAAAAATCTGTTTGCTCATGCAGTAGAGACGGTCGCTGACGTCAGTCTCGTTCTTGAAGATGTGGTGGAAAATGTTGATGATGTTGGGTTTGCCTTCGGCATCATAATAGGCATCCACGGCATATTCCTCGCCTTCGATGAACTGCTCCAACACAAACATTTCGCTCCGTACAACGGTGTCGGGGAATACGGCACACTGCTTGGCGAAGTTGTGGTCGATGTCGTCCAAGGCAGACTGCCATTCAGCTTTGCTGCGGACGATGTAAACGCCC
>JAILDR010000232.1 GCA_024689285.1 Bacteroidales bacterium | reverse complement strand
ATACGACAAGGCCGTCGACACCGCCATCGAGCAAATCAAGCGCCGCGAATACCCCTCCAAGGTGGCGCAATATACCGGCAACCTGCTGCTGGTGGGAATCACCTACGACCGTGAGAGCAAACAGCATCGGTGCTGTATTGAAAAGTATAAGGTTTTCGGGAAGTGATGTTATTATCAGACTAAAATCCCTATCTTTGCGGCTCTAATCAGCAAAACCACCCGATGATGAAGAGACTAATCCTGATATGTTTTTTGTCGCTATGCGCGATGTTGGCCAAGTCGCAGGACTTTGAGATTGTGGGCGTTGAGCATCTGCCCAACGACTTCTCGGCGCGCGAGGAGATGAAGACCGACCACAGCGAGCGGCAGTGCGCGCTGCTGCGCATCGCCACGCAGAAGATTACGCCGGAGCAGCGCGAGCTGTTCACCTTCAAGCCGGACTTAGGTTCGGAGCTGGTGGAGCGCGCCACGCGCAACGGAGAGATATGGCTGTGGGTGTCGCCCGGGCTGAAGTACCTGCGTGTCATGCACCGCGACTGGGGGCAGTACGAGCTACGTCTGACGGATTATGTAGCCAGAATTGAGGAGCTGCACACCTACAAGATTGTCGTCAAGGGGCCGGAATTGCTTCCGCCACCGCCGCCTGAAGAAGACAAGCCCCGACAGCAGTATCTCGCTTTCCGGATCACTCCGGTCAATGCCACCCTTGAGGTGGACAACCAGATATGGGAAGTGGATGCCGACGGTTCTGCGGTTAAGTTTGTCAACTTCGGCACCTACCATTATCGTGTCCAGGCAAAGGACTATCATGCCGAAGAGGGTAGCGTGACCGTCGACGACCCCAACAACATGCATAAAGTAAACATCGCGCTACGTCCTAATTTCGGGTGGATTGAAGTTGACGGGACGGGCAACTTGCAGGGCGCAAGCGTATATATTGATAGCGACTTAGTGGGGAAAGCCCCTTGCCGTAGTGAGAGGCTGAAGAGCGGCCTGCATAGCGTCCGCATCGCGAAGGAGATGTATGAGACCTACAGCGAGACGGTGACCGTCGCCGACAATGAAACCACGAGGCTCAGCCCCACGCTGAAGTCCGACTTCGCCGAAGTGACCCTGAAGGTTGACACTGATGCCGAGATATGGGTGAACAACGAGAAGAAAGGCACACGCACATGGTCGGGTCCCTTGGGCAGCGGCACATACAAGATAGAGTGCAAGCAAAACAACCACGAGACTTCCGTTACGACCAAGGAAATCACCCCTGCCATGAATGGGCAAACCATACTCCTGCCTTCGCCAACTCCCATCTATGGTTCGCTGAACGTGGAGAGTTCCCCCAACTTCTGCAAACTATTCATCGACGGACAAGCCATGGGTGAGACCCCGAAATTCATCAACGAGATTCTGATAGGTACACATGAGATCAAGATAAGCAAGGAGGACTACCTCGACCACACCGAGACCGTGACCATCGCCAAAGGTGAGCTCATGCAGGTGAGAGCCGCACTGAAAGAAGGGAGCAAGTACGAGGAGACCTTCATGGTGAAGGGCGTGAGTTTCACCATGAAGCTCGTCGAGGGCGGCACCTTCAGGATGGGGGCGCAGAAGACGAGCTCAGGCGGACAGAACTATGACAGCGAGGCGTATGATTTCGAAAGTCCAGTGCACAGCGTGACCCTCAGCGGCTATTACATGGGCGAGACGGAGGTGACGCAGGCCCTGTGGAAGGCGGTGATGGGAAGCAACCCGAGCCATTTCCAAGGCGACAGCCTGCCTGTGGAGCAAGTGAGCTGGAATGATGTACAAGAGTTCATCCGCAAGCTGAACCAGACGACGGGGAGGAACTTCCGCCTTCCCACGGAGGCGGAGTGGGAGTATGCGGCGAGAGCCAAAACGCAGACATCATTATACAATGGAGAGGTTATTGACATTAGAGGACTGAATAACTCCCCTAATCTTGACAGGTTGGCATGGTATGGTGGCAATTGCGGCAGGAACTACACTAGCTCGGCGGGTTGCGATGTCGCCAATGGATATGATATTTCAGATTGGTCGGAGAAACAATACAATGATTCGCGAGGAGGAACCCATCCGGTGGGCTTGAAGCAGCCGAATGCGTACGGTTTATATGATATGCTGGGTAATGTATGGGAGTGGTGCAGCGATATGTATGATGACTATAAAAGCAGTTCGCAGACCAATCCCAATCCCCAAAGCACGGGCAAGGGTTACTCCAACCGCGTGTTGCGCGGTGGTAGCTGGTACAACATCGCGAGGGTCTGCCGAGTGTCGAACCGGCTCAGCAACGACCCCCTCAGCCGGTACTACAGCTTCGGGTTCCGTTTGTGTCTTCCCCAGTAAATCTCTCTTGAAAACCTTAAGCAGAGGAGGCTTCGGTGGAGCAAGGTCAAGGCCAGCCGAGGGACGAGGCGGCCAGACCTTGTGGAACGGAAGCCGCCGCAAAATAAAATATTAGACAAATTTAGACTAATTTTGCTCAGTTGAGGCCTCTATTGGGCAAATTCTAATCTTAAAAGCCATGAAAAAATTGATTATGACATTGTTAGCCTGCACTTTGACTACTGCGCTGTCGGCGCAAATCGACAAAGAATGGCAGGAACGCGTGCGCCAATCTATGGACAGCGCACGCCGTGAGTATGAGGATTTCAGGCAAAAAGCCCGTCAAAGCTATGCCGATTTCCGCAGACAGGCCAATGAGGAGTATGCCCGCTTTATGGCCGACCCTTGGGCGGCATTTGCCATGGAGCCGGTAATTCCCATCCACATGGAACCCAAGCCGCCGCAACCCATCAGAGTGGACCCCGACGACAAGCCTATCCCACGCAAGGACCCCATCATCTTCAACCTGCAACCCTTGCCCGACCATCCCTACGAGCAACCCGTGCCGGTGGAACCCATTGTCCCCAACCCGTCGCCCGATGTGCCCATGAACTACATCACCTATTACGGCACCAATATGGGCTTCCACTTCGACCGCAACTATCTGCCACAGATGGACGGCAGCTCCGAAAAAAACGTCTCCGACCTGTGGTATGAACTCTCGGATGATTATTTTGACAACCTGGTGGCCGAGTGCCTGATGTATAGGGAGTCTATGAACCTCTGCGACTGGGCCTATTTCCAGATGACAAGGCAACTGGCCCGCACCTATTTCGGACAGTCCAACGAAGCCTCCGTCCTGCACATGTACCTGCTCGTCCAGTCGGGCTATCAAACCCGCATCGCCTCTAAGGACAAGCACCTGCATGTGCTGATGGCATCGGCAGACACGGTCTACTCCTACGGCTATATCAACATCGAGGGCAAACGTTACTTTATCTTCGACAAAGACGCGGGCGACGGTATCTTCTTTGTTTACGACCATGCCTTCCCCAGCGAGAAGATGATGTCGTTTGCCGCAAAGCAACCCAAACTGAGTGTCGTTAAGACGGCCCCAAGGCGCTTCGGCGCAGATTGGATGGATATTGAGGCCACCGTAGTGCTGAACCAAAACCTGATTGATTTCTTCAACGACTATCCGCTAAGCAACCATTGGACTTACTATTCCCTTGCCTCTTTGAGTGACATGGCCAAAGAGTCGCTTTATCCCGTCATGTTAAAAGCCATTGAAGGGAAAAGCCAAATGGAAGCCGCCGACATCCTCCTCACTTTCACGCAGTTTGCCTTTGAATATGCCACTGACCAGGACCAATTCGGCTATGAGCGCCCCCTGTTTCCCGACGAGTCGCTGTTCTATCCTTATAACGACTGCGAGGACCGCTCCATCTTTTTCGCTTGCCTGATGCGCGAGCTGTTGGGGCTCGATGTGGTTCTGCTCCACTTTCCCGGACATTTGGCCACCGCCGTCTGTTTCAACGAAACCGTGGCGGGCGACTACTTGATGCTTGACGGCAAGCGCTATGTGGTTTGCGACCCGACTTACATCGGAGCCGATGTAGGAATGTGCATGTCGAAGTACGTGCCAATCAAGCCAAATGTGGTGCGTTTTTGACCCAATGTTGATATCGGATTGAAATTGTTGTACTTTTGCACCATCGAAAAATCGCAATTATGAAAAGAATGTATTTATTCGCCAGCTTGGTGGTGCTTCTTCTGCTTGGACTCTACAATAATGTCGAAGGTCAAATGACACAATACGGGAAAGTGGTGGAAATGAAAACCAACGGGAAGGCATTGGCCAGGGTCCATGTTTCCGTACAATCGGATGCTCCGCCTACATCGAGTGACGCCCGGGGCGTGTTCAGACTGAGTTTCCAGCATCATCAAACAGGCGACACAGTCCATGTGCAGGTTGGTAAGGACGGGTATGAATTGGTAAATATCCATGTTTCAAGGTGGACGCTTACCGACCGCGACACGCTGCGTATTGTCATGGCTCCCATAGGAGTGGTGCGTGAGGCAAGGATGCGCTATTATGGCCTCGTCGAGGCTGCCTGCATAGGCCGTTATGAATCCACCATGAACCTTTTGAACGAGCACTATGCCCAGAACAAGATTTCCATGTCGGAGTTCCAGTTTTGGAAACTGATGGCTGAAAACGAGCTGAACGACACCTACGGCAATATGGAGTACTATGCGGATGTCTTTGCCCGCATTGATGAGTACGATATGGATGAAATGCAGGCTGCCATCAACAACAGGCTGGAATCCGATGATATTCTGGGGGCAATGGCCCTGGCTAGCGAAAAACCGTTGAAGCCGGTCATGCAGGCATATTTGGATTTCTCAAACACCTTCCCGTTGGAGAACCTGGGCGAGATGGAGCTGATGGCTGAAATGGATAGCCTGCCCGTCACAGATACGCTTTACGAATATATCATGGTGCTGCAAACCTATGTCAACCTGTTTGAAAAAGACAGCGTTGCCTCGTGTGCCAAGTATGCGAAGTCATGTGCCTACTTGGGCGTTCTTTACCGGCAGAAAGGCTGGGACGAGGCATCAAGGAAGTACTTCATGAAAGCCTTGCGCATGTATGAATTGCTCAATATGGTCGAAGGCATTGAAGTAATGGACAAGATCGACAGGATAAAAGAACTGCTTGAATCAAAGTGATCCAATATGAACAAAAGACGAATAGCATACTATACTACTCTATCAGACCGTGAATTGGTGGCGCTTCTTCTGGCCAACAACCCCGAAGCCATAGAATACGTGTTTTTTCATCACTGTAACGCTATGTTTGCCCACATTGTAAACAGCGTGTTCCGTTCGCAGGTTAAAAAGGAGGAGCTGATTACCGAGTTTTATCTCCATGTTTGCAAAAATGACTGGGAAATGCTGAGGGATTTCGAGTTCAGGTCGTCTCTCAACACCTACTTGACGCACGTTGCAGTGAGATTTTTCTTGAAAAAACGCGCAAGTCAGACTAAATTGGTGATGACGGAGCCTCAATTGCTTATGGAAATCCTAAAGGATGAAGCAGATGACTTCGATGTGTATAAGGAACTATCGCGTATGGAATTGTATAAAGCAATTGAACGGCTGTCGAAGCCCAGAGAACGGCTGGCCATCCTGTCCATGCTGTCGGGCAAGAGTGCCGAAACTATAGCCGATGACTTGAACTGCTCGGTCATGGCCGTCTACAACCTAATAAAAAAGGCAAAAACTGAATTGAAAACCTTGTTGAAAGAAAAAGAACTATGAACAACAACAACATAATAATCACGGATGAGCTGATAGCCTGTTACTTGGAAGGCAATCTGACGGAAGAAGAGCGATCTGCCGTTGACGCCTATCTCGCCGAGAACGACGAAGCCATGGAAGCAGTGCTGTTGGCCCGCACCGAACTGGCCTATCAGGAATGCATGGAGGAAAGCACTTCAGTCTTTGCCAAGTCGATGGTTGATTATGACGAGTATGCCATCGCTGCCGAGTCAGAACAGATGGACTGCGCCATCAAGGCACAACAGATGGTGCTTCGCAACTTCGGCATCGAGGTCCCCATCGAAGAGCTTATCGCTGTAGCACTAAAAAACGGTTGGTTTGAAGAGGGGAAGGGCAGCGCCTTTGATTTCGTGGGCGAGTTGCTCAACACCTACGGTGTGGATACCGTCCAGATGCGTAATGCGGGCATCTATCATATTATGTATGAGCTGAGCCAAGGCCACAAAATCATCGTAGGCGTGGATGCCGGTGACAAGGAAGCGCAATCCAAACATGTGATGCTGGTGGCGGGCATCGACACCACCGACCCCTACAACCTGAAGGTGAAAGTCAAAGACCCTTCGCATCCAGAACAAGAGGAGGCGTACGATGCCAATGCTTTCATGCAGCGTTGGGCTGATACCGGTTGCTTCATGGTGGCCACCAAACAGGCCGCTCCGCTCTCAGCCAACCCCGAGATGGCTCATTTCGACTATCAGCTTGGGCATGTTGCCAAGTTTGCCGATGTTGCTTACGACGAAATTGTCAAACGGTTGATTGAAGATGGCTATCTGAACGGCAAACTTCCCTGGTTCAAAACGAAGTTCTATTTATGGGGCTGCCTGATTCTGGCCTTGGTGGCTTGCTCGGCCTATTTCATCTGGCGCTTGTCCACACCATACCAGATGCGGGTGAACGTCATCGAAGACGCGGCCTACACCATCCCCAAACTTCGCTTTGAGAAAGGTACTTTGACCTGTGAATACGCCGACAACGCCGTGCAAACCATACAGTTGACCCGTGAAAACACTTCCGTCTCGCTGAATGACATACCTTACAAATACAGGAACTGGAAAGTCCATGTCAGATTTGAAGCGTCAGGCTATCAGACCCTTGACACGCTGGTACCCGTTCAGAGGGCACTCTCGCTGTCCATCCGACGCAACAATGACTTGGGGATGGTCTTCGGCCGTGTGGAGGATATGAAGGCAGATAGTAGACCGGTCGCAAATGCTATGGTACGCCTTCTTGACATGGAAACGCGGACTGACAGCCTCGGACGATTCCGTTTCGACATTCCTTTTGAGAAACAGGACAAAGAACAACGTGTTCAGGTCATCGCCGACGGCTATGATGTTTGGGAAGGGCACTATTCCCCTTCACCTACCGAAGCCTGGATAATACCTCTTGTAAAAATAACAGATTGATATATAGTAAATTGAATGAAATTTTGAAAAATTCTGCTTTTTTTTGGACTAATCATCTGGCTCCGCCGGCTCTATTCTGCAAACAAATCAATTAACAAATAGTTCAATAAATCATTAAACAAAAAGAAAGGAAAAGAAAATGAAAAGACTTAGTATGATCGTAGTGCTTGCACTCACCGCTATCCTGATGGCCAGCTGCGCCATGCAAAACTCAACAACCAAGGAACAGAGAATTGCCATGAGGTCTATCAATAAGAACGTACGCAATTACAAGAAGGAAGGATGGAAAGTGCAATTCGGAAACCCACCCA
Organism: Bacteroidales bacterium; assembly: GCA_024689285.1. The sequence goes on along the minus strand of JAILDR010000232.1, from coordinate 23,847 downwards.
TGGAAAGCCAACTGATGGAAGCCTTCAATAGACGTGCAGATGTTGACGAAAGAGGCTACAGTAAGTTTATCGAAGGCGAGTCAACAACGGTGGGTGAGTCTTACAATGCAGCCCATGCCATGGCCTTGAATATCTCAAAACTTGAGATTGCCGGCAAGATTGAAACCGAAGTAACGCAACTCATTGCGACAAAACTGGCCAACGATGAACTGTCTCAAAAGCAGGCGGCCACGTTGTCGGAGAGTGCATCGGCCAGCAAGAACCTCGTCGCGCAAAAGCTGGGACGCGTCATCACGCCCGTCAACATCTATCGCGACCTGCCCAACGGCAATGTGGAAGTGCGCGTCATGTCATTCTACAGTCAAGACTTGGCTATGGACACCTTCAAGCAGACCATGCGCGAAGACCTTGAAAAGAAGGCTGACGACCTGGCCAAGCAACTTGACAAGATTCTGAAATTCTAAGGCAGTTAACTTTAAGAGTCTTGATTGATTAACGCGGGAGGCGACATGGACAGCGGTTGCCTCCCGCGTCTTTTTTGTTTGAGTGGAAGGACTTTTTTTTTATCTTTGTGGCATCAAACTGTTACTCAAAAACGGCTTTTTTTCTTTTTTTTTTTCGGACTAATTCCGTCTGTTTGCAAACTCAATAAAACAACGATAAATCTTACAGCAATGAAAAAAATACTTTTTACTCTGGTGTTTACAACCCTTATGCTTTCACTAACGGCTCAAAACGTAGACCGCGACCGTCGCATCATGGAACAGGTAATGGCTGCGGCGTCAGGCACGTATACCTATGCCTCTGCCTCGCACGATACCCTCGAAGTTGCCATCAAGAATGCCGTTTCGCTATTGGCCAGCCAAATAGTGACAGACGTTAGAGTGACAGGAAAAGACGAAATTCATTCGGTCATAGGGAACGGTGAGATTGACGAACGGCATTTTTTTGATCGGGTTGCCGAAACCTTCACCAATGTCAGGCTGAAAGACTACCATATCCTTAAGGTGGCCGAACCTGACCGCAGAAACAGCAAATATACCGCATTCGTCTATATTGAAAAGGAAACTATTGCTCAAATTTATAAGGAGTTGGAGGAAAGAGAAATAGAAATAAGGCAGGCGAAAGAGCGAAAGACAGCGGAAGATGTAAAGTTTTACTACAAGGAAGGGCTTGAGGCTGTGAATGACGTGCGCATTGGAGATGCCTTGAAGTGCTGGTATTGGGCTTACGCACTCAGCATGGGTACAGACGCTACCATTGGCGACCAACCCGCCTCCAGGTTCATTGAATCAAAGATAGAACGGTTGTTAAGCGGTATTGAAGTTACATCTATTTCATGCAAACCAGTAAAAATCAATGAATTTCAAGAAAAGTACAGCGTGATTCTTGACATCAGGTACAAGGATTCGGCATCAGTTCTCCATAAGGTTACCAACCTTGACTATGAATACAACGACGGCTACACTACCCAGCGGGGTCCCCGTGTGAGAGACGGTGTAGGTACACTTGAGTTGCAAAATGAGTTGGACGAAGTGCGATTCGATTGCATTTACAAGTACGATGAGAATGAGACTCCTGATGATGTTTATGCCATCGTGAAGACGAAGGGAACCAAGAAATTCGCTTCAGCCACCAAAATGGTGAAGATCTCCAACAATGCAAAGCAGAAGAAGGACGTAGTGGTGAGTCAAAATGATGTCGAATTGCCCGTCACAAATAATTCGGCAGGCAAAGAGAAAATCAAGATTGCTATTCCCTCTGAGAATAAACAGGAGGAGCTGTCGCAACGTATGGAAAGCATCGAAAAAGCCATCCGTAGTAAAAACTACGGCTCTGTGCAGTCGCTCTTCACCGACGAGGGCTATGACAGTTTCCTGAAACTTGTCAAGTATGGTAATGCCAGTATTGTAGGCAAGCCGCAGTACAGCTTTATGGACTTTGGCCCTCGAACGTTGTGCAGAGGTATCACCATGCAGTTCAGTTTCCGAAAGAACAAGGAATTCATCGAGAAGGTTACATTCCGGTTCAATGCCGACGACCTTGTGGAATCGCTGGCCTTCACACTGTCGGATGTGGCTGAGGGCGACATCCTGAAAAAAGGCGACTGGAACCGCGACTCGCGCCTCACACTGATGTGTTTCCTTGAAGACTACCAGACGGCGTATGCTTTGGGCCGTGACAAGTACTTGGAAAGCATCTTCTCCGAAAAGGCCCTTATCATCATTGGCCATAAGTTGGAAGAGAGGGTGCTGGCCGATGGTGTCAAGGTATCGGAAAGAATCCATTATGATACTGTATCCAAGAAACAGTATATTGAGCGTCTGAAAGGGCATTTTCGCGAAAAGGAATTTATCAACCTGAACTTCACGGAGACTGACTTCCAACGCGCTACCAACAATCAGGAAATGTTCGGAATACGAGTACGACAGGAATATTTTTCGAGCAATTACTGCGATGTGGGCTACCTGTTTCTTTTAGTTGACCTTCGTGGTGACCTGCCCATCATCCATGTCCGTGCCTGGCAAAACGATAAGTTGCCAATAGACTCGCTGATAGGCTTGCCTGATTTTTATTGATGTTAATGTCTATCTTTCCTGCTTTTTTCAGACTAAAATTCCTATCTTTGCGGCTCTAAACGTCAAAACCACACGATGATGAAGAAGCTATTCATGTTATGCCTTTTGCTTTTCAGCGCCAAGTTTCTTTTGGCGCAGGACTTTGAGATTGTGGGCGTTGAGCATCTGCCCAACGACTTCTCGGCGCGTGAGGAGATGAAGACCGACCACAGCGAGCGCCAGTGCGCGCTGCTGCGCATCGCCACGCAGAGGATTACGCCCGAGCAGCGGGAGGGTTTCACCTTCAAGCCCGACCTGGGCTCGGAAATGGTGGAGCGCGCCACGCGCAACGGAGAGATATGGCTGTGGGTGTCGCCTGGGCTGAAGTATCTGCGCATCATGCACCGCGACTTGGGACAATACGAGCTTCGTCTGACGGATTATGTCACGAAGATTGAGTCGCTGCACACCTACAAGGTTACCGTTAAAGGTGCGATGATACCTGTCTCTCCTATGCAGCCTGAAATTACACAGCAGTTCCTCGTGTTCAACGTGACGCCTCCCGACGCTTTCGTGACCGTCGACGGCGAGCTTTGGCCCGTGAACAATGGCCGGGCCGAGAAGAGGGTCTCACTGGGAAGGCACCAATATAGCATCGAGGCTGTTGATTACCATACCGATGCCGGCAGTGTGGAGGTAGGCAACCAAAAAGCCCAGCGCGACATCGTGCTCAAGCCGGCTTTCGGCTATCTGAAGATTGAAGGCGATCGTAGCGTACTGTCGCAGGCTACCGTCTATGTCGACAAGGCCAATGGAGCCGATGCCTTGAAGAACGGCATGAAGCTCGACAGCGGGCAGCACATCCTCCGTGTCGTCCATTCAAAATACAAGCCTTATGAGGTTACTGTGACCATCAAAGACGACGAGACAACAAACCAATCAGTTGTCTTGGATGCCAATTATTCCACCGTTACTCTCAAGTCCGGCGACCCCGCAGGTGAAATCTATGTGGACGATACGATGAGGGGAATCGGTTCGTGGACCGGCGACCTTGTGGCGAGCGACTATCTCGTGGAATGCCGCAAGACAAACCATCGCCCCACACAGAAGCGTGTGACCATTACCGACCGCATGTCAGGAGAAGTCATCACCCTTGACTCGCCCACACCCATCACCGGCACTCTGGTCGTCACCTCCAACCCGTCGGGGGCCGTGGTCTTCATCGACGGCAAGCATGTGGACGAAACCCCGATACAACTGCCAGCCATCCTCATTGGTGAGCATACCCTTCGCCTTGAAAAGGCAGGATGCGCCCCTTTGAGCAAGACTTTCACCATCGAAGAAGGCAAGACTCTGAATCTCGCAGAGAAGCTCGACACCGGCCGTAGCATCATCGTGAAAACCGACCGCAGCGGCGACAAGATTTACGTCGATGGCACCTATGTCGGTGAAACACCTCGTGAGACGCCTTTGGGCTTTGGACAGCACACCGTCCGCGTGGTGCGCAATGGCATCAAGGTGGAGAAGGATGTTGATATCAAAGAAAGCACCCGTAATGGCATAGAGCTGAGCGTTGAGTTTGGACGGCTCATTACCATTCGTGCCGACCAGCCCGGTGCCATCATCACCGTTGACGGTGGCGAAGTGGGCACTTCGCCTGTCGAAGTCGACCTGCCTGTCGGCAAGCATGCCATCCATGCCCAGCGTGGCAAGAAATATGCCGACAAGGACATCGAGGTGTCTAAAACTGGTGGCCTCACTGAACACACGTTGGTGCTTCATGGCGAAACCGTCTCGCATTTTGTGAAAAACGGCGTTTGGTTCGCCACGATTAATGGCTCATTCGACTTTAATCACATGGCTCCCTCGTATGGTTTCTGCGTGGGCTCGGTGAAACAAGTGGGGTGGTTTGTCACGGCGATGAGCAACTTCCAGTTTGGAGCCATGAGTTACGACAAGACTGCCGATGCCAACGGTTTGGTGGATGGCTCTTACCCAAGTTATTCCGGCAAAAGCAGTTATACGCGCATCTCGTTGATGGGTGGTATGGTGATTAGTCTGGGAGGTCCGGTATGTCTGCGTGTTGGCGCAGGCTACGGCATAAGCCAACTGAGCATGAGCACTACTGAAGGCTCGCTGGTCAAGATTTCCGCTAATAGCTATCAAGGCGTAGATGCAACAGCAGGTCTGCAGTTGAATCTCAAAGGCTTCACGATAAGTGCCGATGCCGTCACCACCAATTTCGGAACCATCGAAGCCAAGGTGGGGCTGGGCTATTGCTGGAAGAGAAAGTGAAAATAATACCAGACTAATTACTTCACTTTTCAGACTCTATTACACAGAAAATCGAAAGATGACAATGGAATTAATAATGACAAAATAACCTCAATGAAACACAACTATTTCATCTTAGCGGCAGTAGCCTTTGTTTTGAGCCTTGCCTTTGCCGGCTGCAAGAAAAACACCCCTGAAACCCTCACCCCAAAGATTACTGATGACAAGGTAGAAGTGACAGCCACCACTGCCACATTCACATGGACAGTGGACTGGCCAGGAAAGCTCATCTCAGTAGTAGAAGTAAGCGAAAACGAGGACATGAGCCATTCGCAATGCTATGGCTTCGAGGAAGAAACTGACAAAACAGAGTTCTCTGTGACCATCAATGACTTGAAACCCAATTCGAACTATTACTATAGGTATTTGGTTTGGAATAGGTATTTTGTGGACAACAAGTTCGTGATGGCGACGAAACTATTCAGCACATGTGAAGAATTGAAAGTCGTCATTTCGAAGATCACTGTTAATTCCACATCGGTGATGGTTGTATGCAATGTAATCTCTGATGGTGGAGTCACTATGATGGAACGTGGTGTGTGCTGGAATACCAGCTACAACTCGACCGTCAATGACAGCCATGCTAGTAGTGGCACGGGCACAGGCAGCTACACGGTGAACATGACAGGCCTGACTACAGGGACAAAATACTATGTGCGCGCATATGTCATTAACAGTCATGGTACGAGTTATGGCAACGAGGTAAGCTTCACCACTAATGGAAGCGTGGGAGGCCATGCTTATGTTGACCTCGGCCTACCGAGTGGCACGCTGTGGGCCACCTGTAACATAGGCGCGAGTAGGCCGGAAGATTACGGAAACTACTACACTTGGGGTGAGACGCAGACAAAGGACACCTACAACTTGAGCAACTATCAGTACTGCATGGGCAGCTCCAACACCATCACCAAATATTGTAGCAATTCCAGTTATGGCTATAACGGATTCACCGACAACCTAACCACTCTGTTGCCTGAGGACGATGCGGCAACTGTCAAATGGGGCAGCGACTGGCGCATGCCCACTCGGGAGGAATGGGAAGAACTGCTGAACAACACATACCATCCAGGGGCGACGCAGAACGGCGTGTACGGAAGACTCTTTACTGGAACGAACGGCAACAGTATCTTCCTTCCTACCGCTGGCGACCGGGACAGTGAGTTCTACAGTTCTGGCTCCTACGGCCACTACTGGTCAAGGTCGCTCTATACGGACATGCCAATAGAAGCGTATTACCTCATTTTCGATTACAGAGGTTACTTGTGCAAAATGGTTGATGGTGCCCGCTACTGTGGCTTCACTGTGCGTCCCGTCCGTCAGAATTAGCCCTTGTTACGTTGTCCCACGGACATGACTGGTATGGTGGGAAAACGTGTCGGACATGGGTGCTCTTCGTTCGGCTTGATTTGCAATATAGCCGTGTTGGAATATAAGGGTTTCAAGTTTCGCGCATCCCTACGGGATGCAAAAGGATGAGGTTGTTTGTTTTACCGATAGTTAATCCCTACGGGATTGGTCGGACGCAGTGGTATAGCATCCCATCGGGATGCGCGTTCGGTAAAAGCCAAAACCAAGGGTTAAACCGCATCCCAAAGGGATGCACCACAATATAATGTAACGAACAAAAAGTATGCTTTAGTATCATAATTGTCCACGAAGCGATAAAAATGCATTTCGTGGATAAATAAGTATACTCTAATCATCCACGAAACGAAAAAAATATGTTTTGTGGATAAATAAAGGCAAAAAAAACATTGCCAGTTCGAAGAAAAAAACCTATTTTTGCAGCGGAATACAAACGCGCAAATATGAGTGACATTATTGGACGTGAACGGGAAACTGAGGAACTGTTGCGGCTTTTCAACAAGAAACAGGCGCAGTTGGTGGCCTTGTATGGTCGCCGCCGTGTGGGTAAGACCTACCTCGTCAGGGAATTGTTTAAGGATTGTTTTGCCTTTTATCATACGGGTGTTTCTCCTTTGGAACTTAAAGAGGCTAACCTGCTTGAGGCTCAACTTGCCGCTTTTCAATCGAGTCTTGTCGAATATGGTGGAGAAGAAACGACGCGTCCAAAAAGCTGGATGGAGGCATTCGGACGCTTGAAGGCTTTGCTTCAACAGCAAGACAAAAACAAACGCCAGTTGGTCTTCATCGACGAGATGCCCTGGATGGACACGCCTCGGTCGGGCTTCATTACTGCTTTTGAGCATTTCTGGAACGGTTGGGGTGCAGGGCAAGACAATCTGATGCTGGTTGTGTGTGGCTCGGCCACCTCATGGATTCAGGACAACCTCATCAATTCGTATGGGGGTCTTTACGACCGCGTGAATGCCGAGATCCAACTTTTGCCTTTTACACTTCATGAAACGGAACTGATGTTGCGTTCCCAGGAAGTTACACTCTCGCGTTACGATATCTTGCAACTTTATATGGCTGTGGGGGGTATCCCGATGTATCTGAGCTATGTGAAGCCTAGCCTCAGCCTCGCGCAAAACATCGACCTGCTTTTCTTCAACCATAAGGCCAAATTAAAAGACGAGTTTGAGCGCTTGTTTAACTCCATCTTCCGTTCACCGGAACCATACAAGGCCATCATCCGTCTGTTGGCCAACCGCCAATGCGGATATAGTCGTGACGAAATCAGCCAAAAGACAGGTATTCCCACTGGCAAAACCCTTTCAGAAACCTTGCGGGCTTTGGAAGCCAGTGATTTCATTGAGCTTTACCAACCTTTTGAGAACAACAAGCGAAACAAGAAATACCGCCTCATCGACACGTTCTGCCTCTTTTACCTCGACCAAGTGGAAGGCCGTAGCAGGAAGGCGAATTTCTGGCGCAACAACGAAAACATGGCAGCATTAAATCCATGGCGCGGACGCGCTTTCGAGAATGCTTGCTTGAGCCATGTGGAGCGAATCAAGTCGGCGTTGGGTGTGGGCGGTGTGGCTTCCGACAATGCCCCATGGACATTCCGTGGCATGGATGGCGAGAAGGGAATGCAGCTCGATTTGATCATCAGCCGTTCCGACCGTGTGGTCAACCTTTGCGAGATGAAGTTTGTGACGGGTGAGTTTGAGGTAAAGAACGACTATGAAATGAAGCTCCGTGAGCGTATCCAGTGGATGGTGGAGCATGTAAGCCGTCGCCACAATGTTCAGATGACTCTCGTCACCACCTACGGCTTGAAATTCGGGATACACAGCGGCATCTTCCAGCGGGTGGTGACCTTGGATAGTTTGTTCGGTGGTTGATAGAGTTTGGACTAATTCCTTTATCTTTGCGGCTCTATTACATTACAAAACGAAAGAAACAATGACAATTATAACTTCTATAAAACGCAACTATCTCATCTTAACGGCAATAGCCTTTGTTTTTGGCTTTGCCCTTTTCGGCTGCAAGAAAGACAACCCCGAGACCCTCACTCCAAAGATTACTGACGACAACGTGGAAGTCACTGCTATCTCTGCCACTTTCACATGGACAGTGGAATGGATTGGCAACCGTATCTCAGTGGTGGAGCTGAGCGAACATGAAGATATGAGTGATTCTCAATTCTATGGTTCAGAGGAAGAGCTCAACAAGTCGGTCTTCACTGTGTCGGTCAAAGATCTAAAGCCCGGTACAAAGTATTATTACCGCTATTGGGTGTGGAACCATAACTATTTGAACAACAAGTTCGTGATGGAAACGAAGCAATTTACCACTTCGACGGATATACCCAAGGTGAAGACGGTGGAAATAACCGATGTAACAAGGACTACGGCCACTGTAATAGGAGAAGTGACGGATGACTGTGGTGCCGAGGTGACGGAACGCGGTATCTGCTGGAGTACGAACCATAATCCCTCAACCAACGGAAGTCATTTGAATAGTGGCACGGGAACGGGAACTTTTTCCATCGAAATATCCAACCTTGAAGTGGGAGAGGCTTATTTTGTCCGCGCATACGCAATTAACATCAATGGAACGGCATACGGAGAGGAATTGGATTTTGTAACGGGCGATGCCGTGAAGCCTACCGTAACGACAGCAGAAGTCACTAACATTGACTGGAGAACGGCTACGGGTGGCGGCGAGGTTACGGACGACGGCGATGCCACGGTAACAGAGCGAGGCATCTGCTGGAGCACTTCACACGACCCAGAAGTGAGCGGCGACCATGCCAGCAATGGCACTGGCACGGGAAGCTATACCGTGAATATAACAGGACTGACGGCGGGGACGACCTATTATGTTCGTGCCTACGCGAAGAACATAGCGGGATTGAATTATGGAAACGAGGTGAGTTTTGATGCGAAAGCCCCTGAACTGCCCGTGGTGACCACCAATACGGTGACTGACATTTCATGGACGACAGCCATAGGTGGTGGTAATGTAACCTCTGATGGTGGCACTGAAGTAACGGAACGCGGCATTTGCTGGGGTACAAGCCATAATCCTGATTTAAACAATGGTTTCTCTCATCTTGCTGCTTCTTCTGCGAGTACAGGAAGCTTTACCTGCTCACTAACTGGGTTGAATCCAAACACAAAATACTATGTGCGAGCCTACGCCACCAACAGCAAAGGGACAAGCTACGGCGACGAGAAGGATTTCACGACCCAAGCCTTGCAGAAACCTACGGTGACCACCAGCCAAGTGACCGACGTCACCCAGACCACCGCCACGGGCGGCGGCAACGTGACCAGCGACGGCGGCGACCCAGTGACCGAGCGAGGCATCTATTTCGGCACCAGCCCTAACCCCGCCGCCACAGGCACCAAGCTTGTGGCCTCCTCGGCTGGCACAGGCAGCTTCACCTGCACCATGACGGGACTCGTGGAAGGAACTACCTATTATGTCTGTGCCTACGCCACCAATGGACAAGGGACGAGCTATGGAAGCGAAAAGAATTTTTACTATGGCAGTGTACCCGTTGGAGCTATTAAAGGTGTCTTCTCGGTAGGCTCGGACAAAAAAGTGTACTTCTCGCGTGGCAATTTGCAATATCGTGCTTCTGACGGACGGTGGCGATTTGCCGAACACCAATACGACTACATCGGAGAAGGCAACAGCAACATCTCCTCGACCTATAGCAATTACATCGACCTGTTCGGCTGGGGCACGAGCGGCTGGAACAGCGGGGCGGTGTGCTACCAGCCATGGAGTACCAGCACAGCACCCAGCGACTATTACCCAGGCGGCAGCTACACCAACAACCTCACCGGCAATTATGCCAATGCCGATTGGGGTATGTACAACTCGATATACAACGGCGGCAACCAGGCAAGCCAGTGGCACACATTGACGAGGGACGAGTGGGTGTATGTGTTCCGAGGCCGCAGCGGAGCCTCATCAAAATACGGACATGGTAAGGTGAATGGCGTGTGCGGCATGATTCTGCTGCCCGATAGCTGGACGTTTCCATCGGGATTGAACTTCACGGCTGGAGACAGCAGTTGGGCGAACAGCTACACGGCAGACCAATGGGTGCAGATGGAATCCAACGGTGCGGTCTTCTTGCCTGCTGCTGGCTTCCGCTACGGGACTTCGGTCAGCGAAGTGGGCTCTTTCGGCCACTATTGGTCGGTCTCGTACTACGACAGCGGCCGTGCGTATTGTGTGGATTTTAGCGGCGGCAATTTCTACCCTTTGAATTTCCTCGGTCGCGGTCGCGGTCAAAGTGTGCGCCTCGTTGCCCCCGCCGAGTAATTTTTCCTGTGGGCAACGGCCAGACGGCTTGTCGGGGGCGGGGTGTGACGGGGCACCCACTGAAGGGCGCCGACGGCACACCAGTTCTTCCGCATTTGCAAAGCAGAGCCGAAAGGCACAAAGAAATAATCGCAAAGAGTGGGCCGTTTTAGGGAAAATGTGTATTTTTGCAAGCGAGAACAAAAGGAAACAATGTCATGGATGGTGTTAGCATACAAGTTAATTTGCCAAATTATGGCCAATATGATGCTGCCGAGCTTACCCGGATTTTGACCCGAATCGCGATGGCTTTGATTGAAAAGGACAATCAAGAGCCCGAGCCACAGATTCCTTGCACCTATTCACTCGAAGAGGCCAAGGCACTGACATTGCAACGAGGCCGCGACATCAGGGCTGGGCGCGTAAAGCTCATTCCCCACGACGAGGTGATGGAAGAGATGGACCAATTGATTTCCCGATAAAACAACGATATGCGGCTGCCAAGGTACGACAGCCCTTCAGCCCAACGGTGGGGTTGTAGGGCTGTCACAAGGTTGCTGAGCTTGTCGATGCATTGTGGCAGCCGCAGGACATATGACATATTCGTGGGGGATTTATGGCAATTCATGTTTTCGAAATAAAACCTTTTGCACGTGTTACGTTTTTTTTTGCGTAAATTTGTCGCCGAAAAACACATTAGACATGCAAGCAAAAAACACCCCATAGATAATCCCGGACTAATTATTTCACCTTTCAGACTCTATTAAACAACAAATCGAAATGAACGATGACAAATATAACCTCTATGAAACACAACTACTTCATCTTAGCGGCAATAGCCTTTGTTATGGGTCTTGCCTTTGTTGGCTGAAAGAAAGACACGCCAGAGATTGTCACCCCGAAAATTACGGAGGATAAAGTGGAAGCCACTGCCACGTCTGCCACTTTCACTTGGAAAGTAGACTGGATTGGTAACCGTATCTCGGTGGTGGAGGTGAGTGAGCACATGGACATGAGTGACTCGCATTTCTTCGGCTCCGAGGAGGAACTCAACAAGGAAGTTTTCACCGTATTGGTTGAGGATTTGAAGCCTGGCATAAAGTATTACTATCGCTATTGGGTTTGGAATCAAAACTATTTGAACAACAAGTTCGTGATGGAGGAGAAGTCCTTCATCACAGCCACTGATATGCCATCAGTGAAGACTTTGGAAGTGATTGATATAACGAGGGTCTCGGCCATTGGTCAAGGAGAAATCCTCAGCGATGGTGGCTTGGAGATTACCGAGCGGGGCATCTGCTGGGGCACAAGCCACAATCCTACGATAAGCGGGAGCCATGCTGCAAGCGACCAGAACACCTCGACCTTTTCCGTCTCAATAAATGACCTCACAGCAGAAGAGACCTATTATGTGCGAGCCTACGCCGTAAATGCCAACGGGACTGTTTATGGAGACCCTGAAGTTTGGTTCATCACAGGTGATGCTGTCGTTCCTACGGTGACCACTACACAAGTGACCGACATCTCGTGGCGGACGGCTGTAGGCAGTGGCGAAGTAACCGATGACGGTGACGCCATGGTGACCGAGAGAGGCTTCTGCTGGAGCACAAACAGCGACCCGACCATTGATGACAGCTATGTCAGCAACGGCACGGGAACTGGGATGTTTATGGCTGAAATGACTGGCTTGACGGCAGGGACGACATATCATGTTAGGGTTTACGCCAAGAACAGAGCAGGTTGTGGGTATGGAAATATTGTTTCCTTTAGAACCAATGATGCCATTCTTCCAACGGTGACCACTGCCGCCCCTGCGGATATTACAAGGACAACGGCGACATGCGGCGGCGAAGTGACTAGCGATGGTGGAGAAGATATTACGGAACGTGGTGTGTGCTGGAGCACCAATTCCACCCCAACTATTAGTGGCAGCCATTTGGCAGATGTTGAAAACGGCATGGGTGGTTTCTCCGTGCAGATAACAGGACTGGCCTCCAACACCTCGTATTATGTATGCAGTTACGCGATAAACAGCGCAGGCATCAGTTACGGAATGCCAAAGAGTTTTGCTACTTTGTCCATAGAGAAGCCAACGGTTGCTACAGCACAAGTGACAAACATCAGCCAGACCTCTGCCACAAGTGGTGGCGAGGTGACTGACGACGGCGGCGCAGAGGTGATTGAAAGGGGCATCTGCTGGGGCATGGAACAAAACCCGACAATTGAAAGCAACATCGGGCATATGAATAGTGGAACAGGAACAGGTCCGTTTACGCTCAATGTGACCAACCTAAATTCTAACACAACTTATTACGTGAGAGCATACGCCAAGAATAGCGAGGGAACAAACTATGGTAATGAGCAGGTTTTCGTAACCCTCGCCACCGTTGCAACAGTGCAGGTGACTGAAATCAAGATGAGAACGGCCACTTGCAGCGGTCATGTGGACAGTGGCGGCGATGCCACGATTATCGAAAGGGGCGTTTGTTGGAGCACCAGCCATAATCCGACTATGAGCGACAGCCATGCTGTTTGTGCAACTGCTGGCGTGGGCGACTTTACTGTGAATATTTCCAACCTTGCGCCTGACACTAGATACTATGTTAAAGCTTATGTCATTAACGGTAGCGGAACAACATTTGGCAATGAGATTAGCTTCTCCACGGAGTCGAGTTGGCCAAACGGCACCCTGCCGGGAGCATTTACGGTAAACGCCAGCGGCAAGAAAGTGTATTTTTCACAAGGCAACCTGCAATACATAGGGAGCGCTTCGACTCCCTATTGGAAATTCGCCGATGACCAATGGACATTTTTCGGTAACAACGGACAGGGCAGCACTTCACAAATTGTTGACCGCGACTTGTTCGGCTGGGGAACAAGCGGGAAGAATCATGGAGCGGTTTGTTACCAACCCTGGTCCACCAGCACTAACAATGCAGATTATTATGCATACGGGAATCTTAATAACGGTTTAAACAATGGTGATGGTCGCGCTGATTGGGGCTACAATGCCATCTCAAATGGAGGAAACCAAACTGGTATGTGGCGTACTTTGACCGAACAAGAATTGCACTATCTTGCCCTTGAGCGAGAAAACGCTTATGAACTGAATCGTGTTGGGGTTTACTTAAATGGAGTATATGGTGCCATACTTTTGCCTGATGATTGGGACTTTTCCATCGGGCCACTTCATTCTTTAGAAGAGTGGTTGAATGTATGGGAACCCGCAGGTGCAGTGTTTTTCCCAAGTGCAGGAGCGAGAGTTGGTACTATTGTTACTCTGACCTTTGACCCTGGAGTTAACGAGGATTTCCCTCTTGCGAACTATTGGTTAGCATCCCCTTATAATCAAAATAGCAACTACGCGTATTGTTTCTCGTTTGATGGTTATTATGGGATTTATATTTCTACTTATAATAGTTTTCGTCATAGAGGTTTTGCAGTCCGTCTCGTCCGCGATGTGGAATAAAAAGGTTGAAGTATTTCTTTAATTTGTCGGGAATTTCCTGCTATATTCCGAAAAAGTCGTATTTTTGCGTTACTTAACGCAAAAAGAACAGCTGGTCCTATGAATGTGTCTACGCTTATAAAACAGTACTTTACATCGTATAGTAATGATGTAACTATAGATGTTTTTGACGAGAAAAACATCTATACTGTCTATCAAAGGGTAATCGAAGCGTATGAACTGTTTTTAAAAGACAACGAATTGGAGGAACTATGGTAACATTTAGTTTTAGAGACTTTGGTGAAAACTTAGGTACACGACAATTAGGATGTCAAGTGCGAGAACTGCTGATGCCTTTGCTTGAAGGGGAGGAACGTGTGGTGCTCGACTTTACTGGTGTGGACGTTGTAAGTAACTCATTCGCTGACGAATGCATAGCTAAATTGCTGCTCACCATGCCGCTTGCTGAACTGAAGGCTCGTACTACTTTCAGGGGGCTCAATCCGTTGGCATCCGAGAGTATGCTTACCGCTCTTAGGCGCCGTCATCTCTCATTGACTCTTATGACCCATTCCGAGAATTGATTCTGTGCCCATGAGGTTGATGACCTTTTTTTGACCTTTTCCGTCATTCTTTCTTCAAATTTGCTTATCTTTGCCAATCATATTGTATGAATTAAAAGTATAAACAAATGGATAACAGACTATTAAACAATGATTTGCCCTATTTGGTGGCCGATATGAGTCAGGCTGCTTGGGGACGCAAGGAGATTGAAGTATCAGAACATGAAATGCCCGGCCTGATGTCGCTGCGCAAAAAATACGGCGAGACAAAACCGCTGCGTGGTGCCAAAATCATGGGTTCGCTCCACATGACCATCCAGACGGCCTGCCTCATCGAGACGCTCGTCGAACTCGGTGCCAAGGTGCGCTGGTGCAGCTGCAATATCTATTCTACCCAGGACCATGCTGCCGCAGCCATCGCCGAGACGGGTACCGCCGTCTTCGCATGGAAAGGCGAGACCCTTGAAGACTACTGGTGGTGCACCAAACGTGCCATCACCTTCCCCGATGGCACAGGACCAGACCTCATCGTTGACGACGGCGGCGATGCCACTTTGCTCATACATAAAGGCTATGCCTGCGAAAACGACCCGAAACTGTTGGATGCCCCCATAGGCAGTGCCGAAGAGGCTGCCCTGATGAGCGTTATCAAGGCCACTTATAAGGAAAATCCCACCTTCTGGCATACCGTAGTGGCAGGCTGGAAAGGCGTTTCGGAAGAGACCACCACAGGCGTGCACCGTCTCTACCAGATGCACGACCGCGGTGAATTGCTGGTGCCAGCCATCAACGTGAACGACTCGGTGACCAAGTCGAAATTCGACAACCTCTACGGCTGCCGCGAGTCGCTGGCCGACGGCATCAAGCGCGCCACCGACGTGATGATTGCCGGTAAGGTCGTAGTCGTGTGCGGCTATGGTGAAGTGGGCAAGGGCTGCTCTCACTCCATGAAGAGCTATGGCGCACGCGTCCTTGTCACCGAGATTGACCCCATCTGCGCCCTGCAAGCCGCTATGGAAGGCTTCGAGGTGACCACGATGGAAGAGGCCGTCAAGGAAGGCAATATCTTTGTCACCACTACAGGCAACTGCGACGTCATCACGCTGGAACACATTCTCCAGATGAAGGATCAGGCCATTGTGTGCAACATCGGTCACTTCGACAACGAAATACAAGTGGACTGCCTCGAAAAGACGGAACACCTGAAGGAGAAAATCAATATCAAGCCACAGGTCGACAAGTACGTCTTCGACGACGGCCATTGCATCTTCCTGCTGGCCTCGGGCCGACTGGTCAACTTGGGCTGCGCCACTGGTCATGCCAGCTTCGTGATGAGTAACTCGTTCACCAACCAGACACTTGCCCAGATGGACCTCTGGGAGAAACGCGGCAAGTATGAGGTGGGTGTGTATTGCCTGCCCAAGTATTTGGACGAGGAGGTGGCCCGTCTGCACTTAGAGAAGATTGGCGTGAAACTGACCAAGCTGACGCAGAAGCAGGCCGACTATATCGGTGTGCCTGTCGAAGGACCCTACAAGTCAGACATCTACCGCTATTGATTTGCCGCCATGAAAATTGCGGTAAATACGCGCTTGCTGCTGAAAGGCAGGCTGGAAGGCATCGGATGGGTGGCCTATGAAACCTTGCGCCGCATGGTGAAAGACCACCCCGAGGTGGAGTTTTATTTCCTCTTCGACCGTAAGCCCGACCCGCAGTTTCTGTTTGCCGACAACGTGAAACCCGTGGTGTTGTTCCCACAGGCCAGACATCCTTTTCTATTCATCTGGTTCTTCGAGTTTTCGGTCAAGAAGGCCTTGAAGAAAATCCGCCCCGACCTGTTCTTTTCACCCGACGGCTATCTGAGTCTTCGTTCCGATGTGCCGCAAGTGGCTCAGTTCCATGACCTTAATTTTGAGCATTTCCCGAAGGATATGCCGAAAATCCATCTTTGGCACTATAAGACGTTCTTTCCGAGATTTGCTCGCAAAGCCAAACGCATTGTGACAGTTTCGGAATTCTCAAAGCAAGATATTGTGGACTGCTATGCCATCGACCCGTTGAAGATTGATGTGGCCTATAACGGTGTGAACGAGAAGTTTGAGCCGATTTCAATGGAAGAGCAGAACGCCATCAGGGAACATTATACGCAAGGGAACCCCTATTTCATGTTTGTCGGTTCGCTGCATCCGCGTAAGAACCTGGCGCGTCTGTTTACGGCCTTCGACTTGTTCAAGAGCCAGACTCCTTCTGATGTCAAGCTGCTGATTGTAGGGGAGAAGCGCTGGTGGTCTGAGCCGATAGAACAAGCCTACAGCCAGATGCGGTTTAAGGACGAAGTGGTATTTGCCGGTCGGTTGAGTGCCGAGGATTTGTACAAGGTGACGGCAGCAGCGTTGGCATCGGTTTATGTGTCTTATTTTGAGGGTTTTGGCATCCCGATTTTGGAAGCTTTCCGGTGCGATACGCCCGTCATTACTTCTAACGTGACCTCAATGCCTGAGGTGGCTGGCGATGCGGCTCTGCTCGTCAACCCCTTCAGCGAGGCCTCGATTGCCGAAGGCATGATGGAAATTCTTGACGAGAATGTGAGGAAGACGTTGATAGAGAAGGGTAGGGAACGGGTCAAAGATTTCTCTTGGGACAGAGCGGCCGACGCAATTTGGAGTTGTTTAATGAAAGCAATAAAAAAAGAATAACTATGGAAGAAATCATCATGTATCCTGGTGAAGCCAGGCGAGATGCCGTGAATTGGAAAGCGGTACAAGGTCAACATATTACAGCTGTGAGACGCAATATATTGGTGCTCGGCTCGGGCGGTCGCGAACACGCTTTGGCGTGGAAACTGGCACAAAGCGAAGGGGCGCATGTCTTTATCGCCCCTGGTAATGCCGGAACGGCACAAGTGGGTACTAACGTTAATATAAAACCCTCTGATTTTGAAGCGGTAAAAGATTTCTGCATAAAGCAAGAGATTCATCTTGTTGTGGTTGGTCCCGAGCAGCCTTTAGTGGACGGTATCGTTGACTTCTTCAAGCAGGATGCAGCTTTGCAAGGGGTGAAAATCATAGGCCCCGATAAGCGCGGCGCCCAGCTGGAGGGCAGCAAGGCCTTCGCCAAAGACTTTATGGAGAAATATGGTGTGCCGACGGCAAAATGCTATAAGGTCAGCAAGCAAAACCTTGACGAGGGACTGAAATTTCTTGAAGGAATGAAATCTCCTTATGTCTTGAAGGCTGATGGTTTGGCTGCTGGTAAAGGTGTGTTGATTATCAATGATTTGCAAGAAGCAAAAACCGAATTAGGCAACATGCTTGGCGGCAAGTTTGGTGCTGCTTCGGCTACTGTTGTCATCGAGGAGTTCCTGAAAGGCATCGAGGTGTCGGTCTTTGTTTTGACCGATGGCGAGCATTACGTGCTGTTGCCCGAGGCCAAGGATTACAAACGCATCGGCGATGGCGACCAGGGATTGAATACGGGCGGCATGGGTGCCGTCTCGCCTGTTCCGTTCTGCACGCCTGACTTCCTGAACAGGGTGGAGGAACGCATCGTGAAGCCTACATTGAAAGGCTTGAAAGCCGAGGGCATCGACTATAAAGGTTTCATTTTCTTGGGCTTGATGAACGACGGAGGCAACCCCTACGTCATTGAATACAACGTCCGTATGGGCGACCCCGAGACCGAAGCCGTGATGACCCGCATAGACGGCGACTTTGCTGCCTTGCTTGAGGCTTGTGCTGAAGGCCGTTTGGACAAAGCCGATTATAAAAAGAGTGAAAAGACAGCGGTCACGGTGATGATGGTGTCTGGTGGCTATCCTGAAGCTTACGAGAAAGGCAAGAAAATGAGCGGACTGGAAAGCTTGAGGGAGGTTGTTGCTTTTCACGCTGGTACAGCGCTCAATGCTGATAACGAGGTGGTCACGGCTGGTGGCCGTGTTATCGCGGTGACGGCGCACGGTGCATCGATAGAAGAAGCGCGTGGCATCGTTTATCATGAGGTGGAAAAAATCCATTTCGAGGGATCCAACTATCGTCATGATATAGGACTTGATTTAATGCGAGTGTTATGATCAAGTTCTTTCGACAGAGCTATGCCGTTCAGTATGCGATAATTGCACTGATGGCCATTGCCTTTTGGCTGCCTTCGTTCATCGTGGGCAAGGTGCCTGTCGACCAAAGTTCACCTGCAACGCCATTGTTTAATGCCGTTGAACACATGCTCCGTTTCTCGCCTTACGCCAAATTGGTGTTTGCTTTCCTGCTGATGTTGGTCGAGGTCTTGTTGATTAATGCGATATTGGCTGAAAATCAGATTATTGGCAAGGTCAGTATGATGGGCGGTTTTGTCTTTGTCATCCTGATGAACCTTACAAGGACGCAAGTCAACTTTTATCCTTTTGCTTTGGCAATGATCTTTATCTTGTTGGCTATGCGCGAGTTGTTCAAGGTGTATCAGAGCCATAAACCTGAACTGAACCTGCTGAAATGCGGCATCTTTATGGCGTTTGCCTCCATGTGCTATTTCATGTCGTTTATCTTGCTATTGTGGGTGCTGGTGGTTTTGCCTATTTTGAAAAAGGGCTCGCTGCGCTTGGAGCTGATTCCCTTAACCGGCTTTTTGCTTACCTATTTCCTTTATTTCAGTTGGGTGTACCTCTTTGGTGACTTCCTCCCGCTGATGGAAGGCTATGGCGATGTGTTTATGGACATGAATCTTTCGGTGGACGGGTTTAACTTGAAGTCTGTCCTTTTGTTAGCATTTATCGTTGTGTCGGCTGTTTTGCTGTTTCTCAGCAGCGGAAACTCCAATTTTGAGAAGACGGTGGCGGTGCGTTCCAAGATGACGGCAAGTGTGATTATGTCCGTCTTTGCCATCTTCCTCCTGTTTACGGGAGAAAACATCTTGCTGAATGCATTGTTTTTCCTGGTGTTGACCATCATTTTCGCCTACGAGTTCTCCTATATCAATAATACCTCGTGGGCTGATCTCTTCCTGACTGTGTTTCTCTTGTTGGTTCTTGCCAATCATTATTACTTCAAACTCCTGTGAGACATGGCGTTGCTGGCACAATATAGTGACGTGGTTGAAGCGGGTTGCGATGAGGCCGGACGCGGTTGTTTGGCGGGGCCAGTGGTGGCGGCTGCCGTTATCCTCAGGAAGGGCACGGATTATGCGGAACTGAATGATTCCAAGCAGCTGACTGAGAAAAAACGGATGCAGCTGCGCGAATTGGTCATCAATGAGGCTGTGAGCTATGGTATAGGAATTGTTACAGCAGAAGAGATTGATAAAATCAATATCCTGAACGCTTCTTTTCTTGCCATGCACAGGGCTTTGGATCAACTATCGATTCAGCCGGAGCTGTTGCTGATTGACGGCAACCGGTTCAACCCCTACAAGCAGGTGAAACATGTCTGTATCGTAGGAGGCGATGCCAAATACCAGTCGATAGCTGCGGCTTCTATCTTGGCCAAGACCACAAGAGATTTGATGATGGAACAATATGGAGAGCAATATCCCGTTTACAATTGGAAAAAGAACAAGGGCTATCCGACGCTGGAACATAAACAGGCCATTGCTGACCACGGCACCACGCCGCTCCACAGGATGACTTTTAATATGGCGATTCAGTTGAAGTTAGATATTTAGTGATGTTGGATAATATAAAGATTGTGAAGCAGATAAAGATATTCATAGTATTGTTGTTATTGCCGATGGCCTTCGGTTTGAGGGCGCAGGACTTTTCGCCTGAAACCTATTGGCAAGATGTAGATTTCAACGATACCACTTTGATGGCTTCAAAGCTGTTGTCGGACAAAATGACCGATTTCCTTTATCAATACGCTTGTTGCGACGAAAAGTCTTTCGACAGCCTCTCCATCGCCGGCACGGGCTTTATTCTTGGGAAAGCCAAATCCAATATGAGGATGTATGAGTATGTCATTGGTTTCTTGCTCAATGGATATAGCACAATGGGAAAATCACAAGTGGTTGATTATCTTTTGAGTTACCCTATGTTATTAGAAGGAGAGATCTCGATGGAAGAAGGCTTGCGCCTTGATTCAATAACAGAACCCTACCAGAAGGTGAAAGTGGGAGCAAAAGCCCCTGATGTTGTGGGAATTACTGTTGACGGTAAGCCTTATCACCTATATGAATCGGATGCTGATAATATCCTCGTTGTCTTTTGGTCGACTGACTGCGAATATTGCCATGAATTTATGAAAGACATCCGTAAGAGTCTGAATTTGAAATCAGAGTATGAGCTGGTGACATTTGCTTTAGCTGACAATCAGGAAGAAGTTTCGCTGACGCTGAAGAGATTGCGTGTGCTGGGTTTCCATTTCTATGATGCCTTGCGTTGGGAAAGCAAGCCCTTTTTGGACTATCATGTCACTTCGACACCGACCGTTTTCTTGTTGGACAAGGAGAAAAACATTGTCTGCAAGCCTTACGATTGGTATGAATTGAAATTTTATATAGATAATAATAAGTATTAATGATATAATGTTATGAAATCGAAACTATGTTTTCTTTTGGCCTTTGTTGCTTTGGCTTCGGGTCGTGTTTTTGCACAGGATGCCGAAGACCGTTGGGTGGATTCAGTGTATAATAGTCTGACCCTCGAACAACGTGTGGCCCAATTGATTTGTGCGCGCGCCAACCAGCCCGATGAGCCGTTCTATGAAAAAGTTGGCAAGTACATCAAGCAGTATAATATTGGAGGTGTGTGTTTCTTCCGTGCCGAAGCCGAGGCCCAGGTGAAACAGACCAACGACTGGCAGGCGATGGCCCAAACACCGCTTATGGTCGCCATTGATGCGGAATGGGGCCTGGCTATGCGGGTGAAAAACACCATCGCGTATCCTTACCAGATGACGCTGGGTGCCGTGAATGATGATGAGTTGATTTACAGGATGGGACAGCAGATTGCGGAACAATGCTTGCGTATGGGCATCCATGTGAACTTTGCTCCTGTGGTGGACGTCAATTCCAATCCGGCGAATCCCATCATTGGGATGCGGAGTTTTGGCGAGAATCCGTCGAAAGTGGGCGAGAAGGGTACGTCCTATGCACTTGGTATGCAGAGCAAAGGCTTGATAACGAGTATGAAACATTTTCCTGGCCACGGCAATACGGCTACAGATTCGCATATGACATTGCCTACTGTGACCCGTACCTTGGACGAGGTGCGCGACATCGAGCTCGCGCCCTTCCGTCATCTGATTGCCAATGGCGTGAACGGCGCAATGGTGGGTCACTTGTATTTCCCTGCCATTGAGAAGGTTAAAAATACTTCGTCGTCGCTGTCGTATGGCGTTGTCACAGAGCTGCTTAAAGACACTATGGGCTTTGAAGGGCTGATTTTCACCGATGGCCTTGACATGAAGGGCGTTTCGGAAAAGGTGCGACAAGACAGTGTACCCTATGTTTCGTTCATGGCAGGTAACGATGTGCTGATTCTGCCCACTGACGTGCCTTTTGCCATACGTACCATCAAAGCGGCGGCGGAACGCGACCCCGTGGCGGCGCAGCGTGTCGAGGAGAGCTGCAAGAAGATTCTCCGTTATAAGTATCGCGTGGGCCTGAACCATTACAAACCCGCTGCGACTGCAAATTTGATGACCGACCTTAAAAAGCAGGAATACAAAGACCTGCGCCAGCAGCTGTTTGCAGAAGCGGCGACCATGCTGCGCAATGACGACGTGATTCCGTTGGATAAAAACAAGAAAATTGCCGTTGTGACCATCGGCAACACCAAAAACGATGTGTATAATGGCCTTGTTGACAATGGCTTGAACATTAAGTCGTTTGTGGTGACCAAAGAGAATATGGCTTCAAAGTCAGCTGAATGGCTGAAAACCTTGGAGGATTATGATTTGGTGGTGCTCAGCATAGAGAAAACGACTATGTTTGCCAATAAGAACTATGGTATCAATGATGAGACGGTCAAGTTCTTCAACCGGCTTGTCGCGCAAAACGACGTGATTCTTAATCTGTTTGCCTGCCCCTATGCTTTGGATTTGCTTCGTATCAACAATAGCGTGAAGGGCTTGCTGATTGGCTATCAGGACGAGGTGCCTGCCGTGAACGCCATTGTGAAGGTTCTTCTGGGCGAGGCGACGGCGAATGGAACGTTGCCTGTCTCAACCGCTAAATTCAACTGTGGTGACGGCATTGTGGCCATGATGCCAGCGAGAAACAGCAACGTGTCGTCTGCCAATGTGAAGCCGGCAACAGTGTCGCCTGCTGGTAATGAGCCAGTTGTGCAAATGGTAGCAACATCCATGAAGGAGAGGTATGCCAGCAGTTTGGATTCGGTGGCGCGTTTGGGTATCCAGAAAGGCTGTTACCCAGGTTGCCAGATTGTGGTGATGAAAGACGGGAAGATGGTCTATGACAAATGTTTCGGGAATTTCACCTATGGAGGCGGTCATGTTGTGAAACCTGACGATTTGTATGACATCGCCTCATGCACAAAGATATTCGCTTCGACATTGGCCGTCATGAAGTTATATGACGACGGCCTGATTGACCTCAACAAAACTCTCGCCGATTTCTTCCCGTATCTGAAAGACAATGCGCACGGCAAACTGAAACTTATCGAACTGATGACCCATCAGGCGGGTTTGAAAGCCTGGGTGCCTTTTTATACGACTACCGTAGATAAAAACGGCCCCATGGACGCTTTTTATTCTGATGTTATTGACGAGGTTCATACCGTTCGCGTGGCCGAAAACCTGTATCTTGTCAATGGCTATGAGGACCGTATTTTCGATTCGGTCTCCAGAACTGCCTTGGGAAAGAAAAAGTATCTGTATAGCGATATGGGGTTTTATTATATTCCAAGAATTGTTAAGCAATTGACCAACAAGAATATAGAAGATTATTTGAGTGAAAAGTTCTATTATCCCATGAACTTGTCGCATATCTGCTACAAACCCTTGAATCACTTCACGAGGGAACAGATTGCGCCGACGGAGAACGACACCGTCTTCCGCAAGCAGTTGATTTGGGGCGATGTGCACGACCAGGCAGCGGCCATGTTCGGTGGAGTGGCGGGTCACGCGGGACTGTTTTCCAATGCCCATGACCTCGCGGCTATCATGCAGATGCTCTTGGATGAGGGCGTTTATAACGGCAAGCGCTATTTGAAGCCAGAGACGGTGCGTTACTTCACTTCGGCTCCTTATGCCTCCAGCAACGACAACCGTCGGGGCATTGGCTTCGACAAGCTGCCTATTGGCAAGAAAGGCTCGTGCACGGCTTCAAA
>JAILDR010000180.1 GCA_024689285.1 Bacteroidales bacterium | reverse complement strand
GAAAAGGATGTTGTCGTCGTTGCCTTTGATGGCCATGGTGAACCACCCCATATTGATAGGCTCTTTAATGTGTTGGATGCCGTTTTCGTAAAAGGTAATAAAGTCGTTGTAAAATCTAAGCACTCTCTCGTCGGTTTCCCCTGGCAACTCGTCTTTCAAGTCCTTGATTCGTGCGTTTTGCAAGGCAATTTGCTCTTCAACGGTCAGGGTTTGTGGTTCCCAATCCAATAGTTTTTCCGAAATCTTGTTTCCACTGAAATCGTAAGTTCTCACCAGCCCGTCTATCGGGTTGGAAACGAAGAGCTTGCCGTTGACTTTCGCGATTTGCCATTGGCCTTTCATGTCATCCCTTTTGCCTTCAGTGTAAATGAAGTAGCCCTTGTTTTTGAGTTCTCCACTCGACTCACTGAATTTATCGCAAAGGATTTTCTCTTTGCCTGTTTTTGTATCCAAAATGGATACCAAGTGCCTGTATTTATTAGTCCACGATGTGCCTCCGTAGATGGCAATGTGGTGGTCGTCCAATGCTAACATTTCCAAGGCATGGTATTTGATTTTCAGTTCTTTGACAATCAGTCCTTTATCGTCAAACAGGTAAATGTCGCCCGTGTTGTTGGCTTGAGTGAAATACAGGTTGCCCAACTTCCCTTCCACGGGTTGGAGGTTGCGCGGCTTCTTGTCTTTGTCAGCGAAGTACAAGGTGATGTCTTTCAAGAATTTGCCGTTTGCGTCGAAGAGGGAATACCTGTTTCTTGTGGCGTGGCTGACAATGGCTTTGCCGTCGTCGAAAAGGACGAGTTGTTTCCGCAATCCATAAGGACTGCCCATTACGGTGTCATAATAGGTGTCAAAGATTTTGTCCCAATTGTTTCCTGCTCCGTAGGTTTCGTCAGGAACGAGTTGAATCACTTGCGCGTCAACTTGAAAGCAAGTCGCAATGGCTAAACCGATTATAAAAAACAATTTTTTCATGGCTTTGATATTTAAAGGTTGATATCCGTTTCTTCTGCTTGTATATGCAGTTTGAACTCAGCAAATTCTTGTTCAGCAAAAGGTTTGTTGGCATCGTAATCTTCGATGGTGTAATAATCGAAGATGTAATCAGTCGGCTTGGGCTTCAACAAGAGATTGAAAAGTACTGCGATAAGCGCAATAGAACAAGCCGTTGCCAAAGAGGAGATAAGGACAATGCGGTTGACGTTCACTTCTGGCCTTGTTGCTTTCCCGAAACTGAATTCTGGCACCGCGACGTTGTCTGAAACCAAGGTTTCCATCGAGTTTTTCAGTTTTTCGGTGAGAGCGCGTTGTGCTTCAACTTTTTGACTGCACGATGGACATTCTTCGAGGTGCATTTCCACCTTCTTTCTTTCGCTTTCCGGCAATTCATTGTCGATATAGCTTTGTATCGTTCTGTCATTCAAGTGTTTCATAGCATACTTTTTTTGAGTTTATCCAAGATTCTCGACAGGGTTTTCCCGATGGATGGCAGGTTGCGCCCCGTCATTTCCGCGATTTCCTTGTAGGAATAACCCTCGCTGTAAAGCACAACAAGCGTTTGTTCCTTCTCGTTGAGATGCGCTATCGCATTGAGGATATCGGAAGCCTCGTCAAGCGTTTGCTCACCTGTTTCGGGCAGAGGTTTTTCCATCGTGACGGTCCTTGCCGCTTTCCGTTTGTAGTCGATTCCCTTGTTGATGGTACTCCTGACGAGCCAGTTTTTCGTGTCGCGAATGACTTTCTCGTTGCTCATCGCGAAATAATACGCCGTGAACACGTCTTGTACGACATCCTTTGCCCCCTCTGGGTCATGCAGCATCTTGGCCGCAATCCTGAACAGTTTCGGGTAGTGGTCTCGATATGTCTTTTCAAATTCGGGGTCCATCTTGGGAACTTTACAATCATAAGACGAATGAAGAGTCCGTTTTGTGACATGGGCGACACAAAAATAAGGAAAGAAATAGTTGTGTCCACTAAATCGATAAAATGTATTACTTTTGCCCAATAAAACTCAACGAATTATGAAAGCATCGAACAAACAAGTTTTAGAAGAAGTAAAGCGTTACGCCATCATCACCTTTGCGCTCTTCACCATGTGCTTGGGCTGGACAGCCTTCCTCATCCCGAACCACCTGATGGGCGGTGGCGTGAGCGGCATCGCAGCCTTGATTTATTGGGGAACAGGTATCTCCACCGGTATCTCCGTATTCGTCATCAACGCCATTCTCTTATTGATTGCCCTGAAGGTCATCGGCGTAGGCTTCGGCATCAAGACGGCGTATTCCATCATCATGGCATCGCTGTTCATGTCGCTCTTGCAG
This sequence comes from Bacteroidales bacterium, assembly GCA_024689285.1. Next base: position 16,863 of record JAILDR010000180.1, on the reverse strand, counting down.
CACTACATCACCGACCCGATGATGGCTGGCACCATGCAACCTTTTGTCAGCGACCACTTCCTGGCTGCCATACTTGGCGGCGGATTGGCTGGCTTGAGCATCGGCATAGCCTTCACTCAAGGAGGCAGCACAGGCGGTACCGACATCATTGCCATGATTGTCTGCAAATACCGCAACATCTCGCAGGGACGCGTCATCCTGCTTTGCGACATCATCATCATCGCCTGCGGTTTCATCGTGGGCAACACCATCGAGGACTTCATCTACAGCTTTGTGGTAATGGGGGTGTGCAGCTATTGCATTGACCTGGTGCTGACAGGCAACAAGCAAACCGTGCAAGCCTTCATCTTCACCTCTGAGCCTGAAAAAGTGGCCGACCGTATCACCAACGAGATGCAGCGCGGCGTGACTGTCATTAACGGAACAGGCTGGTACACCAAACACGAAGGCCCCATCCTGATGGTGGTGGCCCACAAGCGCGAATCACAGCAAATACTGCGTATCGTAAAGGACGAAGACCCCAAGGCTTTCATGACGATGAACACCGTGATGGGGGCATACGGCAAAGGGTTCGAGCCGATGAAACGCTGAATCCTCTATTTTTTCTCAGGCAGCCAACGTTCGAAGAAGCCCTCGAAAGCCTCGCCTGTACCACTCAAAAAAGTGGTGTAATAACCTTTGACGTCAATCGTATCGCCGTTGTTATAATAAACAAGGTAATGGTAATTGGTAACGCTGTCGTCGTCAGTCGTGCGGTTGCCGTCATCTTTCAAGCGATAGATGTTCACCAACTCTTGTAGCTCATCCAGAAAATCGTTGCTGACAAAGCGCTGCTCGTCAGTACCATATTCCGCATTGCGAATATACAACGTGGCTTCCTCTTCGCCACGTTCTAAGCGGTATTCTATGTCGCAGCCTTGGTTGTTCTTGCTGGTGTATTGAAACGAGTCGATTCTCTTGGTTTCTTTGGCGTATTCCCGCCATTGCTGAAAATACTCGTTGATGGCGCTGCGGGCTTCTCTATAGTTGTCGGGCCAGGCCATATAGCCTCCCGAACTGTGGCTTTGTCCGGAGTCGTATTTGTAGTAAAGTGACCAAGAATCGCCGTCAAAGACACGCATCGAAGGCTCATAGTCACTTTTGTACTTGTCCATCTTGAACTCCTTCACAATGGCAGTCAGGGCATCGAAGATAGTGGTGTCGTCAATGAGGAAATCCATTTCTTTGGGGAATCCCTCATCGATGATAACGTGGATGCGTCCATCTTTTCCGGCACTAACTTGATAGCTTTCCCCGTAGAAGCGGGCCATCGTGTTGTGGTGGTTAAAACTAAAGTAGGTCAAGCGTTCTGTTTTCATGTCCTTGATGTTGTTGGTGTTTTGTGCGTTGCACGAAACCATGAGGATCATGGAGGCAAGCAATAATATGTTCTTTTTCACAAGCATAGGTTTTATTTCAACAAAGGGAAAGCTCTGAGGCCTTCCCTTTGTTTGTGTTTTCGACTTTAAGTGGTATTTATTTGATGCCCAACTTTTTGGCAATATCCTTCGGCAGAGCGTCTTTGTGGACCACGATATTCAAGGTCTTGTAGCGCACGAAGGCCTTCGAGACGTACCAGATGCCCTTATACTGGCCGGCATCGCCCCAGCTGTTCTTCACGATGAAGTATTCGTTGCCGATTTGGTCCTTGGCGGTGCCGTAGATGAGCATACCGTGGTCGTCACCGGTCTCGTAGTTATCGTAAGCGATTTGGCGTTCTTTCTGGGTGACCCACTTTTGCGGGGTGGGACCGTTTTGGGCTTCCTTTCTGCGGTCGGCGGCGCTCATGCCCAGCCAGTGGGCCATATCGCTGCCTTGGAGGTCACGACCCTTGGCTTCGAGGTCGGGAAGGACGGCGATACCTGCCATCGTTCCATGGAGCCAGCCAGCCTCGCTGACGTCGGAGCCCCAAGCGATGGGATAACCATTGGCGATAGCGTTGTCCATCACCTGCATAAACTCGTCGATGGGAAGGTTCCAAGCCTGACCCCAGCGCCAGTTGTCCTGCACTTCGATGACGAAGGGCTCATAGAAAGGATGGTGCGTGAAAGAAGTCAAGTTGACGTAATCGTTCATGTTGAGGCCGGTGGATTCGGCAAAGGTCATAGGCGTGTATTTCTTGCCATTGTAGGTAAATTCAGTCGGAGGCACGCCAAGATAGGCATCATAGATACCGGCAAGGCCCTTCTTCCACAGCGGGTTGCCGTCCTTGTCCATCTGGATTTTGCGGCTCTTGATGACACCAGCCACATAGGGGTCGGTGACAGCGGAGAGCTCGGTGAAGTTAGACAGCGAGTCGCCGTGCATGGCACCGGCAGGCATCAGCTCATCGGGCACGAGGCCATAGTGCTTGATGGCATACAGCACGTCGCCGAAGGAGCCACCTTGCGAGAAGGACACGTCACCGTGGGTACGAACAGCAGCCTCAGCGCGGTCAAGATAAGTTTTGTAAACGATGTACATTTCCGAGAAATCATACTCGGGCTTGCCCATACGGAGCAGTTCGGCCTCAAAGAAAGCCAGCGAGCTGTAGCACCAGCAGGTTCCGGCTTGGTTTTGGTCTTTGACAGAGGTGACGGGGAGTTCCTTCACCGTGGTGAACTTGAAGCCTTCACTTTCTTTTTCTTCAGTTTTGGGCGTCGAAGGTTGTGCAACGGCGCAGACGCTGAGCATCAATGCGGTTGCGGTAAGTAAGTGTTTGAATTTCATTGTGATGTTTTTTAATTAGGAACAAAATATCAATTTGACTGCAAAGTTAATGGTTTTTTCTTTTCAAAAACAAATCTTCGGCTGTTTTCTACACAAAAAAAGGCTGCACCAAGTACAGCCCTACATTAATTTACAAGACGGAATGAGATATAAAACAAGACTAAGTTTATTCGTCTTTCTTGCCTCTTTTACCAATAAGGTAGGCTCCACCGAGCAAACTCAGTAACAACACCTCGCCACCTAAAGGAGCATACATGCCTTTATCGCCACCCTTTGCTTTAGGTTCTTTATAAGTTCCTCCAGGCAGATTGGACATTTGGACACGTTCTCTTGTCTCCTCATTCTCGAAAACCTGCGCTTTGGTCGGAAGAGTAAACAATAATAATAGTACCATCATAGCAGCAGCTCTGCCATAATACCAATTTCTCATCTGCTCTACATGATTTCTTCTCTGTCTGCTCTTATGGATACGGATATACCTCAGCAACACCCCAGCTAATACAGCCCACACCGCAACTCCAGCCCAAATCATCGCAGTATAATTCACCGAAGACGGCTCAAAATAAGCAATCTCTTCCTCTTCCACTTCTGGCTCATTCAGCTCAAACGGGTCATAATACATAAACATCTGTGCTTTTGTTTCGCGCATAGCGGCTGTTCCAAGTGACAATGCCAATAATGCAATTATAGTTATAATCCTCTGTCTCATAGCTTCATTCTCTTATTTTTACCATGCATTTTCATGCATGTTTTTGATATCATATCATACAATGATTTTTGTTGCACAAAAGTATTTCTTTTTTTGCAATAATTATCAATAATTGTTGATATTTTTTTGTTGAAAGTAAAAATAATTTTCATTAACTTGATATACAATCAATTACAAAGCATCTTATAACCCCAAATTCTTACGCACATCCCTCGAGAGGGCATCTTTATGAAGCGTAAAGAAAACGGTGTGGAGGCGGACAAAAGCGTCAGAGCAGTACCAATAGCCTTTGTAGGGGCCGGCCTCACCCCACGAATTCTTCACCTTATAATATTTTGTGCCGTTCTGGTCCTTGGCGATGCCAACAATGAGCATGGAGTGGTCGTCGGTGGTTTCCCAGTTGTCGTAAGCCTTCTGATGGTCATCTGCGGTGATGGTCTTTTCCTTCACGACTTCTTCCCATAGTTGGGCATCTTCAGGATCCTCGGGAACGATGGCCACCCCCTGTTTGCGCGAAAAGCCCTTGTCGCTGACATCCTGCGCCCAACCCACCGTATAACCATGTTCAAGGGCATAGTCCAAAGCCTCAAACAAAGCGTCAAACTCGAGATTGTAGGCAGGAGTCCACGTCCAGTTGTCAGGAATTTCCACCATGAAAGGCTTATTGTATTTTTGGTCGGTGAAGGAGGCGATTTCAACATAGTCGTTGAGGTTCAGCGGGTAGGCCTCGGCAAACGACTTGGGCGTGTATTTCTTGCCGTCGACGGTGAAGTCTTCCGGCACTTCGCCCAAGTAGGCGTCGAGGATGCCTGGCATAGCTTTCTGCCAGGTGGGCGTCAACCTGCCGTTGCTGCGCTTGGTGATGCTCTTGGCGAAGTTGGTGATGACTTCGTTCATCTCACCATGCATGTGACGACTCTCACCAATGACTTTGCCGGAATAGTCGGCTTCGGGCATCATGCCGTAGCGGTCGAGCATATATAACACATCGATCACCTCGCCACCTTGGCTCAAGGTGTTGAAGCCGTGCATCCTGACGTATTTCACCACCTTCTCGGTCCAAGCGTTACGGACAAAGTACATTTCCGAAAGGTTGAACTCCTTGCCGTACTTGCGCAAAATTTCGGCTTCAACGAATCCTGCACCGGCAAAGCACCAGCAAGTGCCTGAGCTGCCTTGGTTGTCAACGGGCGTATGCTTGACGTTGACCGTTTCGGTAATCTGATAGATAAGTTTCTCTTCTTCAGCCTCCTGGGCAACCACGCAGGTTGCCGTTCCCAATAGCAGGAAGAGGGCTAACTGTTTCAAAGTTTTATTCATGTCTTATTGGTTTATTGGATTTTAACGACTTTAACGGTTTTGCTTTCGCTTTCGGAAACGACCTTGACGAAATACGTCCCCTCGGGCAAAGCCGAGAGGTTAAGATTCATCTGGCTGCCAGTGCCCACCTGACGCATCACCTCCTGCCCCATCATATTGAAGACAGCGCATTCCGTCGTCATCGATGCTGCATACTGTGTTTCTATGGTCAAAACACCGTTGGTGGGATTGGGATACACAACAATATGCTGATTCCCGACCATCTCCTCCGACAAAGAAGTCCAATCGGCATTAGCCTCATTGGAGGGGCTGGATTCGATGAAATCGGTTTCACCCGTAACCGTGTAGCTATAGGACTCCTGCGCAGCGGCAGTATTGTCGATATAAGTAGGCTCCGTAAGGCCTTCGGCAATCTTCTCACCATTGCGATAGACATTATAACTCAAGGCCATAGTAGCCTCTTGCCAATGCAAAACAACGTCGTCGCCATCAATTTCGGCCACAAGATGCTGCGGGACAATGCTCTTGTTGACCTCCACGAAATGCATCGCCGGATTGTCCTCGGCTGTGGCATAGCCCGACTCGCAGTCGTTGTTCTGATAATAAGCGGTGACGGTGTATTCATACATGTCGTCAGGTTGGCTGTTCAAGTTGTCGGTGTAGAAAGTCTTGGTCAACAGCTTGATACGCTTGAAATCCTCGCCTTTCCCACGGCGATAGAGCATATAGCCCGTGAGGTTTTCGTCTTGCGGCGCATCCCACGACACCTTCACCTTGGAGGGCGAGGTCATCTCGTAACGGAGATGAGTAGGTGTTTCACATGAGCTATCGCCGCCGACGTTGTCGTAATTAGAATGGTCCGACTCGCCGTTTTCGTTGACGGCAGTAACAAAATATTTATGGAAACCAGCGGCATCATTATCGGTATAGTTCGTCGTTTGGGCGACGGCATACAGCAAATTGTCGCGATAGACGTAATAATGATTCACCTGGCCGGCAGGGGCATCCCAATAAAGTTGGGCCGAGGTTCCGTTGCGCGTAGCCCTGAAATGACTCGGAGCATAGTGGTTCGACTCGTTTCCACAGCTATTGTTGGCGATGAAGAACAGGCCCTTGTTCAAATCATTGGAACCGCCTTCGAAGCTGACCACCGTGTTGCCGGCCTCGTCCTTGAGGTCGAAACCGACCTTATCAATAGCGGTAGCGGGTTTGTTCCAAATGATGCTGACGCGGCCCAGCGGTAGTTCAACATTGCTGCTGTACGTAGCGGCATAAGCGGTCATTTGAGCCACCTCAACGCCAGCATCGTTGACGAAAGAAAGGTAGCCACCGTCCCAACCCGCAGCATTGTCGGAAATCATATCGATGCGCCAGACGCATGAAGGGCCAAGGACCACACCCTCATCGAGGGCCACCTGGCTCTTCGCGCCATGAACCACAGCATAAACGCCGTATTTCACGAAGGTAGGCATATAGTGGTCAGTATAGCTCATGCTGGCGCCAGGAGCGGCATTCTCAATGATGTGGACAACTTTGCCGTCGCGGGTGATAACAATCTGGTCGATAGAGGTCAAGGCCGAGTTGTGTATGTTGTGCGTCGGGTTGGTCCAGGTGAGGGTGGCGGAATAGTCGAAGTCGCCCAGCGAGGCCACGTCAAAGTTGGTAGGCTCCTGCGGCATATAGGTATAGACATCGGAAGGCACATAGTTGAAGATGGCCTGCGCCCAGCCAGCATAGTCGATTTCGTCGATAACGAACCAGCCGTCGCTGCTGCCGCCCCATCCCCAGTTGAAGTGGAAGAGGTCGTCGTCGGTGTAGCCGTCGCACACAAAAGCGTGACCGCCGCTGTTGCTGAAGCCGGAGTAATACACGGGCCAGCCGAGGTCAAACTGTTCCTTCAGCATGTTCTGCCAGTTGGTGAGCGAGTATTCATCGCGGCTCTTCAGGCTGGCTTGGTTGGAATAAGAGAAATGCTGACGGATGGCCGACGGCACATCCCACGAGTTGGCACCGCTGCCATCGGGGGCGAAGTTCATGTCGACAGCCACAGCACAATGGTACATCAACAAAGCCACAGCCTCAATTTCCTGTTGCGAAGCGCCGCCCAGGCGGTCGGGCATGTGTTCCCAATCGTAAGTGGTATTGCCGAAGTTGGCCGACTGCGTGCCATATCCGTAGCAATAATACGAATGGCTTCCGGTACCTTTCATGGGATGGTCCCAGCGCTTCATCACCTGGCTCATCGCCGTAGCCACACAGCCTGCATAGCAACGTCCACCGGGGCCGCTGCCGACTTCGGGGGCATAAAGGTTGTAGGGCGAGTCCTGGTTCCACTTGGTGGTACAGAGATAGTCGACACCACGACCTCCATTGCGAGAGAGCAGACGGCCTGTGGTCATCACGCTCTGCCATTCCTCAGCGGTATCGTCAAAGAGGACAGCATTGCGGCTCGTGCGGGCCTCAATGATTCTGTCGAGATAAAACATCAGTTCGGGCGAGGGATTCCCGGTAGCAAAGGGGCCTTCGTCGGAATAGCCCACGATGGGACGGAACCTGTCGTCAGCCGACACGATGACGAAGCCCTCCTGCCCCACGTTGAAGGCATAGAAGCAGGCCTCGTTGCGCGAGGTCACTCCTGTATAAACCAGTTGCAGGGCTTCCGACTTGGCTTCATTGTTGAAATTGGCGCGGACAAACTGTTGTCCCACCACCTTGGCCTGCTCAGCATCCACGGGCCGCGCTTGAAGCCAACCCATGCACCCGATTAGAGCCATCATCATTAATACGTATTGTTTCATTTGATTCAGATTTGTTAGAATTTGACATTAGGATTAGAAAACTGCTGCGCATAACCTTTTTATGTGGTCAAGACGTGTTAGAAAAGACGTCTGATTCATCGAAACGGCCATATTGTATCGCGATTGCATATTAATCAATAATTGAGGACTGATTCCAAGTGCGGCCTCTACGATAAGGGCAAAGTCACTAGTAACAGGACGTTTGCCATTCAATATCTCGTTGAGCATCGTGTAGGAAACACCTGTCAATTCAGAGAACTTCTTCTGCGAAATTCCTCTATACTCCAATTCTTCTTTGATTACATCCCCTGGGTGTGTAGGGATTCGATTTGTATTCATTATTTCGCCTCCTATTGATAGTGGTTAGTGATTTCTGTGATTAAGCAAATGGTAACAATGGGTTCTAATTCGGAGTTGCTGACTTGAAACTCAAGTCTGTAGTGATAATCGATTCGGATAGAATAGCTATCAGAACTTCCCATCGCTTCAAAATTCAGCGAGTTAAGCGTAAACAGCTCCTCAATCCTTGTCACACTCGCAAGCGTATCAACTCTTTTCTGATACTTCTTAATTACCTGCGGCTGAAATCTGTACTTCTTATTACTGGCCTTACCATCATAGTACAGTTCTTCCAAATACTCCTTTTCAAACTTTATCTCCATAGCTTTATCGGATGCAAAAATACAAACAATTTCTATTCTTCACTGAAAAAGTGAATAATTGTCCACTATTTTTTCATCGCCTCCTCAATCTCGGCAATTTCCGTCGGCAATCCTTCAAACAGATTAATGGGCTCGCCCTCGGTGATGAGCAGGTCGTTCTCGATGCGTATGCCTATGCCCTCTTTTCGGATATAGATACCTGGTTCACAACTCAGTATCATCCCCGGCTCGAAAGGCTTGAACTTGTCGATGCTGTCGTGACCGTCCAATCCGATGTGGTGCGACATACCGTGCATCAGATACTGGCGTTCCAAAGGCTTGTTGGGGTCTTGTTTCTTCACCTCCTCGGCGGTAAACAGGCCCAGCCTGATCATTTCCTGCTCCATCAGGCGATGGGTGGTTTCATTAATCTCATTAATGGTGCCTCCGGGGCGATAAAGCTTGGTGATTTCCTTCATTACACGCAGCACAGCGTTGTAGCAATCCGCCTGTCGCGGAGTGAACTTTCCATTAATAGGTATGGTGCGGCTCATGTCGGAGGCATAGTTCTTCAGTTCGCAACCGATGTCGAAGAGCAACAGGTCGCCGTCGTTCAAGAGGCTCTGGTTCTTCGAGTAATGCAGGCAGCAGGCGTTCTTGCCCCCCGCGATGATGGGGTCGAAGGCTTGGCCCGAGGCGTTGTTTTTCTTGAAGACATATTCGATTTCGGCCTGCACCTCGTATTCATACAATCCGGGCTTCACCATCTCCAAGCAGCGGCGGAAGGCCTTCGAGGTAATGTCGCAAGCCTGCTGCGTGATGTTGATTTCGTCTTCCGATTTCACCATACGCAAGGCATTGAGTATCGGTGCCGTGCGCCCGTAATTGTGCATCGGGTAGAGCGATTTCACCTTGTTGACGAAACGCTGTTGTATGGTCTCCGTGTTGCACTCGTATTTCGGATACTCGTAGCTGTTGAGGAAAATCGTGTCGCCGAAGCCTGAGAAAACGTAGTCGTTCAAGGTCATCCAGAAACCGTCGCTGCCTTTAACGGTCTTGATGCCAGAAAGCTCCGCAGCCTGTTTCGCGTCAAGCATCTCGCCCTGCCAGGTGGCTTTCACTTCATCATAGGGTTCGATGAAAAGGACTTCGCGCATCGTCTCGTCAGGATAGTCGGGAGCGATGACGAGGAAAGCATTCTCCTCGTTGATGCCTGTGAGATAAAAGAAATCCGACTGTTGGCGGAAGGGATAAAACAGGTCGCCGTTGCGCGGCATAGGCTCGTTGGCGGTGAAAACGGCGACAGACTTAGGCGGCAGCTGGGCCGCAAGGTTTGCCCTGTTGCGGGCGAAAAGACGGTTGGGGATTGAAGTGTTCATCGTTGTTATGATTTTAATCATTCAAAGTGGTCAGACTGCGGATGTTACCGTACAGGAAACTGTATGAGTCTCCGGCTTCGTTATTGTATGCCACGTAGGCTCGGTAGTAATACTGCGTGTCTGGCGTAAGTTCATAGCACATGGTGCGGCAAAGACCGTTACTGTAAGCGCCTATCTCAGCCCCATCGCAATCATCAATCGTGAAGACGGGACGGGTGCTGTAGCACACGCCAGCGTACCAATTGGTGACACCAAAAGGCTTGATGATGGCATTACACCAAAAACTGCGTGAGGTGATGTCGTAGGCTTCCAATGTGGCGACAATGGATTCAGAGGTCTCGGAAGTAGTGGCGAAGGTCTTCTCTTCACCATAACAGTATTCCGTGCCGTATTTGGCATAGCCGCGCACGTGGTAGACGGAATTAGGCTCCAGGTTGCCGACAAAGCAGCTGAAGGGCTGCGAACAGCGATAGGTCTTGAAGCACGGGTCGGCGGCGGTAGGGCTTCCCGTGAGGTTCCAGCATACACCAAGCTCCAACAGCAACCCGGGGTCATCGGCAGTCACTTCGGCACCCAAAGTAGCATTGGTATTGATTACGAGGGTCGGGGAAGCAGTAGTTACCGTCACGCCCTTGGTGAATTCCTTGAGGTCTTCAACCGGATGGCAAGCGGCCACCAGCAAAGCTGTTGCTATCAGAATCAGAAAACTATACTTTTTCATATCGTCGTGATTAATTGTATTCATAATAAAGCACACGTTTTTCGTCTGGATCGCCAGCGATGTACCTGGCCTGCAGGATGGGATACTTGTCGCTGTCGTATTGGTAGGAATAGCAAATCGTATCCGTGTAGTACTCTTCCTTATAAACCATCGTGGTCACGTTGTGTTGGGCAAAGGTTGTGCTTCCTGCTTCGAGGCTGGTCATGTAATCATCAAGGCCACCCATGAATCCATACCAAGGACTGCGTTTGTCGTCGTATTGCAACTGTAAGGTATAAACATCATGATTGTCTGAATAAACAATCCGGCTGATATTACCGTCTTCCCAGACAAGTTGCAAGGAGATGGTGTAGTTGTCATCTTGATGTCGATAATGTGTCGTATGCTGCTCGCATTGGGCGATGCTGGCGCACAAGTCAGGTGAAAACAGGTGCGACAGGGGGTTGAGGTGTATCTCGTGACTGCATTTCTTCTTGCCATAGAATGTGCCAGTGAGCTTTGTAATGTAGTCGCCATCGTAGCCAACTGCCCATGTGCATTCGGTGTAGTTATGGTAGCACACGGTGGCTGCTCTCAGGTGATTGTCGCTGTATTCATAGGTAATGTACTCCCCGTCAGAGAGATTGTCCACTCGCTTGATGCGGTTGTCCTCGTAGGTGAAGACCTCCTCCCATGTGTCGTCCTTCAACTGGAAATTGGCATAATGGGTAATGGAGCTAATCCTATCGTCTTCCCACTCCCATTGTTGGTAGGGCAGTTTCTCGGTGCTGTTCCATGAGTAATAAATCCTCTGGATTTTCTTCTTGGGCGCATACACACCCGCCTTTTCTTTCTGGCAAGAGACGCACGACAGAGCCACAACCACCCATAGTGCAACAGCCATCGTTCTTAGAGTTTTCATAGATTTTTGTTTTACATTAATATTCCGTTAGCAAAAACGACATATAAAAAGGTAGCGTCAATATCTGCCCACTGCGTCCCACATTGTATTCGCCTAATTTTATCGCATGACCGATGTGATAATGCTCTGGGTGTTTCAAAACGGTTTTCAGCGACTTGGCATTTCCCGTGGTGGATTTGCATTCTAGCGGACAACACTCGCCTTTGTAACGAATGAGCATATCCAATTCAAGCCCGCCCCCTTTCTGGAAATAATACAGTTTGCGGCCCATTTTTCCAAAAACATCAGCCGCAAGGTTTTCATATATAGCTCCTTTATACCCATTCAAGTCGCCCTGAAGAATACTCCAAGCCGTCCCGAACTCCAACATGCTCACCAACAAGCCAATGTCAACCATGTAGACTTTGAAACAATCGGGAATAGCATTGCCCGCCAGAGGCAATTCCGTAATTGAAGTGTTATAGCAACGTTGTATAATCCCCGCATCTTCAATCCATTGAATACTGCCTTGATAATCACGTGAACGTGCACCCTTACGGATGGTGGTATACTGGAACTTTTTGTTTTCCTTGGCCAACTGGGCAGGAATGGACTCAAAACACTCGCGAATACGGGGCTTGTCTTCCGACAATGCATATTTCAGCATATCTGCTTTATAGGTTTCGATGATTCCATGTTGAACCTCAAAGACCTCGTTCATATTGTTACTCTCAAAAAAAGACGTAACAGCCTCAGGCATTCCACCAACAACTACGTATCTAAGAAGAAGTTGCTGCATACGTTGATGAATGGCTTCATTGACAGGCTTCTCATTCTGAAGACAGCTCCGCAGATAATCGATGTGCATCTGCTCAATACCATTGGCCCATAACCATTCCTCAAAATCCATCGGATACATCGAAACAATCTGCTCAAATCCCACCGGTATGGAGGCGGATTCTTCTTCTTCCTGCTCTTCCTTGGTTTTATAGCCATTCACGCCAAGAAGTGAGCCTGTGCATATCACATCGTAACGCCCGTCCAACTTGAAGAATTTAAGTGAAGCACGTGCATTAGGACAATCCTGGATTTCATCGAGTACGATACAAGTTTCATGAGGCACAAACCTCGCACCCTGAATACCTACGGAAATATTAAAGGTCAACGTGTCCACATCGAGTGCACCAGCAAAAAAGGCTTTGTACTCTTTGTGCTCGTGAAAGTCGAGATAAACCACGTTCGCATAATTCCGTTTGGCGAAATCAAGCACAGAGCTCGTCTTTCCACATTGTCGACACCCCTTGATTACCAAAGGTTTGCGGTCTTCTTTAGCTTTCCATTGCAGCAACGTTGTCTCTATCTTCCTTTTGAACATGTTAACCGCTGTTTTTTAATGTATTGATTATCTATATATTACCACTTTTTTGGGCGACTTTTTAGCGAATCGTTACACTTTTTTAGGCGACTTTTCGCCGCAAAGATACACTTTTTTGGGCGACTTTTACATGAATCGCGCATTTTCTATGGTTTTTTATAAACAAGCGACAAAACTTCAGCAGGCCCCCTGTGCATCATATACCATCGTTTCCTTGGCCTCCTCGCCACCATTTCTAATGGTTCCTTTGGCAGGATTGGGATAGCTTTTTTATCCCTCCCGATACTCCAAAATATCTCCAGGCGTGCATTGCAGTTCACGACAAATAGCATCCAAAGTGCTGAGACGGATGGCCTTGGCCTTGCCCGTCTTCAGGATGGAGAGGTTGGCCTGGGTGAGGCCAACCTTCTCTGCTAATTCATTGGAGCGCATCTTGCGCTTGGCGAGCATTACGTCAAGGTTTACGATAATCATAGCTCAAATGGTTAAGTTATTTTCTTCCACAGCATCGGCGGCCACTTTGTACATGAAGGCGAAGAAAAACAGGAAGAAGGGCGTGACGATATTTTTGTCAGTTATTGCTAACACCTCATCATCATTCCACAAAATCTGGAGATTCCAAGCCCCAAAAAGTTGAATGAAATTGGCCAAAGCAATCCAAAACATCAGCTTTTCATTGCTCCTTGGGAAAACCGTATTTTGGCGAAGACCTTTCAAGGTGTTGAATACGGCTTTGACACAGAGGATTACCATAGCAACTGATCCTAACAGATAACAAATGAAAACGATTATTCTCATTGTTGTATTTACCGACCAATCAATAGGATGAGAAGATGCGTATTTGCCAAACATGATGTTGGTGAAATTGATTACAGAAGAAGCTGCCCAAATAATGCAAAAGGCCAAGGCAATATAACAACATAAATAAATGTTTCTCAGAGTTCTATCTTTCATTGTAATTCGATTGATAATTTGATGCAAATTTATGAATTAATTGTCATAAATTCACAAAGGATGCTGAAAAACAATCAGCATCCTTGAATACCGTCTTTTAGAACAACTTTAATTCATTTTATCTATAATAATCCACAGCCACTGCAGAATACTTTCCCTGTTCTTCATCGTAGTAGGCCGCATAAATACCTTCTTGTATGACGACGTTATCATTCTCTATAACGACCGGCCCTCCAACGACCAAATAACCATCTGCTGTGAAGCCATTCTCCTCAGTGGTTGGGATGATAACCAATTTATCATCTTCAAAATACCCAGTGGCATTGGCCTGCAATGACGAGTTCTCTTTCTTTCTAATCATTAAGCAAGTACCGGGATAATTGGGGTTACAGGTATTATTAGGCATTTTCAATTCCCAAGAAATGTAATAAGGAATGTCAAATTCTTTTTCGTTTATTCCACAATCATTCACGACCATTTCACACACGGCAGTATAGTCTTTGATAGGTTGGTTTTCGAAGAAGGCCTTGCCCTCCCCCCAGCTCATAGCCTCAGCAATTTCTGCGAGAGTAAGATCGTTGTGGTTTGCCGCTTGTAGCACGATTGTAGTTTCCTGTTGCGCTGTCTTTTCCTTGCTGCATGCAATGATGGCAACAGCTGCCACTGCGAGAGTCATAGCTCCCAATGTGATTTTGAGTTTATTCATAATGTCTACTTTTTTTGGTTTGTATTTAATCTTTTATCAATAGTTTATTCTTCTACAACAAAACGTATGGTTTGCGTTATTCCGTTGTCATCTGTAACCTTCAACAGATAAACTCCAGCAGCCATTGTCGCCACACTTGCCTCGTTGCCACGAAAGGTCATCACACACTGCCCCAAAGCATTATAAACCAGCGTTTCCTTAGCCTCTATGCCACTAATTCTTATGGCTTCATGAGCAGGATTGGGATAGACAAACGCCATACTCTCTTCTTGGATCTCATCAACACCGACAGCACCTTCGGCATTGATTTTCAGCGCAAAAACATCGAACCTTTGCGTCTGATAATCTCCTAAGGAACCAACCACCAAACAGCCACCATCAGCAGTAGCATTGATGGCCATAGCTTGATAATTTCCATCTTTCAGAAAACGTTTTTTCCATTCAACATTGAGGTCTTGGTCTGTTTTGGTGACTACAATGCCTGTTGGATACGGCTGATGCAGCCCGAACCCAGGATACTCGTTGAGAATAGCACACTGGTAAACCTTACATTTCATCTCATCTGTTTCCCGAAAATCCATTGACCTATAAAATGCCGGATATTCAAGGCTGTCGTTCATGTGTTCAGTAATAAGCATGCGTTCGGGTTGATGGAAATCATTTTCGTATTGGGCCAAGATAACAGAACGGTCGTGAGCATAAGGATAGCCATTGGCATGGTGCAAACTCTCTAATAGCCTTGCTGAAACCATGTATGACCCATTCGGAAGCATGGCGGCCTGGCTGTTACTAATATCCATTATTGAATAATGACAAAAGTTGCTACCAACTCCTTCGGGAGATGACCATTGGAAAATGCTGTCTCGGCTGATAAGATTCAAAGATTGGTCGAAGGTCAAAAAGCCCATGTGAGAAGGACTAAAATCGCCAAAAAGACCAATTCTATCCTCTTCGTCATGAAACAGATTGCAAACAAATTCCAACGAATCCCTTTCCAACTTTTGGCTGTTGAGCAGATTGCCTTCCAAATCAAATTTGGTAATAAATATGGCGTTAAGAAAAAAAGGAGATGTTAGTAGCCTTGAGGACAAAGCAGCAAACACGTATTCATCAGTCAACAGAAACTTTGCGTCAAAGAATTTGGTTCCATCATCGAAGAAAGAGCAAGGCATCGTTCTCCTTGAAACAATGTTCAGATTTTCATCGACACATAGGAGAATAAGCGCTGCCGTACTGCCATCGGCGGGATGACTGGGGCATAAAACCATATACTCGTCGCTATTGCCTTGGGGCATTTGAAAGAGTCTATGGGCATTGATGGTTGTGTCTTCAGCCGCAACGATGGTCTTACACAGCATTTCGCCTTCGGCAGATAGTTTCAGCAACAAACTACTTGATCCCCAATCATCATTCGCGCAGACTAAGAATTCGCCATTTGAGGTCTCTATGGCATCGGTTACAAACCATGAGTGGTCTGCCTCTGAAAACGTGGTCAGAAATCCTTTCTCTTGAGATGCGAGAGGACCTATTGCCACTATCCACAAGAGTACTAATAAACTTATTTTACTACGCATTTCTATTCAAAACAATTAATCTTCCACCCCACCTCCATTGTTATTGCAATGTAACACCCCATAATCAAGAATCAATTCATGAAAGCAATTGTCAGCTCTTGAACCAATTCCCACTCTTACATTACTTTGGTAATATGCACCAATGACAACTTTTCCCGATGGACAATAATGGTTAATCAATTCAGGGCCTTTGCTTAGATAATAGTTCATGTCGTCTGGACAAATACAGCCTCCTGGATTCGATGCCCAGGGCTCATGAGGGTCTTCGTTTCGATAATAAAGTTTGTAATGGCAAGGACTACCCTCATCATAAATAAAATTGCCATAACCATAAGGTCTTAACTCTATTGGTTCTATATCAGTAAAGTATACACTTCCATGAACACAACCATATGCGGGAATTCGCAAATTCAGTTTTCTTGTTAATTCCAATGGGGCACCGCTTTCTGGATGCTCACCTACATATGGGCCACATTTACCACCTGCTTCAATGTATCCATCTCCAAAATCGTAATACCATTCATTCCAATAATCAGTAGAATCAAACCACATATTGATTGTATTAGAAGAGCCTCCAATACTAAGAATGGATCGCACAGAAATATCCCCATCTTTACTTTCACTTTCAAATCTTGTTTGAATAGCAAGGACACTTTTTCCAGGCAACGAACAATCCGCATAAGACTCTTCTACACTCTCTGAAAATTCAATAAAAGCTTGATTGAGTTGGGCGAAAGTTATCTCTTCGTTTTGGGCTGGCAACTTGTAATAAAACGTGTCACATTGAATGTCAGAAAACGGAAGTCCTGCATCTCCGTATGTATAGTTCAGAACTGCTTCAAGATGCCAACGGGCATCTTCCATCGAAAGAGTCTCGTCACCCCTTGATGCCGACTGCATTCTTTCTTTAAACTGTTTCAGATAAGCGTTCATGTCGTCTTCCCTTGAGACCATTTCAATGTTTTCAACCGTTTCGGAACTCATTTCTTTTTCTTTCGTACATGCAATAATGGCAACAGCCACCATTACGAGAGCCGCGGCTCCCATCAAGATTCTAC
>JAILDR010000145.1 GCA_024689285.1 Bacteroidales bacterium | reverse complement strand
CTCGGCTCGGGTGCATGGAACCGCCTAAAAAACAAGACCAAGAGCAAGGTCAAAGACATCGCCCGCGAGCTCATTAAACTTTATGCCGAGCGAAAGCGCACACCGGGATTCCAGTTCTCGCCCGACAATTACCTGCAAAATGAGTTGGAGGCTTCCTTCATCTACGAAGATACCCCCGACCAACTGAAAGCCACCAACGACGTGAAGCGCGATATGGAGAGCGAACACCCCATGGACCGTCTTGTGTGTGGTGACGTAGGTTTCGGCAAGACGGAGGTTGCCATGCGTGCCGCCTTCAAGGCATGCTGCGATTCGAAACAGGTGGCTGTACTCGTGCCGACAACAGTGTTGGCCTTACAGCATTACCACACCTTCACAGAGCGCTTCGACGGCTTCCCCGTCACCATCGAATACCTCAATCGCTTCAAGACTGCCAAACAACAGACCGAAATCCTGAAGAAACTCGAAAAAGGCGAAATCGACATCATCATTGGTACACATCGACTGACGGGAAAGGACGTGAAGTTCAAAGACCTGGGACTGCTCATCATTGACGAAGAGCAAAAATTTGGTGTAGCGGTCAAGGAGAAGTTGAAAGAAATGAAAGCCAATGTCGACACACTAACTTTAACCGCCACACCTATCCCGAGAACGTTGCAATTCTCCATGATGGGCGCCCGCGACCTGAGCGTCATCACTACACCGCCACCCAACCGATATCCTGTTCAGACCGAACTAAGAAGCTTCGATGGTGAGTTGATTCGCGACGCCATCCAGTTTGAGATTGCCCGCAACGGTCAAGTGTTTTTCATCCACAACCGCATACAGAACATCATGGATATTCATGATTTCATCTTACGGTTTGTGCCCGGAGTGCGTATCGCTGTCGCCCACGGACAGATGGAGGGTGCCAAGTTAGAGAAAATAATGCTTGATTTCATCAATGGCGACTATGATGTGTTGCTCTGCACCACCATCGTGGAATCGGGTCTCGACATCCCAAACGCCAACACCATCATCATTAACGATGCCCACCGATATGGCCTCAGCGACCTGCACCAGCTGCGTGGTCGTGTGGGTCGCTCCAATAAAAAGGCTTTCTGCTACTTGCTGACTCCGCCAATAAACACGCTGACCCAAGATGCCCAAAAACGTCTCCGCGCCTTGGAAGAGTTCTCCGACCTCGGTGAAGGCATCAATATCGCCATGCGCGACTTGGACATCAGAGGTGCTGGCAATATCCTCGGTGCGGAACAAAGCGGCTTTATAAATGACATCGGTTTTGAGACCTACCACAAAATCCTCGACGAGGCCATTCTCGAATTGAAAGAGACGGAATTCCAAGACATCTTCGACAAGGAAGAGGAAAAAACCTATGTTGCCGACTGCACCATCGAAACCGACATGGAGGTGCGTTTACCTGCTGACTACATCAACTCGACGCAGGAGCGTGTCAGCCTCTATAGCGAACTTGACCGCACCAAGACCGAGGAGAGCCTGATGAAATTCACCGACCACCTCATCGACCGCTTCGGCCCTATCCCCAAGCAGGTTAACGACTTACTCAATACGGTACGTCTCCGCTGGATTGCCAAAGACCTTGGCTTCGAAAAGATCTTGTTGCGTCACCATAACATGACGGCCTATTTTGTCAGCAACCCAGCTTCGAAATACTACGAGACGGGCGTTTACCAGAACGTGATGCAATACATCATCACCCACCCGAAACGCACGTCGGTAAAAGAGGTGAACGACAAATTGCAGTTGGTGGTGAAGGAGGTCAGCACGGTGACGCAGGCGTTGGAATTGCTGCGGGAGATGAAAGGGGGATGATTCCACGCTGGTTTTTTCTCACGCAGAATCCGCAGAAATCGCAGATTCGACGAAGTCAATCTTGGGAAGCGCAAAGCGACGAAAGGTTTGCGTCCGGCAGGTTCAGCGTTTTCTGCGATTTCTGCGTGAAAAAATTCTCATTCAGTGTGCCTCTGCTCCCAGAACTCCGCCCCCCGCGCCCCGATTTCCTTCGGGTCGAAGACAGGCTCCTTGCCTTCCTTCTTTTGCCTTTCGTAGGATTTCAATGCCTTGAACGCCTGGCGCGAGAGCAGTAAAATCACGATGATGTTCACCCATGCCATAGTGCCCACTCCGATGTCGCCAAGATCCCACATCGCCTTAGCCTCATGCAAAGAGCCAAAAAACACCATGCCGACCACACCGATACGCAGCACCCAAATCAAAACTTGTTCTAATTTGCCCTTGCCAAAGAGATAGACAAGATTGGTTTCGGCATAATAATAATACGCCATAATGGTTGTGAAGGCAAAGAAAAACAGGGCGTATGACACGACGACACCGCCAAAATGGTTTCCCAAAAGCGTACTCAAAGCAGCAGTGGTATAGCTGACATCAGGAGCACCCAATGTTACACCCTCGGCAGCAACAAGGATGTTGCCCGAAGCGTCAAAAACGTTGTAGGTCTTGCAGGCCAAAATCATCACGGCGGTGGCAGTGCATACCAATAAGGTGTCGATATACACCGAAAACGCCTGCACCAATCCCTGCTTGACGGGATGCGACACCTTGGCCGCACCCGCCACGATGGCACCCGTGCCTTGGCCGGCCTCGTTGCTGTAAATACCTCGTTTCACTCCCCAAGCGATGGTCGAGCCGAGGATGCCGCCCAAAGCTTGATTCATGCCAAACGCGCTTCGTATCATGTCCATGAACACGTCAGGCACTTCGCGGATATGGAAAGCCAACACGACAAGCGAGAGCAGCACATACAAAACCGCCATAAACGGTGCCACGATTTGCGCCACGTTGGCGATACGCTTCACGCCACCCATCACCACCAAGCCGATGAGCACGGCGACAATAGCTCCAATCCATGCAGCATCGATATGATAGGTGTTGGCAAACGACATCGCGATACCGTTGGACTGTACTGGCGGCAAGAAAAAACCCGTGGCCAATACTGCGCACACGGCAAAGACCACAGCCAGCCACTTGCTTTTCAACCCTTTCTCGATATAATATGCCGGTCCGCCACGAAACTGGCCTTTGTGTTCTTCCTTATAGATTTGCGCCAAAGTTGCCTCAGCAAAAGCTGAGCCTGCACCCAAGAAAGCGATAATCCACATCCAGACGATGGCTCCTGGGCCGCCATAGCCGATGGCCGTAGCCACGCCAACAATGTTACCTGTTCCCACGCGCCCCGAAAGTGCCATCGAAAACGCCTGAAACGAGGTGATGCCCGTCTTATCGGCCTTTTCCGACGAAAAGAGCAGTCGCGCCATCTCGCGCAAACGCCGCACCTGCACGAAGCGCGTACCGATAGAGAAATACAAGCCCGCCAAGAGGCAGATGGCCACCAATGCCGGACTCCAGACATAGCCGCTGATTGTTTGAATGAGTTGTTCCATAGTAAAATCTCTTATTTAACTGTTTTGAAGTCTGAAGAACTCCTTTTGTTGCTCTATTTCACGCCGAAGTTCTTCTTTAGTAGGCATATAAGTGAGGTACTTCGCCGCAAAAAGTTGGTCATTGCCGTTCAACACGCTATAGTGAGCCACATCCTCGTCGGTGTCGGCGCAAAGCAAAATGCCGATGGTGGGATTATGCCCTTGCGGTATCATCATCTCATCGTACATCTTCACATACATATCCATCTGTCCCACATCCTGATGACGAAGTTTAGTAGTCTTGAGGTCAATCAACACGAAGCAATACAAGTTATAATTGTAGAACACAAGGTCAATATAATAATCCTCTTTCTCCGTATGGATGCGTTTCTGCCTATCAACCAATGCGAATCCCTTGCCTAATTCCATGAGAAATGGTATCATGTGGTCAATGATACGTTGCTCCAAGTCGCTCTCGGTGTAGTCAGTATTGTTCTTGAAGCCAAGAAATTCGGCCACTACAGGATTCTTCAAATACTCCAGCCTGTCCTGTAGCGGTTGGGTCAATCGCTTCATTTCGTCACGGACCAACTCCTTGTTTTGCGATTGCAGCAAACGATGGTAGTATTGGCTGCTGATGTTGCGTTGCAGCGTGCGCGTGCTCCACATTTCATTGGCGGCTTCTTGCTCATACCAAGCGCGGGCTTCTTTGCTGTCTTCCTGCAAAATAATGGCATAATGTGACCATGACAACCTTAAGGGTTTTTCTGAAATAATTAAGCTGTAAATGTCATGTTGCTCAAATTGTCCCGTCACTGCTGGGACTTTTTCAGATTGTCCCGCCACTGCTGGGACAATTGTATCTCCATCCACAAATTGCGCAATCAGAGACTGCAAAATCCCATCCGATGAAAGTCTGACATATTTTCCACTCGCTGAATGGAAAATTTCGGGAAATGCTTTATAAAACGAAACGCACCTATATAAGTTGTTGCGAGAATAACCCGATCCAAACCGCCTTGTCAGTTCTTTTGCAAGGCCTTTGACCACCTGTTCACCATACTCCGCTCGCTTTTCTTTCAGTACTTCTCGCTGAATGCGCATACCAAGTAGCCAATTGCGCTTGATTAGCACTTCGTTCACGGCACGGTAAGCCATTGCTTGTGCCTGTTCGATGATAGTACAGGCATCTTGATACAATCCGTTGCTATTCTGAATTAGTGATCGAGAATTATGTATGTTTTGTTCCATAGAAAACCTTGTTTAAAAATCACTTTTTTGCAATTGTACTAACAAGAAATCCAATATTTGAATTCCATTTTTCACTATTATGCAATCCCGTGCGTTTCGGGCCATTAGCCCTTCTTAAATCGATGCCAAAGAAATCATTAGTTGGCTTAACCACTTGAGAAGTTTTATAATTAGTGCATTGGTAACACTTGGAAAAACCATTCGATTCCATAACAACAACACAATAGTTTTCCATAGCCCTAACTTTAAGGACCGTGTCTAGTTTAGTTTGGAAAAAAGCGCCTGATAAATGCTTATGTTGGTTTACAATAACAAAACTTTTGTTTTCAATGAAATCAAGATTCTTGTTGTATAATAATTGCAATACTTTTTCAGGTTTTAAGATTTCATTGCCATTAATTACGCAGAAAATGGCATTCCGATTTTTTTGACAATAGCAATAAACGTTTTTATCAACGAACTCCGATTTTTCAATCAACTTCCAAACATTGCCCACAGGTATTTTCAAGTCAAAGGTCTTATTAACGAATTCTTGTTGCTTTTTGGTATACTCATCAATTTCAGGAGTGCCCTTATCGTACTCAATTTCATAGATATCAACATTGTCATCAATACATTTTTGTGGATTAATTGTTCCCCCTTCCCTATTAAAACAATATGTTGGCGGGTTGCGAGAATTTTCATCCCATAGCATAGTCACAACACTATTACAGTTGTTCTCAATCGATCTTACTTTATGGTATCTGAACCGTTTGTCCTTCTTTGCATTATATCCAGTACTGTTAACAAGCAAGTCAACACCCTGTTTGCCGTATAATCTACTAAAAATCGGGAAAGTAGAATCATAACAGATAGTCATTCCGATACGCCATCCATTAAAAAGAATTGGTTCAAACATTCTCTTACTTAATTCAGCATAATTACTCCATTCAAAAGCAGAATAGTCCGTCATAGTATGCTTAATATATAGATGGCTTTTGGTCTCGTTTTCATTGGCTTTTGGATTCACGAAAACATTAAAAATAGCACCGTTATCATCTTGCATTCCCATAACCAAAGCACAATTTATCTGTTTTGCCCAATTCATTTCAAATTCAACAATTGCAGATTCTCCCTCTGACAAATTACCTAACGTCAAATTGTCTTGCAGGTTTTTGGCGAACTTCACATAGTTGATAAACGCGCTGCGCACATTGCCGTCAACCTGCTCCGAAAACTCATAACCATAATAGAAACACCTGCCGAAAGCCTTCACCTGATAGCCGTCGCCCGTCAGATTGATAATGTCTTCCGCGCCATCGTGCCCAAAGTCGAACACAAACATCTGTTTTTCACTATCGAATGTCACGCCCATAGTTTTGCCTTTTTATGAGCACAAAAATACATTTTTTCTCACAAAACTCTCAAAAGCCCCTCAAAACTTCACAAAAAAGCAAGGCTGCCTACCCCAAATGGATGGCAGATGGAAAGCCGCTGGTTGGCAGGCTTTCCAACGTTAAAATAAAGTTTTGCAAGTTTTGTAGGTTTTGTGACAGAACAATCACCTCGTCAAGCAAGCATCCAGATCCTTCACCAAGGCTTCCTTGTCCATGTGCTGCCCGATGAAGACGAGCTTCTGCATACGGTCGCCATAGGTGTCGTCCCAGTCGCGGCGAAGGGTGGGCTCACGGTCCATAAAGGCTTCCAACTCATCAGCAGGCATGGTGGCAAACCACTGGCCGGCATCGCGCAATTGCACCTGTTTGCCCGCCTGCTCAAAGATATAACAGTTATCGTACTCGTTCTTGAAATAGCAGATGCCCTTTACGCGGATAACGTTCTTGGGCAATTTGCGAGCCACAAACTCATCAAAACGCGCCATATTGAACGGCTCGCGACGGTAATAAACAAAGGTACCGATGCCATATTCCTCCACTTCTCCCCCTCCATGGTCATGGTGATGATGATGTCCGTGTTCTTCTTCCTCATCTTCGTCATCATCGTCCTCATGGTCATGATGGTGATGCTCTTCTTCCTCCACAGCACCTTCCACAGCCTTAATCCAAGTGGCAGATGTGGCTACCTTATCAAAATCGAACATATGGGTGTTGAGAATCTTGTCGAAATCCACCCCACCGTAGTCGCATTCGATGATTTCAGCCGTAGGCTGCAAGGCCCGGATAATGCTCTTCACACGTTCCAGCTCCTCGGGCGAAATCTCAGAGGCTTTATTGAGCAGAATAATGTTGCAGAATTCAATCTGCTGGATGACGAGGCTCTCAAGGTCGTCCTCGGCAAGGTTTTTCTTCATTAAATCGTCGCCGCAACCAAACTCGCTCTGCATCCGAAGGGCATCCACCACGGTCACGATGCAGTCCAAGATGGGAAGACCATCCTTAGTGAGTTGCCAAGCCATCTGAGGGAAGGAACAAATCGTCTGGGCGATGGGTTCAGGCTCACAAATGCCGCTGGCTTCGATGACGATGTAGTCGAACTTCTGCATGACAATGATTTCGTGCAGCTGTTGGATGAGGTCCATCTTCAAGGTGCAGCAGATGCAGCCGTTCTGCAAGGCGACTAAACTGTCATCCTTCTGGCCGACCACGCCGCCTTTTTCAATCAAGTCGGCATCGATGTTCACTTCGCCTATATCGTTGACAATCACGGCAAACTTGATGCCTTTGCGGTTGTTCAAAATCTTATTGACCACGGTGGTCTTGCCGCTGCCGAGATAGCCGGTGAGCAGCAATACGGGTATGTCTTTTTTCATTTTTGGTGCTATTATAAACGAGGCGCAAAGATACAAATTTTCAAGATTTAACTACAAATTGCACGAATGAATCGAATAGATACGAATAGAATTTTCTACTTCGTTGCGGATGGACACGAATGATTAGCCTTTGGCAATTCGTATGAATCCGCAGCATTGGCTGCAAAATTCAAAATTGACATTCGTTCAATTTGTAAAATTCGCAGTTCCTATATTACAAATTTCGCAGTTGAAAACGCTATTTTTATGCCAGATTTCGCAGTTGGAAACTTGATTTTCATATCGATTTTCGCAGTTGGATACTTGTTTTTTCCATTGTTTTTCGCAAATTGAAATGCTATTTTTAGATGAAATTTCGAAGATGAAAATGCTATTTTTTTGAAAAATTTCGCAGATGGAAACTTGATTTTTTGTAATTTTGCGGCGTAAAACAGAAAACTAATGGAAGACGAAATTGTAAAACCCATCACTGATGCTTACCTTATGAGGCTTTCAGCTACCGACCTGAAGTTCAAGCGTTACCTCTATGACAAGATTAACTGGGAGACGAGAATCATCGGCATAAAAGGCGCTCGCGGGGTCGGGAAAACAACGCTGATGCTGCAACACATCAAAGAGCATTTCCCGAAAAAATCCGAAGCCTTATATGTTTCGTTGGACAACTTGTGGTTCAAGACGCACACTTTGGAAGAATTGGTGGCCTACGAATACGCCCACGGCGTGACGCACCTGTTTCTCGACGAGGTACACAAATACCCCGACTGGAGCATCAGCATCAAGAATCTATACGACACTTATACAGACCTTTACATTGTCTATACTGGAAGTTCGATGCTCGAAATCGACCATTCCAAGGTAGATTTGTCGCGGCGGCAAACGCTCTACACGCTGCGCGGCCTTTCACTGCGCGAATATATGGCGTTTGAGGGCGCAAAGACTGCCGAACCCATCGCCTTGGACGACCTCATGGAGCGGCACATCGAGATTGCCTACGACCTGTTTCAAAAGGCCAAGGTGCTGAAATACTTTTCCGCCTATTTGGAGAACGGCTATTATCCGTTTTACAAGGACGCGAAGAAAGACTACCTGATTCAACTTGCCGAAGTCGCCAACTTGGTGATTGACACCGACCTGCCCGCCGTCGAGGAAGTCACCTACAGCACCGTGAGAAAAACCAAAACCCTGCTGATGCTGATTGCGCAAAACCTCCCGCTGACACCCAATGTGAACAAACTGACCGTGCAATTGGACACCAGCCGCGAACTCTGCCTCAAGATGCTCTACGCTCTCGACCGTGCCGAACTCATCCAACTGCTGACCGAGAACGTCAAGGACTACAAGCATATCATCACGCCAGAGAAGATTTACCTCAACAACACCAACCTGATGCGGGCCCTGGCTCCGAGAAGTGAAATCGGCACCGTCAGAGAGACCTTCTTCGCCAACCAAACCTCGGCTGTGGCCACGCTCACCATGCCGAAAAAGGGCGACTTCCTTCTCAACGGCACAAGCCTGTTTGAGGTAGGCGGACAGGGAAAGAAATTCGACCAAATCAAGGACATCCCGAGCAGTTACCTCGCCATCGACGAAACCGAAATAGGCTACGGCAACAAAATCCCGCTCTGGATGTTTGGGTTCCTTTATTGACTGCGGAACATCAGACTAAAGAACACGGGGACAACCCCGTCACAAAGTGACGATACTTCATTAATCCCACACAAGCGCAGCGCTGTGTGGAGCCACAACAAAACAAACAAAATATGAACAAAAACGAAACCTACAAACTCCTCCTCGCCCAAGTGAAGGCGATGGTGAAAGACGAAAGCGACCCCGTCGCTAACATGGCCAATGTGGCCGCACTCATCCAAGAGGCTTTCCGATTCTGGTGGACGGGCTTCTATCGCGTCATTGATACTCAACTGGTGCTCGGGCCCTTCCAAGGGCCTGTGGCCTGCACCCGCATCGGCTTTGGAAAAGGCGTTTGCGGCACATCATGGAAAGAAAAGAAAACCATCGTCGTTGAAGACGTTGAGCAGTTCCCCGGCCACATCGCCTGCAGCAGCGAGTCACGAAGCGAAATCGTGGTGCCTTTAGTAAAATGCGAAGAAGTCATCGGTGTCTTGGATATCGACAGCGAACGCTTGGCCACCTTTGACACCACCGACCAACTATGGTTGGAGCAGATTGCCGAGGCGGTGGCAGCCAAGTTATAGCCTCAGATAATCCGTCCGTATCGTATCATCCCACATCTCAAAAGGAATGATGGTCTTGATGGTCTTCACCACAATGTTCATCATCCGCTCGTGAATGTAATCTTTTCGGAAAGCCAGACAGATGGTCCTTTTCGGCTCAGGATTGACTATGGGCTTCAAACACCGCTGCAATGGTCCCGGCAGCAGCCTGATATGCGTTTCAGGGATGATGGTGATGCCCCCGTTTTCATTGGCGATTTGGATAAGCACCCCCACCCTGCCGCCTTCATACATCTTCTCGTAGGTAAACACCTCGTCAGGTTTCAGCATGGAACGGTCAAACAATTGTACGCCGTCTTTCATAATCCAGACGGGATGGTCAAGCACATGAGCCTTTTCGATGCTCTCCAGTTGCATCATGGTGTCTTCAGGGGAGACATAGACGTAAAACCTTTCATGATATAAAGGCACTTCAAGCAAGTCAGGGTCATTGACGGAAGAGACCACAATACCCATGTCGATTTCCGCTTTCTTCAGTTTGGTCAGGATGGTTGAGGTAATCATTTCTTCGGTTCGCAGGCGAAGGGAAGGATAATGCAGTTTCATGAACTTGAACATTCCCACCATCAGCACCGGAGCCACCGTAGTGGTCATGGCGATGTTTAAGTCGCCCGAACTGAGCTCCTTTTCCGACCGGGTCAACTCCACCAATTGTTTGGAATGATAGACCACCAACTTGGCCTCATCGATAATCTTCTGTCCGATTTCAGTCACCGTAACGGGGTGAGTCTCACGGTTGAAGATGCGCACATCGAGTTCTTCTTCCAGTTTTTTCACCATCAGGCTCATCGTCGACTGTGTTACGCCGCAAGCCTCAGCAGCCTCCACAAAAAGGCCGTATTGTGCAATGGCTATTATGTATTCCAATTGTTGCAGGGTCATCTTTATTGATTTTTATCAATGCAAATATAGACATTATTGCATTGACCCATGTTAAACGCCAAAATATTTTTGCCGCCATGTTTCAAAATCGAACGCCCATGAAAAAATGGAATACCACCCTTCGTTATGCCGGATTCTCCCTAATTGGTGTATCTCTACTCATGTATTTGTCAGCATTCATTGCTTTCCAAAACGACTGTGACGACAGTTTTAATCCTTTAGTTTTCGCCGCGATGAGTGCCACATTATGCGGTTTTTTTGCCATCATCAGAACCAAGCCGCAAGAAAAAATGAGCACCGAGGAAGGCTATCGCATCGTCACAGGTTGCTGGATTGCGGCATGTGTCTTTGGTGCCCTACCTTATATGATGTTCGGTGGCGAGTTCAGCATCATCAACGCGTTTTTTGAGAGCGTTTCAGGATTCACGACCACGGGAGCTTCCATCCTGAACAATATTGAAGCTTTGCCAAAAGGGTTGCAGTTCTGGCGTATCGCCTCTGCATGGATTGGCGGCATTGGTATCGTCACCCTCGTCTCATTGGTCATTGCCGCGCAACACGACCGTCATTCCGTTTTAGCCAGTGCCGAGCTGTCGGACCTTGCCAAGTCCTATTACGGCGGGCGCAAGAAGTCTTTTGTTTACAGGATGCTTACCGTCTACATCGTTATCACAGCAGCCTCAGCCATTGCACTGAAAATCACCAAAATATCCTGGTTCGATGCCACCACTTTGGCCATGTCGGCTTGCAGCACCTGTGGTTTCTGCATCAAAAACACCAGCGTGAGTTTCTATGACAACTGGATTGTGGAAGCCATCCTAATCGTGGCCATGCTTTCGGGTGCTACCAACTTCAGCCTGATGTTTTCTACCATTTGGCCCGACAAGCGCACCCATAAAAACCTCTTCAACGCACAAGTCTTCCGGTGGTTTCTCTCCCTTGTTACGATAGCCATACTCATCGTCACTGCCGACTTGTATTTCAGTGGTTTTTGCACCTCTTTCCCAAAAGCCTTGCGTTTGGCGGCCTTTCAGGTCTGTTCGCTTTCAACAACAACGGGCTTTGCCACTGCCGACACCAACCTTTGGCCTTCGGGCAGCATAGGGATTCTGCTGGCTTGTTCCGTTATATGCGGTTGTTCCGGTTCAACCTCGGGTGGCATCAAGATGGACCGTTTCGTCATCATCATCAAAAGTCTAAAGAGCATGGTCAGATCTCTGATGAGAGTCAACACCGTCAACAATGTCAAAGTTGACGGAAAAAAGAAGACAGAAGAGGATCTCATTTCGATATTGGCATTCATAGGAGCCTATATCATCATTATTGTACTCGGCACCATCGCCTTTTCAACCAGCATGGACTTTCAGACATCTCTCTCAGCTTCCATTGCTTGCATCGGAAGCGTAGGCCCTGGTTTCGGTGAAGTCGGATCGATGGGCAACTATGCGGGTTTGCTTAGCTTCCAAAAGGTGATAGCCATGATCATCATGCTCTTGGGACGCGTTGAGATTTTCCCGATGCTGATCGCATTTCAGAGTCTTTTTAGGAGATGAACCTTGCGAATTTCAACTTTTTTATTGTTCTTTGCAAAAATTTTCAACATCAAACGCAAAACAATGAACAACTTCTTTCATAAGGCCTTGCAATATCTTAAATCGCTCATTAGCTTTTCAGGAGAACTTGACTACGATAACGCCACCACTTCCATCCGCAAGAACATCGCCTTCCGAGGCACCAACGTGTTCATCCTGGCCTGCGCCATCATCATCGCCTCAGTCGGCCTAAATGTCAATTCCATCCCCGTCATCATCGGTGCTATGTTGGTTTCGCCCGTGATGGGTCCCATCCTGGGCTTCGGCTTAGGTGTAGGTACAGAAGACAACAAATTGGTAAAAGACTCTCTCAAGAACTACTGCGTGATGGTTGGCATCAGCATCATTGCCTCTTCATTGTTTTTTCTGCTCAGTCCCCTGAGTCTGGCCAACCCTTCAGAACTATTGGCCCGCACCCGGCCTTCCGTCTACGATGTACTCATCGCCCTCTTTGGTGGTTTGGCAGGCATCATCGAAATCTCACGCAAGGACAAAGGAACGGTTATCTCAGGTGTCGCCATCGCCACAGCCCTGATGCCTCCGCTCTGCACCGTGGGCTATGGCTTATCCATCTGGAATTGGCACTATATCGTAGGCGCATTATACCTATTCCTTATCAACAGCATCTTCATCTCATTAGCCACTTTCTTGGCTGTGAAATTCTTCCGGTTCCCCATAGTGCAATCGACCGACGGAACCCGCAGCCATCTGTCCAGAAAATGGGTCTATGTCATCTTAATCATTGTCATCGCGCCAAGCATCATTTCCGCTATCAATATCGTGAAAGAGAACAATTTCATGACTCATTCAGATTATCTGGTGTCGGAAAACAAAAGTATTGGCAAATGTTTCATTTATGACTATAAGGCCACTTACTCACGCAAGTCGGCAACTTTGGAACTATTCCTTGCAGGAGAGAGCTTAACTCCCGAAGCCAAGCAACAAATATACCAGAGTGCTGAGGCATACGGCATCCATCGCGACCAAATCATCTTCCACGAAGATGCCACAACCATGCCCGACAACCTCTCAGAAACTGAAATCATCAGAAGCATTTATGAGCATAGCGACCTGCAAATCAAGCGACTGAACGACAGTATCATGGAACTTGGCCGATTGCTGTCCGACTATAAAGCGAAGGAGCTGCCCGTTGAAACCGTGTCGAAAGAGTTGTTTGCCCAATATCCTGCCATCAGAAGTCTAAGCCTGACCCAAGGTTGCGCCATCGAAGCGGACTCTCAATCCTCCACCGAACATATTATTGCCGTCATCACCACCACCGAGCCACTTGATGCCGAACTGAAAGACCGCATCACCCGCTGGCTAAAGGTCCGTCTTAACAACGAGAACGTGCTACTGATGAATGACACCGAGGTTCCAAGAAACGACTCAATAAAGTGAGTCATTTGTCGTATTCGGCCATCACTTCTTCCCGTTCCATCTGTTTCAGCTCCCAGTCGTCCAACAAGGCTTGCAATTCCTCTTTCTTCTTGCCGTAAGCCCAATACCAGTCATTGTCGACCTTGATGTCGGGATGCTGCTCAGGGTTGGCCATAATCGCGTCCTGCTCAGCCAACTCCGATTCCATCTTGCCGATGGCATCCTCCAAACGCTGGATTTCCTTGTCGACCTTGCGCAACTTGGCGTCAATCTGCTTCTTGCGTTCGTAGTTCTGTTTGTTTTGCGATTGCGGCACGGCATTCTGCACCTTGGTCTGCTTGGCAGCAACCTCCAACTCCTTGAGATGCATCAGGTTCTTCTGTTCCAAAAAGTCATAGATATCGCCAATGTACTCCTTGATGTTGGGCTTGCGGAACTCGTATACTTTGTTGGTCAGCCCTTGCAAAAAGTCGCGGTCGTGGGAGACGACAATCAAGGTGCCATCATATTGAATCAGCGCGTTTTTCAAGATGTCCTTCGAGAGCATGTCAAGGTGGTTGGTCGGCTCGTCAAGGACCAAAAGGTTGGTCGGGAAAAGCAACATCTTAGCCAAAGAAAGACGCGCCTTTTCGCCGCCCGAAAGCACTTTCACCTTCTTGTCGATGTCTTCACCACGGAACAGGAAAGAGCCCAACAAAGCCTTCACCTTCAGCCGCATATCACCCACGGCGACATCGTCCAACGTCTCAAAGACCGTCTTATTCATGTCGAGCATGTCCTGTTGGTTCTGGGCATAATACCCGATCTTGACCTCATGGCCGAGTTTCACCTCACCTTCATGGTCGAGGACACCGCAGATGATTTTCGACAAGGTGGACTTCCCCTCGCCGTTTCGCCCAACAAAAGCAATCTTCTCTCCTCTTGGAATTAACAAGTTGATGTCGTTGAGAATCACATTGTCGCCATACGACTTGCCAACGTGGTTCAATTCCAACGTCACTTTGCCCGAATGCGGCGCAGGGGGAAACTTAAAGTGGATGGAGGTGCTGTCGATGTCGTCAATCACAATCTCATCCATCTTCTCAAGCAACTTCACGCGGCTTTGCACCTGCTTGGCCTTGGTGGCCTTATAGCGGAAACGCTCGATGAAGGCCTCGATGTTCTTGATTTCGCGCTGCTGGTTCTCGTAGGCCGAACGTTGCATGTCGACACGCTCCTCACGCAGACCGACATAATCAGAATACGGCACCTTGTAGTCGTAAATCTTGCCGTTCGAGATTTCCACTGTGCGGATGGTGATGTTATCAAGGAAAGCACGGTCGTGCGACACCATCAGTATGGCGCCATAGTAGGCCTTCAAGAAACCTTCCAGCCACTGGATGGATTCGATATCAAGATGGTTGGTCGGCTCGTCAAGCAGTAAAAGATTCGGTTTCTTCAGCAGAATCTTGGCCAATTCCACGCGCATCTGCCAGCCGTTGCTGAACTCGCGCATGGGGCGCAGCATATCCTCATGACTGAAGCCCAAGCCCACCAGAATCCGCTCCGCCTCGCCTTCGATGCTATTGCCCCCGAGCAAAGCCAAGCGGTCGTTCAGATTGTTCAGCTTAACAATCAGCTTCTCATATTGAGCACTTTCGTAATCGGTACGGTCGGCCAATTCCTGTTGCAAGCGTTCCGCATCGCGCTCCAACTGATGGTATTCATCGAAAGCGGAAAGGGCCTCGTCCAACACGGTCTTCGTGCTGTTCACGTTCTTCTCTTGGGGCAGATAGCCGATGGTAACACCTTGGGGGATAACAATATCGCCTTTTGAAGGCTGTTCCAAGCCGCAGATGAGTTTCAGCAACGTAGTCTTGCCTGCGCCGTTCTTTCCGACCAAGCCGATGCGGTCCTTCTCACGAATCAAAAAGGAGATATCGGTGAAGAGGTCCTCACCCGTGAAGTGCATACTTAGGTTCTGGATGGAAATCATCGCTTAGCGTTTTGGGGCTGCAAAGGTAGGAAAAACTATGCAATCCAAGACACATTGTTTGACAATCCAGAAATGTTTCGGCTCAAAAATCATTGGATTTGCGCTTTTTATGCATACATGATGAGCCGATAATTGAAACATTTTTGCTATTTTTGCACCGATTTAAGATCAGAAAAACTGATGGATACCTACAGAGAAATACAACAGTACCTGCACTATCACCCGCTTTCTTCGCGTGATGATATTGCCAAGGGTATCGCATTTGAGGGCAGTGATGCAACCATGAAACGTCTTTTGTCAACTGCCATTCAGAGTGTCTTGCTCTGAAAAAAGTTGACACCAAAGTGGCAACCAAAATCAGCGAGCCACATTGTTTCGATATCACATCGAAAATGGGTTGTTGTCAAGATGTCAAAGAGCGGTTGTCATTCGAACGACGCTGCAAAACTACAACCGCGAAATTGCGCTCTACGAATTTTCGGGGAAGTTTTTTCGGGTTTTTTGAAATTTTTTCTGCCGTTAGATATGGGTGTCATGAGTGTCATTAAGGTCAAGTGTCATTAAGAGGTTGGAGTTGTCGAGAAGAGTCACTATATAATAATAAATTAATTTATTATTTATATAGTGCCGTCTTTTTTGCATCAGAAACCCTTAATGACCATAATGACACCTGACACAAATGACACCGTTGGTCAAAATCGGTTTCTGATGCGGCTGAGGTTAAAACCGATTTGTTAAAACCCCATCCTATCCTTGGGTAGGAGTTAAGTAGGAGTTAGGTAGGAGTTACATCGGAGTTGGAAATTTGGCAGAAATGTTAAATTTGCCCTCAAAATACGGTTTATTTTTAGTTAAATTATTGTTAAATTTATCTCTTGCGTTGTCAATAGTCATTAGGTCAATAGTCAATATGGATTTCAGATGCGGCAAAACACGTGTTTTTCTATATAAATAATTGAATATTAGTATATTGTAAGCAAAACCACGAAAAGCGTGAATCCAAAAACCTTAATGACTAATGACTATCTTGACCACAGATTTCGCCAAAACATTGTAATTGTCTGATTATAAGCAATAAATAAACACAATATACATCATCCTTATTGACCATTCTGGTCAAAAAGCCTCAGATTTGAGGATAAAATCAGTCAAAATAGTCATTTTGGTTGTGAATTGCTCTCAAAATCTTGTATCTTTGCTCATTGAACCAACACGATGTGTGTAAATCAAAGAGCTACAATAATTTATACGTTGTTTCAGAAAAGTTCCCTTGAAAACAATTGTTGCGAAGCTAGTTCCTCACTTTCGTCGGTCATTCTGACAAATTGAATTTCCGCAACATTGGAGTATTGGTCAACGATAGTCCTATTCGCAACAAACGTATGTTCGTCCTCAAACATCATGCTGTAAACCCACGAATCGGGCGACCAAAAAATTTCATTCAGTTCCTGCGCTTGCATCGTCACCCCTCCCGCCATCAGCAGAAGCGCAAGCAGGGTGTAAATTCTTGTTGCTTTCATAGTTATTGTTTTGTTTCTCTTGCTTTTATCACTTATCCAACTCCACTCCAGACTCTCCATGTAATTCTTGCCACCACTCCATCTTTATCCGTTGGATATAAGCAGTCATTGTGTCGCCCTTTGAACTATCCGTCGTCATATTGACACTTCCCAATGGAATAGGAGTAAGGTGTTGTAGTTCTTTTCCATTTTTCGAAGGAGTTGCTGACAACCCCTTGTAGTTGTCTTGGCATCCCGCCAATAGTAAGACGGCCAAAGCCATCACTACTATTGCGGAAACGACGATATTTACAGAATTTCTCATTGTTACTTCTCCTATACTTTTTTGTAATAAATCACAGCCTTTGTCTTTCTTCCTCTCCCGCCAAACTTCCACGGTACTTGCTGGTCTTGGCCTTCAGACGGTACCGCACGGTCAGGTAGATTTCGCGTGAATCGTCAGTGCCGTTCTTGGTAATGCGTAGCCTCGAATAATAGTTCTCGTAACAATAGCTCGTTTGGTTGAACAGGTCACTAATGCCTAAAGTCACCGTTAATGACTTGTCGAAGAAGGCTTTTTGGACGGAGAGGTTGCACACCCAAGCATCCTTGAAACGGTAACTAATCCCAGAATGTCCTTTCCCCGAATAGTACAGGTCGGCGTTGATTGTCCAATCCTTGGGCAAAACGAAAATATTGGTGAAAGAGCCAAAGGGCGTTATCTTGTCGAAATGAACGATTTCGTCCTGGCTTTCAACTGAGAACCATTGTTTGCTGAAACCAACCGACAGTTTGGGGTTCCAAACGCCAATCGTCGGACCGACCGACACCATCGTCCACATCTGCGGAATGCGGTCGAAGTTACGAGGCTTCAGCAGCGAGACATACGTCGAGCCTTCTATAGGTTCGGCCCATTCAATGATGGCATTGTGGGCATCCTGAAAACCTGCGGAGAACTGCATGAACTTCCACGAGGCCATGAGCGAGAAATCATGAATCAGCCAAGGCTCTAACAGCGAGTTTCCAGTCTGCAATGTGAAGCGGTTGATGTATTCCACCGAGTTTCGCAGGTCGCGGTAGGACGGGCGACTGGTCTTCGCGGAATAACTCGCCATGAGTTGCACTTTATCGATTTGCATCGACAATGAGGCGCTGGGGAAAACATGGTCGAACTTGCGGCTTTGGCCGTCAATGGGTTGGTCTTGCTCGTAATAATCGTAGGCAGCGTGTTCATAGCGGCAGCCTACGGCAAACGAGCCGATGACCGTCTCGCTGAAAGGCACCATGCGGCTGTATTCCACAAAGGCGGCAAGATTTCTGTCCTTAATCTGTGTGAACGAAGTTTCGGCATACTCGGAATGGCTGATGTAATCGTCACGGCGAGAGGTGAACGAAGCCTGACCGCCATACGAAATCTCACCGCCGAAAAGAGGTGTGCTGAAGGTCAGTTTGCCAGCCAAAAAACTGTTTTTCACGGGGTTTTCCCATTGGATGACGCGGTCGTCCCATTCGCTGCTATGCTCAATACCGTTACTATGGTTGGTTTGGCCGTTGCTGAGGAAATCGGCATTGAAGTCAATCGAAGTGTTTCCCAATTTACCGAGATAGAAGGCATTGACACGATGCCCCATGTCGTAATCGTACCGCAACTGTTGACGGCTTTCCAACTGGTCATAATAGGCACCGTCCATCTTGACAACACTGTTGATGTGAATGGAATCGTCCATCAAAGCCCAGAAAGTCGGGCAGTAACGTATGCCAACGATGTTTTCATTACCGAAGGAATAGTTGGCCTCAAACACGCTGTTGACGCGGGCTTCTCTCATGTTCTCCTTTACGGTGTATTGCTGTATCCAGTCGTTTTCCACCTTGTTTTCCTGAATGAAGCTGGAATGCTGCAAATACGTCACATCCCTATAATCGACGGTGGCCAACAGTTGCCAGCCTTTCTTACGATAGTTGAGGCTCACGATGTCGCGCAAGTCGGTGTTGGCCGCCGACTGATAAACTGATGAACGCACATCCACGCCCAAGCCCTCGTTGGGATTCTTCTTGGTGACAATGCGCACTACTGCCCCGACTGTGGCATCATACTTCGCTCCCGGATTAGTGACCAGTTCCACGCGCTGTATGTCCTTGGCGTTGAGTTGCTCCAGTTCACTATGGTCGCGTACTTGCCGCCCATTGATGAAAACTAAAGGTTCGCCTTTGCCGAACACCGTCAGTTTGTCGTTGTTCTTGACAATCCCTGGAATCTTGCCCAACACATCGTCGGCTGCACCCACCTCGGCAAGGATGCTGTTCTCGACGGTGGTCACTTGCGCGTCACCTTTAAAATATACGTCAGGCAGCCCTGCGCTGACGGTCACTTCTTTGAGGCTGACGGCATCAAGTTCAAGCTGGATGGTGCCCAAATTGGTTTGTGTTCCCGAAAGAGGCAACCATTTGTCTTTGTAGCCAACGAAGGACACCTTCAGCAAGGCCGCGTTTTGTACCTTTGCCATTTGGAAAGCCCCATTTTCATCAGTGACACAGCCGCCTAAAAAGGTCGAGTCTTGGCTCAACTGCACTACATTGGCGTAGGGAACAGATTGGTTGGTTTCGTCA
>JAILDR010000144.1 GCA_024689285.1 Bacteroidales bacterium | reverse complement strand
GCCATCGGTTTCGCAGCCTTGATTTTGGGTGCGAACTGGCTCGTCAACGGAGCCACCAGTGTGGGCATCCGCGCGAAGTTGTCGCCGCTCATCATCGGCTTGACCATCGTGGCCTTCGGCACTTCGCTGCCTGAAATGATTGTCAACATCTTTTCATGCGCCAAAGGCAGTCCCGGACTCGCTATCGGCAACATCATCGGGAGCAACACGATGAACATCCTGCTCATTCTGGGCGTGAGCGCCATCATCTGGCCCATCGATGTGAGCCGCATCTCCATCCGGCGCGACATACCCGCAGGCTTCCTTGCCACTTTCGCCATCGCCTTGATGGCCAACGACTTTTTCATGGGCAAGGATGCTGTCGTCGAAGTCAGTTGGATGGAGGGCATTGTCCTTCTGCTGTTTGGCTTTGCCTACCTGCTGCTGACCATGTTGAAGAACGACCCGCAAGAAGAAGCCGAAGGCGCCCAAGAGCCTATGCCTTGGGGCAAGACCATTCTGGCACTCGTGGCTGGTATCGCAGGGCTGTATGTCGGGGGCGAACTCGTCTCTCGCAACGCACAAATCCTGGCTAAAAGTTGGGGCATGAGCGAGGGCACCATCGGTTTGACCGTAGTAGCTACGGCCACCTCCCTCCCCGAACTCATCACCTCCGTCGTGGCGGCTGTGAAGAAAAACTCAGGTATCGCCATCGGCAACGTGCTGGGCTCCAATATCTTGAACATCTTCATGGTGCTGGGTGTCAGCGCGCTCATCACTCCGCTGCCTTTCGACCCGATGATGAACAAACAGATGTTTATCCTCATCCTCGCCAATGCGCTGATGTTGCTGTTTGTCTTTACGGGAAAGGGACGCAAACTCTCACGTTTCGAGGGGGTGTTGCTCACGCTGGGATATGTTGGGTTCATGTGGTTTTCCTTGGCGATGCAATAAATTACCTGATATTGGTCCTTCTTACATCCTTTCGCAGCATCAATCCAACATCTTTTCAATTGCGGCAAGAGACGAAAAAAAGACCCGCCTTTGAGACGAGTCTTTTGCATTTCCATCTGATTCTCAATCAGTCAGCCAGCTGGAAGGCGGTCTTCACAGCATTGTAGTCGCTGTAGTCGACATCGCTGCGGTGGCTGTAGACGGAAGCCTCGATAGCCACAATCTTGAAGTCGTGGGTGTCGGGACGCACATTCCAGAAGTCGCTCTCGGTCCAGAACAGACGCACAGCGCCATCATTTAGCGTTGCCGCCTCGATGGAGGCCTCATAGAAATGGGTTTCCTCGCCGTCCACTTCATAATAATAATAGGTCAGAGGCACTTGCGACCATGTACCCTCCACATTCATGTAAACCAAAACAGCTCCGTAGTTGAACACATTGCTGTTGATGGCGGGATAGTCGATGGTGACCATATACTGTCCCATGTCGTTGCCCGAAAACGAGACCCATTCCCAATCGTAATCATGGATGGTCAAAGTTGAAGAAACCACGTTGGCGTTGCCGTCTTGGCCAGCAGGGCCTTGGGGACCTTGCGGACCGCGGCATGAAGCCATGAAAACGACCGCCAATACCGTCATGCAGATAATGCTTAGCTTTTTCATTTCGATAGATTATTAAAGATTTAACTTAAATTTGATATGTATTTCGAGTTGCAAACTTACAAAAATCTTGCCGAATTTTTCCACTTTTGGAAAACAATCTCAAAATAATGTACTTTTGCGGCATGAAAAACAGAACAACCATCGTTCATCTCGCCGGCATCCTCGCCATGATTTTTTGGGGCATGTCGTTCGTATGGTCCACGCAGGTCTACGAGAACCT
Organism: Bacteroidales bacterium; assembly: GCA_024689285.1. The sequence continues at coordinate 3,022 of JAILDR010000144.1, read as the reverse complement.
TAACCCCACAGCGACCATCTTCCTTCGCCTTGTGGTGGCCACCGTTTTCCTGACAGCCATACTCTTCATTTTTCGCCTCAACGAAAAAATACAAAGGAAACATCTGGGGCTGTTTGCCATAGCCGCCTTGTTTGAGCCTTTCCTCTACTTCATCTTCGAGGGATACGGGCTGAAAAACTCCTCCCCTGTCATCGGTGCCGGCATCATCGCCTTGATCCCTTTGGTGACGCCCATCGCGGAGCGCATTTTCCTCAAGGAGCGGCTCACGCCCATGAACATCGTGGGCTTTATCATCTCCTTTGCCGGAGTCATCATTATGCTGCTCAACAAAGACCTCGAGCTCACCGCCTCGCCCAAGGGCATACTCTTCCTTTGCGGATCGGTGGTGGTGGCGGTAGGCTATTCCATCGCATTGATACGGCTCACCAAGCTCTATAAACCTTTGACCATCACATGGATGCAGAACATTCTCGGTATGATTTACTTCATCCCTTTGGTCATCATCATGGAGCATTTCGAGCCGTCTAACTTCGCCAATATCGGTGCCTACATCGTCCCACTGGTCTGTCTTGGCATCTTATGCAGCGCCGGTGCCTACGCCTTGTGGGCTTTCGCTTTCAGCAAGTTGGGGGCTTCAAAAGCCAATGTTTACTCCAATCTCATCCCTGTCTTCACGGCCATATTCAGCTATCTCCTCGCCATCGAAGCCCTGACGGTGAACAAGATTGTCGGCATTTTAGTAGTGGTTGTGGGATTGGTGCTTTCGCAGATGAAATCGCGACGGTAAAAAAAAGCGACCCAAAGGCCGCCTATTGCGTATTTGTTTTAGAATAAATCTGAATGTGTGCCTGTTTGCAGAAACAGGAGCGTCAGTTGAGTGTCGTTTTGCTCCCAAGTCATGAGCCAGTCGGATTGTATGTGGCACTCCCAAATTTCCCGCTTTTGGTTCACAAGCTTGTGTGGACGGTACTCTCGGGGAAGTGAGCCTTGTTCGGCAAGCAAATCAATGGCGTCTTTTATCAGCTTTAAGTTCAATCCGCGCTTCATGCAGCGTTTCAAATCCTTATTGAAGCGGTTGGAATAGTCAATTTGGTACATAGCCTAAGATTTGTTTGAACATGTCGTCAACGCTGTCGGCATGAGTCACCCTGCCGTGCTCAACGTCGTCTATAGCCTCGCGGAAGCCGGCGGTCTTGGTGATGTCGTACTCTTTGGGCTTGGTTTTCTTCACGCTCACAGATACCACGCCACGCAACATACTGATTGCTTGCTTGATTTGTTCAAGCATCGAAACGTCCTCTATTTTTACTGTTAGTTGTGTCATAACCTTTCCGTTTTATCTTTCTGCCCGCAAAAATAGACAAATTCCCTCACACGGCGCGGGCGGCGAGGGAAAAAAACACGAAAAAAGGCGACCATCGGATGATGGCCGCCCTTGGGTTTTATTCCATCCCACTATCCACTTCCTTTATTAAATAATCAAGGAATTGTTCCGAGACATTCGACATGTCGCTTTTGTCATAGATGTATAGAAAAGAGAGGCGGGTATCTTCTATCGTCAATCGGATAATAACACGTCCGCCTCCGCTTTTGCCTTTTCCTTTTGAAGCAATGGAGAGCCTTACTTTGCGCATCCCGTCATGAAGCTCGGCTCCTTGGTATGGGTCAGCTTGCAAAGAAAGCAACAAGTCCTTGAAATCGTCCGGCAATGAATGATACCGTTTCTTCAACCGCTTGAACGACTTCTGGAACTCTTCAGAAAAACGAATTTCAGTAATCATAGCGTATCGATGAAATCCATTGCCTCGGTTAAACTCATTGAAGGAGCGGCCTCACATTCGCGTTTTGCCTTTGCCACTGCTATTGCCATACGGTAAGCAGCTTCCAATTCCATCAAGCGGTTCCATCTCGCATTGGTCAGACGGACGGTGATATTTCTCGTTGTTTTTTCAAGTACGCACATAGCTTCATATTTTTCTGCAAAAATAGAAAATTTCCTCACACCCTGCAAGACCGCGAGGGAAAAAACAACAAGGCGGCTCTCGGAAAAACTCCGGGGGCCGCCTTGGGTTTTGAGTTTTAGACGATGGTCGTCGGGTTAGTTCGCGTCGCGAACAAGACGGACACTTCGCCCATATATTCGGCTGCTGCCGCTCATGGGATAGACGTAGTCATAGCGGAAGGTCAAGTAGTCGGCGCTGTGCCAAATAATGGTTGTCGACGACCAATAGCCGCCGTACGTCCCAATACTGCTGCCGTCGACACTCGTGCCATAGCGGTAGCTCGCAGCCGGCAGGAAGACACACCCCTTGGCTTCGAGTGCCGTCCACTGGGCAGCGGTGCACTTGGTACCATAATTACTATCCGTGCCGTCGTTGATGACGCCCCAAGTGGTGGCCTCATCGCTGGCGATGGTCACGCCGTCGGGGAACAAGATGATGCCATTTACGCCGGTGCCGTCGGTATTGATGGTGGCTTCGGTATAGCGGGCATTGCTGGTGGAGTTGACGGTGGCGCCGCTGGCACGGGTGTCGAACAGGTAGCCCTGCTCGCTATCCGTCAGCGTGCGCCAGGCATCCGAGCCCTGCAAGGTCTGGTCAAAATCTGTGGAGGCAAAAGAATAGTCATTATTATCCGTGCTCGTATTCAATGGGTTCGGGCTGCTCCCCGTCCATGTGCCCCAGCCGAAGAGGTCGACCCACGAGGAGGTGTTCCATGTGCCGCCACTTGTCTGGCAGTAGTCCCACTGGTGCTCGGCGAAACGCCACTCATGGGTGCTGCCATTGTACTGCAGGTTGCCAGGGGCAAAGACGACAGTCTTAGTGGCACTAACGGAGAAGGAGGGAACTGGAACAGGATAAACAAACGTCTTTCCGTCACCCTGGTTGGGCGTTGCGCCGCTGGGATACTCCGTGCCGCCGATGTTGATGGTGCCGCAGGTGCCTTGGTTATAATAGCTGTGGTTCTTGCCGATGCTGTTGTTGGCAGGAAGGGTGCCGCCGCCCTTGGTGGCCGTAACGCT
>JAILDR010000128.1 GCA_024689285.1 Bacteroidales bacterium | reverse complement strand
GCGCAAACTCGACATTATCGTGGTCGGCACTGGTCTGGCAGGTGCCTCGGCAGCCGCCTCGTTGGGAGCCATGGGCTTCCATGTCGATATTTTCTGCATCCAGGACTCACCCCGTCGCGCTCATAGCATCGCTGCCCAAGGTGGCATTAATGCTGCCAAGAACTACCAAAACGACGGCGACAGCGTGGAACGCCTCTTCCGCGATACCATCAAAGGAGGCGACTATCGTGCCCGTGAGGCCAATGTTTATCGTCTCGCCGAGGTCAGCGGTGCCATTATCGACCAATGTGTGGCGCAAGGGGTGCCTTTCGCCCGCGACTATGGCGGGTTGCTCGACAACCGCTCGTTTGGCGGCGCACAGGTAAGCAGGACCTTCTATGCCAAAGGTCAGACGGGGCAACAGTTATTATTAGGTGCCTACGGCGCCTTGAGCCGTGAAATCGCTCGCGGTACGGTAGTGTTACACACGCGCTGTGAGATGATGGAGCTGGTTGTGGTGGATGGCCGCGCCCGTGGCATCATCGTCCGCAACCTCGTCACCGGCGACTTGGAACGCTATGCCGCGCACGCCGTGGTGTTGGCCACTGGCGGCTATGGCAACCTCTATTACCTCTCCACCAACGCCATGAACAGCAATGGCAGTGCTGCATGGGTGTGCCACCGCAAGGGAGCTGCTTTCGCCAACCCCTGCTATGTGCAGATCCACCCGACTTGCATCCCCGTTCACGGTGACTACCAGAGCAAGCTCACGCTGATGAGCGAGAGCCTGCGTAACGACGGACGTATCTGGGTGCCTAAGAAAAAAGAAGATGCCGAGGCCATCCGTGCCGGCAAACTGAAACCCACCGAGATACCCGAAGAAAACCGCGACTATTATCTTGAACGCCGCTATCCCGCTTTCGGCAACCTTGTGCCTCGTGACGTGGCCAGCCGTGCCGCCAAGGAACGCTGCGATGCAGGCTATGGCGTGGGTACAGGCTTTGCTGTTTACCTCGACTTCGCCGATGCTATCCAGCGTCTGGGCAAAGAGGTCGTGGAGCAGAAATACGGCAACCTTTTCCAGATGTATCAGAAGATCACCGATGATAACCCCTACGAGACCCCGATGATGATCTATCCCGCCATCCACTACACCATGGGCGGTCTTTGGGTCGATTATGAGTTACAGACCACCATCCCAGGACTCTTTGCCGCCGGCGAAGCCAACTTCAGCGACCACGGAGCTAACCGCCTCGGTGCCTCCGCCCTGATGCAGGGACTGGCAGACGGCTATTTCGTCTTGCCCTACACCATGCAGAACTATCTCGCCGACCAGATTTATGTGGGGAAAATCTCGGTTACAATGCCAGAATTCGATAAAGCGGAAGCAGCTGTGCGTCAACGTCTTAATAAATTGATAACCATTGGAGGCAATAAGACCGTGGATTATTTCCACAAGGCTTTAGGCAAGATTATGTGGGAATACTGTGGTATGGCACGTAACACCCAGAGTCTTACCAAAGCAAAGAAGCTGGCCTCAGCATTGGAAGATGAGTTCTGGAAATCTGTCTTCATTCCGGGCAATGCCAATGAGATGAATCCCGAGTTGGAGAAAGCTTACCGACTTGAAGATTATTTCGAGTTGGCACAACTTGTCATCGATGATGCCATGCACCGCGAGGAGTCGTGCGGTGGTCATTTCCGCACCGAGCACCAGACCGAAGACGGTGAAACTCTCCGCGACGATGAGCGTTTCATGTATGTCGCCGCATGGGAATACCAAGGCCACGGCCATCCCGAGACCATGGAGAAGGAACCGCTGGTCTATGAACATATTCAAATCGCAAAACGTAATTACAAGTAAGCCATGAAGTTCACATTACATATCTGGCGTCAGGAGAACGCCCGCGCCAAGGGTCATTTCGAGACCTATCCTTTGGAAGGCATCTCGCCCGACTGCTCTTTCCTCGAGATGCTCGACATTCTGAACGAGCAGCTCATCAACGACCGCATCGCCCACCCCGTGTGCTTCGACAATGACTGCCGCGAGGGTATCTGCGGCATGTGCGGACTCTATATCAACGGTCGCCCGCATGGCAACGACGACGGCATCACCACCTGTCAGCTGCACATGCGCAAGTTCCATGATGGAGAAGACATTTGGATTGAACCTTGGCGCGCCAAGCCGTTCCCTGTCATCCGTGACCTTGTGGTGGACCGTTCCGCATTCGACAAGATTATCCAAGCGGGAGGCTACATCAGCACCACCACAGGCGGTGTGCCTGATGCCAACTCGATTCCGATTCCGAAGCATAAAGCCGACATGGCCATGGATGCCGCATCTTGCATCGGTTGCGGTGCCTGTGTGGCGGCTTGTAAGAATGCCAGCGCGATGCTGTTTGTGGGTGCCAAGGTCAGCCATTTGGCCTTGTTGCCGCAAGGACAAATCGAGGCCGCCGACCGCGTTCACAAGATGGTCTGCAAGATGGACGAATTGGGCTTTGGCAGCTGCACCAACACCTACGCCTGCGAGGCCGAGTGTCCGAAACTCATCAAGCGGCAGAACATCTCACGACTCAATAGGCAATGGATTGGGGCGTTGTTTGGGAGAGACAGGAAATAAAACACCTAATTTCCGCAAATACCCCCTTCAGCCTCCGGCGGGTGCCTCAAGGCCGCGCAGGTCGCGCCCTATGGTGTCCGCGCTGCAGAAGCGGTAGTCGGGGTTTGCCTTGAGAGCCTCCTGCCGGAAGAAGTTCACGTCCTCCAGTACTTCGCCGCCGCTCACGAAGATGGAAGTGAGATTCTCGACCACATTGGAACAGGAGAACTTTGTGTTTATCCCTTTGACTCCCACGTCTTGTCAATCAGAGCCGCCTGACCGGAAGAACGGAATTGGCTGATGACGTAAAAAATTCCGCCGAAGCTGTTGATTTGTTTGTCTAAAATTTGTATCTTTGCTGCTATATTTCTGACCAATTGTTTGTTGACGTAAGCGATTGCAAAGATAGGTGAAAAATACGAGAATAGCAAGTCGTTGCTAATTTATTTATTAACAATAACTTGCTGATTTATCAACAGTTAAAATTGAAAGAAATTTACGGAATTAAAGGTTTACTTGCTTTTGTTGTAGTGTCGTTTGAAAATTAGGTCGGGTGGTCACTTTTTTTTGTGGTCACCCGCCTGTGAAGGGTTCTTAAAACTCAAAAGTCAACTTTTGTATCGTAATAGCAGCACTTCAGCAGCTCTTCCATCTCCTTTTGCGTCGGGATGCGCGGGTTGGAGCCGGTGCAGGCGTCGCCGATGGCGTTCTTGGCGATTTCGGGTAGCCTTTCAAGGAACACGTTCTCGGGCACAAAGCCTTGTTCGCAAGGATACGAGTCGGCGCCGTAATGTTTGATGCAGTGCGGGATGTTGAGGTCGTCGTTCATCTTGCGCAGTGCTGCGATGAGCAGGGCCACCTTTTCGTCATCGTTGTTTCCGCCAAGGTTCATAATATCGGCGATGACGCCGTAGCGTTGCTTGGCTTCGGGATTCTTGGCGTTAAAGGCAATCACCTTGGGCAGATACATGGCATTGGCAGCACCGTGGATGATGTGTGCGCCAAAGTCGGCGAACGCGGCTCCCGTCTTGTGGGCCATCGAGTGGACAATGCCTAACAGGGCGTTGGAGAAGGCCATGCCGGCGAGGCATTGGGCGTTGTGCATCTCATTGCGGGCATTCACGTCGCCGTTGTACGAATTCACCAAGTCTCTTTGGATCATCTTGATGGCATGCATGGCCAGCGGGTCGGTGTAGTCGCAATGGGCGGTCGAGACGTAAGCTTCAATGGCATGCGTCATGGCATCCATACCCGTGTGGGCCACCAGCTTCTTGGGCATGGTTTGGGCCAAGGCCGGGTCAACGATGGCCACATCGGGCGTGATTTCAAAGTCAGCGATAGGATATTTGATACCCTTGGCATAGTCGGTGATGATGGAGAAAGCAGTCACTTCGGTGGCAGTGCCCGAGGTGGACGAAACGGCGCAGAAGTGGGCCTTGGTTCTCAGTTTGGGCAGGCCGAACACTTTGCACATGTCTTCGAAAGTGGTCTCGGGGTATTCATATTTAATCCACATGGCTTTGGCTGCATCGATGGGTGAACCACCGCCAATGGCCACAATCCAGTCGGGTTGGAACTCCCTCATCACGGCGGCACCGTTCATCACGGTTTCTACCGACGGGTCGGGCTCGATGCCGTCAATCACTTTCACTTCCATGCCTGCTTCTTGCAGGTAGGCGATGGCCTTGTCCAAAAAACCAAAGCGTTTCATGCTTCCTCCGCCAACGCAGATAACAGCGCGTTTGCCTGTGAAGGTCTTTAATGCTTCTAAAGCGTTTTCACCATGATAAATGTCTCTCGGTAATGTGAATCTATTCATTTCTTTTGTGTTTTTAATTGATTATTATTAAGGTTGTTGTTGGTTTGGCTATTGGTTGTTGAAAATCCCTTTTTTCCGTGACAGGCTGAATTCTTATTTCGATATTTTTTTATTGATTATAAACATTAGGTTTCTTCTCTTTGGTTACTATCAATTTATTGGTATATGTAAATTGGAAATTGTATGGATTATTTGGTGTTGCTCAGTTTCTTGGCAAGCTGTTGCGACAGCACAGCGAGAGAGGAGGGGAGGTTCTCGTTTTTCACGAGGATGCCATTTGGCACGTTGAGTAGGGTGAAGGCAAAGTTCCAGATGGCAAGTATGCCACACTCCACCATTTGGTCGCACACGCTTTGGGCTTGGTCGGCAGGTACGGTGATGATGCCGATTTTGACGCCAGTGCGTTTGATGTAGCTCTCCATCTTTTCCATGGGCAGGATATATTTACTCCCAATTTGGAGCCCAACCAGGTCAGGGTCCTTGTCGAATCCAACAGTGATGTCTAAACCCATGCTCGAAAACTCTGTGTTGGTCAGAATCAGTCGGCCAAGGCTGCCCACGCCAACCAGGATGGCTTCGTCCACTTTGTTGTACCCCAAAAACTCGCATAAATCTTTTAATAAGGTATCGATTTCAAAACCAGTGCGAGGCTTTCCTTCAACGCTACTTACCCCCGACAGGTCTTTGCGAACCAAGACGGGGTTGAGGTTGAGGCTTTGGGCAACGGTGGCGGCAGACACATATTTCTCGCCTTCCTGCTGCATCTTGCGGATGTGGCTGTAGTAGAGCGGCAACCGGCTTAAGGTCGATTTCGGTACTACCAAGGAGATATTGTGTTGCTTCGCCATATCGATATAAATTTATCTAATTGTTTGATGCCGCAAAAATAGTGCATTTTCCGATACACTGTATCAAAAAAAATGTACTAATTATGGAATTGTTTATAGGTTGTTGTGTTTCAGATTGATGAAGACATTGTAATTGTATAGGTTCAAGTTTACTTTAGGACTGATTTTTTTGGCACAGGGGTGATTTCAATTATTTCTGACATACAAAAAATGAACATACAGGGCTACTTGAAACATCGGATAGCCCCCCTGATGCGGCCATCCACAGGAAAATCATCCCTGTGCCATAAGTTCGTTGATTTTGTACGGTCAAATCAGATTGCTTCGGGTATTCCCGGCTTCCACATTGCAAATGCGGAAGAACAGAGGATGCTGAAATGCTGATGGGGCCTTAGTGTCACGCCCTGTCCCACACTGTCCCACTGTTCCTTTAAAGGGACATTGGGATACTTGGGACACTTTGAATCACTTTGGGACAGTTGGGACACTTACTGGCCCGTCAGCCAGCTGCGGGACAGGGACACCGAAACATCGTCTAACGTCGACTTCATTGCTGAGTAACCATGACCCCAAATGCTGTCTACCTTCGACTCACCCTCGATACACCCTCGACTCACCCTCGACTTACCCCTGACTTGGCACTGACTCCAAAAAAAGCGGCATTGCAAAAAAGTTATTTGTACAAATAACTAATTGTCAGTTGTTTAGAATAATCTTCGTATCTTTGCATCGTCTTAAGACAAGAACCAAAAACCAAAATTTCAAAACCAAAACGAAAACCAAAACCAACTACCAAAACCAACTAACAACTAACCTAATTACTAACCAACCAAAATTTCAAAAACCATGGCAAGAATTGTTTCCATCTTTCAGTTCACCGGACGCGCCGGAACGGCCGTCGGTTACAAGGGCAAAAACGGAAAAATCGCCCTTCGTCAGCATCAGCCCACTGTGGCCAACCCCCGCACCGCTGCTCAGATGAGCAACCGTGCCAAACTGAAGCTCGCCGCACAGGTGGCAGGCATGCTCGGCGAAGTGGGCCGCACCGCACTCATCGCCAACGGTCTCCGCAAGACCGAACGCGGACAGCTCATCAAGCAGCTGTTCCAGAGCATCAAGGTCAACGCCGACGGCACCAAGGCCAGCCTGGGCTACGACCTCAACCTTGTGGCCAACCCCAACTACAAGCGCAACCTCAGCGTGACGGTCACCAGCGAGAGCTCGGCCTTCGTGGCCACCTTCACGGGTGCCGAAGCGGGCGACGTCATCGCCAAGGCCATCCTCGTCCACGACCTCGCCACCGGCAACTGGCGCCACACCTCGGCGATGGACACCGACACTTCCATCAGCCTTGGCAAGAGTGCCAACGAGAGCGGCGACGCTCTCGAGGTCTTCGCCTACGGCATCGTCCTCTTCCCTAAGACTACCGAGGGCTTCAACAACGTCGGCCAGACCGGCGCCAACGCCTCCGGCTACGTCATCGACCTCGACAAACTGAGCACCACCAACTACGACTTCTCGCCCTGCATCAGCACTGCCCTCAACGTGAGCGGCAACAGCGGCAACAACAGCGGCAACCAAACGCCTGGCAGCAACGGCTCGGGCAACTCGGGCAGCGGCAGCGAAACGCCCAACGTGACCGCCCCCGTCATCAGCGGCACCTCGCCCTTTGCCGACACCACACAGGTGACCATCACCGAGCCTGAAGGCGCTCGCGCCTACTACACCACCGACGGCAGCGCGCCCACGGCT
>JAILDR010000088.1 GCA_024689285.1 Bacteroidales bacterium | reverse complement strand
GAGCCGGAGTTCCTACTTCGGCTTTTGTGTTAGGTCAAATGCGGTTAAAAGCCAATTTTTCGTGTTCCCTTTGTCTTGTTGAATGGCTACATAGTTTTGAAGCAAATCTTACATGAATCTGTCATAAATGGATCGCTTCGTGCTTCGCGATGACGCGAAGCGACGAAAGGAGTAGCACTCTGGTGGTTTAGGAGATCGCGGACCGCCTCAATTCACGGAGGCGAAACAGCGATGTCGGCAAGGAGCAGAGAGCTATCACAGAGCTATCAAAGAGCAGGCAGAGTCATCATTTCTTCGATAGTTGTCCGTTAGTTGTCCGTTAGTTGTCCGTTAGTTGTTCGATAGTTGTTCGATTTTTTATCGAAGAAATAACGGAGAAGTAAGGAAGAAATATCGAACAAATTTCGAGCCTGCCTCTTGCCTGGTGCGGCACAAGTGCTTTTCAAATACTTGGCTATTGTTTGGCTGTGGCGACGTAATTCCGTTTTGGGCCTCCCGGCAACGCCGCAATCAATTTTTTCGTGTAATCATTCTGCGGGTTTTCAAACAGCTCGTCGGCATCATTCATCTCTACAGGCTTGCCGTTATACATCACCAGGACGCGGTCGCTCATGAAGCGTACCACGCTGAGGTCGTGGGAGATGAAGATATAGGTGAGATGCCGTTCTGCCTTTAATCTGTTGAGCAGATTCAACACCTGCGCCTGCACCGACACATCCAAAGCCGATACCGACTCGTCGCAAATCACGAGACGCGGGTTGACCGCAAGGGCGCGGGCGATACAGATGCGCTGCCGTTGACCGCCTGAAAACTCGTGGGGGTAGCGGTTGTAATGGTCGGCCTGTAAGCCCACCTGTTCCAACAAGTCGCAAACTGCATCCCGCAATTTGGAGGAATCCTTCTCGATACCATGCACCCGCATGGGCTCGGCAATGGCTTCGCCAATGGTGATGCGGGGATTGAGAGAAGAGTAGGGGTCCTGAAACACAATCTGTGCCTGCTTGCGGAAGTCGCGCAATGCCTGTCCCTTCAAGGCAGTCACCTCGATGCCGTCAAACCACACTTTGCCTCCGGTGGGTTCTGCCAGCCGCAGGATGCTGCGCCCCAATGTGGTCTTGCCGCATCCCGACTCACCCACCAGCCCCAGGGTCTCGCCTTCATACACCTCCAGACTCACTTCGTCGACAGCCTTTACATACCCATAGAGCCGACTGAACACGCCTTTGCGCAAGGGATACCAAGTCTTCAAGCCCTCCACTTGCAGCAGAGGCTTTTGGGAATACAGTTGCTCCAGATGGGCTTTCCGCTCGTTTTCTGTGATTTGCAAGTCATGAAGAATCTGTTCCTTGCCTCCCTTCCATTCCCCGTCCAAAAATTCTTTGACGACAGGCAGGCGCTTGAGGCGCACATCCATCGGTGGACGGCAGGCCAAAAGCCCTTGGGTATAGGGATGTTGCGGATGGTTGAGGATTTCCTTCACAGAGCCGCGTTCCAATATCTCTCCGTTGTGCATCACGGCCACATCGTCGGCAATCTCGGCCACCACACCCAAGTCGTGGGTGATGAAAATCATGCCCATGCCGGTCTCGGTTTGCAGCTTGCGCAACAGTTTCAGGATTTCAAGTTGCACCGTCACGTCCAGAGCCGTAGTAGGCTCGTCAGCGATGAGGAGCTTGGGGTTGCAGGCGATGGCCATCGCAATCATTACGCGCTGCTTCTGTCCTCCCGAAAGTTCGTGGGGATAGCTGTCATAGATAGCCTCGGGGCGCGGCAGCATCACCTGCTTGAAGAGGTTGATGACGCGCTCCTTGGCGGCTGCTTTGCTTACCTCTTCATGCTGCAAAATCATCTCAGCCACCTGAAAGCCGCATTTATACACGGGATTCAGCGAGGTCATAGGCTCTTGGAAAATCATCGAGATGCGTTTACCTCTCACCTCAGTCATCTGGCGTTCGCTGTAGTCTTTTATCTCTTCCCCTTCAATCTGGATGCTGTCGGCCTGAATATGGCTTGCCTTTTCGTTCAGCAGCCGCATAACGGCTAAGGAACTCACAGATTTGCCTGAGCCCGACTCGCCCACAAGGCCCAAAGTGCGCCCTGCAAACACGTCCAAATCAATGCCGTGCACGGCTTCGCTCCATTGCCCGTCGCGGGAAAAGGAGACTTTGAGGTTGCGTATTGTGAGTAAAGGTGTGGGCATCTGACACTAATTTGTTGCAAAGATATTGAAAATTTGTCTATTTTTGTGGAAAATTATTGCATTATGAAAAAGACGCTGATTCTTTTGCTTGCCCTCTTGCCTTGTGTGGCTTGGGCTCAATTCGACACTTATTTCACTGAATCGTCACTTCGCGTGGATTATTGTTTGACAGGCAACCGCACGCAGACTGTTTTTTCCCTCAAGGAAATGATCCATGAACCCTATTGGAGTGGCTCCAAAACCAATCTGGTAGACAGCCTCGAGTTTGGCAATTATATTGTCAAAGTGTTTGAGGCTGGTACTGACAAGCTGCTGTTTTCCAAGGGCTACCAAAACCTCTATGGAGAATGGCAGACCACGCCCGAGGCCTTGAACCTCACCAAGACCTTTGAGGAATCAGTCGTCGTGCCTTTCCCTAAGGTGAAAATCGACATCGCTTTGCTGCACAAGACTTGGGAAGGCGAGTTGGTGGAAGGGATGCGCCTCACTGTGTCGCCCGACGATTATTTTATCCACAACTACAAAGACCTGAATCTACCCGTCTATGATGCCTGGATTGGAAATAAAGACTACACGAAAGCCGTTGACATTGTGATTCTTCCCGAGGGTTATACCCAGGCCGAAATGGGCAAGTTCGTCAAAGACTGCGACTTCTTCGTGAAGAGTCTGTTTGATTATGCGCCTTACGACCGTTATCGCGAAAGCTTCAACGTTCGCGGCGTGATGGCGCCTTCAGAGGAGTCGGGATGCACTATGCCGGGCGACCATATCTATAAGAACACGGCCATGCGTTTCAGCTTCTGGACTTTCGATTCGGAGCGTTATTGCATGAGTACCGACAACCGCGACATTCGTGACCTGGCGGGACAAGTGCCTTACGACCAGATTTATGTGCTCGTCAATACCGACAAATATGGTGGCGGCGGCATCTACAACTTTTACTGTTCCAGCGCGAGCAGCAACCACTTCTCGGGCGATGTCATCATCCATGAGTTTGGACATGGTTTTGCTGGTTTGGCTGATGAATACTACAACGACGAGACAGGCTACGACCACATGTATAACCTTGAGCTTGAACCTTGGGAGCCCAATCTCACCACCCTGAAGGACTTCAGCAACAAATGGGGCGATATGCTCAATAAGAAAACCCCTGTCCCGACACCGCGTGAACCGAAATACGAACAAACCATCGGAGTGTTTGAAGGCGGTGGTTATGAGCCGAAGGGTATGTATAGTCCCCACATGGATTGCCTGATGAAGACTTTCAAGGGCCATGAATTCTGTCCCGTCTGCCAACGTGCCATCGAACGGATGATACTTTATTACTCAAAATGAACTATCTGGACATCGTCATTGCCATCGTCCTCTTCCTCTTCGGTTTCAAAGGCTTTCGCAAAGGCTTGATTTTCGAAGCGGTCACCCTGCTGGCTTTCGGTTTGGGTATCTATGGTGCCATGCATTTCTCTGATTTCACCGCAGACCATCTGCAAGAGGTGATGAACATCGACCCCAAGTATCTGAATACCGTTGCTTTTGTCTTGACTTTTGTGCTGCTGGTGATTGCAGTCAATATCATAGGCCAGATGGTCAAAAAGATGGTGCAGGCGATGAACCTTGGTTTTTTCGATCGTTTGGGCGGCTTTGTTGTCGGAGTGGCAAAGGGCGTGTTGTTGTGTAGCGCTTTTGTTTTAGTGGTCAATAATTTGCAATTCACTGGTCTGATAAAGGAAGATGTAAAGAAGGACTCGCGTCTTTATCCTTATATCGAAAAAGCGGTGCCTTATCTCTATCAGGGCTTCGATTTGGTGAAAGAAACCATTCGTAATCTCAACGATCCTACTGCTCCTGAGACGGATTCGATTGTTCCTGTAGCAAATCCGACCGTTCTTGTCGCGCTTTGAGGTAACACGCACGGCACAAAGGCTCGTAACTATCGGTTTCTCCAAGCACTACAAGTTTGTCGCCGGCAATGGTGCGGTGCGAATACTGTGCCTGACCGCCGCAGCGTACACAGATGGCGTGTACCTTGGTGACATCTTCGGCAATGGCCATCAGTTTGGGCATAGGGCCAAAGGGATTGCCCATAAAGTCCATATCGAGGCCAGCCACGATGACCCGCACGCCTTGGTTGGCTAACTGTTGGCACACGTTCGGTAACTCGTCGTCAAGGAATTGCGCCTCGTCGATGCCAACAACGTCCACGTCGGAAGCATAGAAAAGAATCTCGTTGGCACTTTCAACGGGGATGGAATGTAAGGCGGTGGCATTGTGTGACACCACATCCTCGTCGCTGTAGCGCGTATCTACACCTGGCTTGAAGATTTCCACCTTCAGCTTCGCGATTTTGGCGCGTTTCAAACGGCGTATCAACTCTTCGGTTTTGCCAGAGAACATCGACCCGCAGACCACTTCAATCCAGCCTTGCGATTTGTTGTGAGAATCTTTTTCAATATACATGCCTGTCGTTTTAGGATTTTATGTATTTTTACGCCTCCTTACATCGTTGTGTTATAAGAAGCAAAAGAGCAAAAGTAATAAGAAAAAATTATATGAGCGACAAATTTGAAAACCAAAAAGAACAATTAGTTTCTTTGAAGCACGAAATCAGTCTGTTACAGCAGCAGGTGAGTTATCTTTTAAGGAATGAGAAGCCTCTCGAACTTCTCGATTTAGACGTGTTGATGAACCGCACCCATACTGTCTATGACATGATTTGTGCCATCCATTTGGCCAACAATGCCGAGGAAGAAGAGCTGGATATCGACCCTGAAGCATTGGTAGGATTGTTTGGAGATGTGAAAGAGGAAGAACAGCACGCTGAGGTTGAAACAGAGGAACAGCCCGTTAACGAGGAACCGGAACCACAAACCGAAATAGAATTAGAACCAGAACCCGTACCAGAACCAGAACCCGAAATAGAGCCGGAACCCGAACCCGAACCGGAACCCGAAATAGAACCAGAACCCGAAATAGAACCAGAGCCAGAACCGGAACCAGAGCCAGAAATCGAGCCCGAGCCTGAAATAAAACCAGAATCCGAACTCGAGCTTGAGCCTGAACTCGAACTTGTGCTTGAACCTGAGCCAGAACCCAATCAAGCACCTGAACCCATAGCGGAAGAGCCTGCATCAGACGAACAACACGAAGGCGATGGATTCGGAAGCTTCTTCCGTCTTGAGGATGAGCCGGTAGCGGAAGAGGCCGAACCTGCCGAACAAGTGACCGAAGAACCCGTTGAAAATCAAACGAACGACCCGGTTATCATAAGAGACGGCAAAGTGGTGCATTTTGTGGAAGAGGTGCCTGAGGAGGATATCCCTGCCCGCGACCTTGTTGACAGCGACAACATCGTGCGCGACAATCCCTTCGAAATGCCTCGCATGGAGGACGACGGCAATGAGCCCGATTTTGAGATAGCTGAGACTTTGGGCGATAGCCTCAGGCATGGAGACCATTCCTTGGCTGCCAAGTTGCAACAGAATCCCGTCCGTGACCTGAAATCAGTCATTGGTATCAACGATAAGTTTTTGTTTGTCAATGAACTGTTTGGAGGTAGTATGGAGAAATACAATAAGTCTATCGAGAATCTAAACGACTTGAAAACGCTCAACGGCGCGATGATATACCTCAATGAGTTGAAGATTGAACTGCTATGGAACAGTAGTAACGAAGCTTATCAGCGGCTCACGAATTTGGTCAAAAGGAAATTTGAATAAGATGGACTATGAGTAAGTTGTATCTTGTTCCCACGCCCATAGGCAATCTGGAGGACATCACCTTGCGTGCCATCCGTGTGCTGAAGGAGGTGGATGCTATTCTCGCTGAGGATACACGCACATCGGGCAACTTGCTGCGCCATCTTGACATCAGTAAGCCGCTGACAGCCTTCCATATCCGCAATGAGCATCAGGTGGTGGAGCGCATCGCTGATCGTATTGAGGCGGGGGAGACTCTGGCTTTGGTGACGGATGCCGGTACTCCTGCCATTTCCGACCCAGGTTTCCTCTTGGTGCGCGAATGTGTGAAGCGCAACATCGAGGTGGAGTGCCTGCCTGGCCCAACGGCTTTTGTGCCCGCTTTGGTCAACTCAGGACTGCCTGCCGAGAAGTTCATCTTCGAGGGTTTCCTGCCGCACAAGAAAGGCCGCCAGACCAAACTCCAGGCTGTGGCCAGCTATCCTTACACCACCATTTTGTATGAGTCGCCGTTCCGTCTGCTGAAAACCTTGCAGCAGCTGGCTGAGGTGTGTGGCCCTGTGCGGCAAGCCTGTGTCGCACGTGAATTGACCAAGATTCACGAGGAGAATGCACGCGGCACATTGGCCGAGCTCATCGAGCATTTCTCCAAGAAGGACATAAAAGGCGAAATCGTCATCGTGCTGGAAGGGGCCTCAGCCTCTATCCCCGACGATGACGATTCCGAACAAGACTAACTGTCTTGTTATTTGTTGAGTTTCATGAAGATTCTTTGCCAGAAATTCAGCTCGACAGGCTCCTTTTGGAGCTGGCGTTGGTAGGCTTCTAAGCGCACGGTGAGGCTGCCTTTCACACCATTGGAGGTGTAGGTAGCGCCGCTGATGGCATCCACGGGTTTGGCCAGTGCCTCTTCAACGGTGAGACCATCCCAGGCTTTTGGAAGTCCGCCGTTCACTACACGTTCGGCAAAGCGGGGTGTCTCATGGTTGGGCAGCATCACCACTTTCTGGATGCGTCCCTCGGCATCCAAGGCTATTGCTAATGGCGTGTTGCCGTTGTAACCCTTTACTGCTTCAGCATAGGGCATCGTGTAAAGGAGGGTGCCGATGACTTCTCCCTTGTCATTCTTGATTTGGTAGAAAGAGGTGTCAATTGTTTGAACCTCAGCAGCTTCGCTGAAATAGGGTGTCGCCCTTTCCAAAGGCAGTTCTGGCAGGCTGGTTGGCATAGGACCGCAACTGCTGAAAGCGAGAACAATAGTGATGGACATAGCGCCCATGAAGGTTCTTAGCGTTTTCATTCTTTATTTTGATTCTGTTTTGAAATTTCGTGCAAAAATAGGGAATATTTCGACACCTTCAATAGTCAAATTGAACAAAAACACTATCTTTGCACGTCTAAAACGTTTTATTTCTCTTAACCCTCAACTCTTAATCAAATGTTAGTCATCGGTATTGCAGGCGGATCGGGCTCGGGAAAGACCACCGTCGTAAAGGAACTGGTAAACCAACTGCCAGAGAATTCTGTATCAGTCATCTCGCAAGATGCTTATTACTATGACAACGAGCACAGGTCGCCTGAAGAGAAAAAGCAAATCAATTTCGACCATCCTGATGCTATCGAGTGGAATCTGCTCATCGACCATCTCGACCGTCTGAAAAAGGGTGAGACTATCCCCATGCCGATTTATACCTACGTGACTTGCGCCCGTTCGAAAGAGGTCATCTATGTGCATCCCACTGAGGTCATTATCGTGGAGGGCATCATGGTGTTGACCCAGGAAGAGCTGCGCAAACGTATGGATATCAAAGTGTTTGTCGATACCGATGGCGACGAGCGTCTGATGCGCATCATACGTCGCGACATTGCTGAGCGCGGGCGCACCTGGGAAGATGTGTTGCGGCATTACCAAACCTTTGTGAAACCCATGCACCAGCAGTTTATCGAACCTACCAAACGCTGTGCCGACATCATCTTGCCGCGTGGTTCCAGCCCTGTGGTGGTCGATATTCTCGCTTCGAGAATCAAGATGCATCTGGGGAAGTAAGGAAAAAATCCTCCTTGAAATTGACGAAATACACCCGTTCCTGGGCACGGGTTAAGGCGGTGTATATCCAACGGAGGTCTTCGGTCTCCAAGACTTCTTTTTGGTTGAACGACGAGTCGATAAAAACGGTGTTCCATTGTCCGCCTTGGGTTTTATGACAAGTGAGTGTATAGGCGAATTTTACCTGTAGGGCATTGAACCACGGATTCTTGCGCATTTCCTTATAACGCTCGCGGCGGTTGGGGATATCCATGTAGTCTTCCTCGATGGCGGCATACAGACGGCGGCTTTCTTCCTCAGTGAGTGAGGCACTTTCGCTGTTCAGCGTTTCCAAAAGGATTTTCGCCTCGATATTGGGTTGGTCGGGGTAGTCTACAAAACTCAGTTCCACTTCAGCGAAACGGAAGCCATACATCTCCTCAAACCGTTTGATTTTCCGTATCTCCGCCATGTCGCCGTTGGCGATGAAGCTGATGACAGCATTGCCATTGGCCCAATAGTAGTTGTTTTTCACCACCATCAGCCGGTCGCCAGTGGCTATCTCGCCTTCGATGTTCAGAATTCGTCCGCGAATGGCCTGATTGAACATATTGGCGCGCTTGTTTGACTTGCAGACGATGACGGCCTCGCTGTCTACATTTTCCGAAAACACCCTGTAAAGCAGCTCCTCAAAAGTCTCCGGTTCAATCTTTTTCGTGTCAGTGAATCCGTCGATGTCGAAAACGGGTAGGGTGTATTCGAAGCGGTTCTCTTTGAGCAGTTGCCTGATATTCGTTGCATTATAGAGGATGCCCGAAGTCAGGGCCTGACGCTTTACCTCGGTCAGCTCATAGGTGGCTGCTGTGATGGGGAATTGTGATTTCAGATAGTTGCAGTCCAAGGCGGGGCTTTCGTTGCTCCCTACGGGAGGCAACTGTGCTGTGTCGCCAATAAGCAGCAGGCGGCAACGTTCGCCTGTAAAGACATATTCCAGCAGGTCGTCTAAAAGGCTTTTCCCGCCAAATTCGTGCTGTTCGCCAATCATGGAGGCTTCGTCGACGATGAAAAGCGTGTTGGTGCTTTTGTTTTCGCCTCTCACGACGCGCACCGACCCGTCGGGGAAGCTCATGGCTTGGTAGATGCGCCTGTGAATGGTGCTGGCGTTTTGGCCTGTATAGCTGTTCAGCACCTTGGCGGCGCGGCCTGTGGGTGCCAGAAGGACGTATTTCATTCCTATCATGGGTAAGGTCTTCACCAAGGTTTTCACCAGTGAGGTCTTCCCAGTGCCGGCATAACCGCGCAGGATATAAGTCGGGTTTTCTTTTGCGGAGAGCAGAAACGCACTCAAGTGATACAGCACCTTAGCCTGGCCTTCGGTAGGCTCAAAGCCGAAGCATTGCACCAGTTTCCCGTATAACTCGCCGCGACTTAACATGTTGTTTTAGAAGGGATAACCAATGCCCCAGCAGAACTTCAGGTTGTCGAAGCCATAGCCCTTGAAGCGCCAATAGCTGCCGTTTTCGCCTATATATGGGTTGCGGAGGGCGTATGCCAAATCGATACGCAAGATAAGGAAGGAAAGGTCGATACGCAGACCGAAACCAGCGTCCATGGCAATCTGCTTATAGAAGCTGTCGAACCTGAAATCGCTGTCGGGCATATATTCATTGGGCATGTAGGTCCAGATGTTGCCTGCATCGAAGAAGACAGCACCGTTGAGGATGGAACGGATGGGGAAACGGAATTCAGCGTTCATCTCTAACTGCATGTCACCGATTTTCTCGATGTCTTCTTCAGTAGGAACATAACCGCCAGGCCCAACACCCCGGTAGGTCCAGCCGCGCAACCCGTTGGAGCCTCCGGCATAGAAGCTTCGTTCAAAGGGCAAATCGTAGGAGTTGCCGTATGGCAGACCTAATCCGATGAACTCTCTGAAAACTAACCATTTGTCTTTTCCAAGGTCGATATGTTGACGTATGTCGAAACAGCTACGGAGATACTGCGCATAGCGGATGCCAAACAACTCATGGTATCCCTCATTCTCGGTGATGAGTTTGGTATTGTTGAAGAGGGAGAGCAGGTTGCCACTTGATTCAAAGTCGAAACGGAGGTAGAAGAAACTGCCTGTTTTCCGTATGCTTTGTGAGTTGTATACCAAAGCATAACGGGCACCGAAGATGAGGTGGTTGGTGTATTGGTCTTTCTTGCGCTGGTTGGTCTCTTCCTCAAGAAATGTCATGAAGACCGGGTCGATGTTGTCGATTTTGACGCTGTTCAGGTTGATGGGGGTTAGGGTGTGGCGCAGCTTGTAGTTGGCTTTCCAGTCGTAGCTGAACGAGGCAGAGGAGATATAACGTGAGTAATAGTATCGTAATTGCATATTATAGCCCAATGCGATGGTGGTAGAGGGCTGGTAGTTCATGGAGAAGTTGTTGAGACGGAAAAAGCTGAGGAAGCGTGGGAATTGCAGGCTTGCAGTGATGCCAAACTCCTGTGTGTTGAAAATGCGTTTGACACCCTCGCCTGCCCCACCGCTGTAGTCAATACGGTTTTGGGCTTCCAAACCGTATTTTAGGCTGAGTTGGAAGAGTTCCGCTCCACGGAAGATGTTCTTGTTGTTGTACGACAGGCTGGCTTTGATGCCCAGGTCGGCATCTGATCGGGTGCCTTCGGTTTGAAAGGTGAACGCATGACTGTTGACTTGCTGCATGGTGATGCGGCAGTCGAGCAGATGGACGGAGTCGCCTCGGCTCGGTATCGTGTCGAATTCGATGTTCACGTTGCTGAATATCTTGTAGTTGCTCAGGGCCTCGTAGGTGGTGGTGACGCTGTGCAGACGGTAGGGGCCTCCCTCGATGATTTGAATGGAAGGAGCGTAGGTTTTCGGCTTCACCTTGGGATTGCCGAAATGATAACAATGTAAAGTGTTGGGAATTCTGCGTCGGCCCAATTCCACCTTAACAAGGGCTGAATCGGCTGGCTTCTCCGTCATGCGGTTGAGCGAGAACTCGGGATAGACGCTGATTTTGTTGATTTTGTATATCTCATGTGCCAACTTGTCGTCGTCTACGTGCATCGTGACCTTCAGGGTGTGGTTCATGAAGTTGCTGTCCACCTCATAATGGATGATGTCTCGGTTGAAAAAGTAATAGCCTACGTTTCTGAGCCTCTCGGTGATGAGGTCGCGCTGCGAGTTCATGTCGTAGGCATTGTATATCAGTCCTTTGTGAAGCAGGAACGTGGTTGTGTCAAACATGATGTAACGTTCCATGAGGGTGTCACCGATATCATACACGACTTCGTTGACGGTGTAGGGCCGTTTGGGCAGCACATGATAGGTCACCGTGGCCTTTCGTCTTCGTGTCTTCACGGTATGGGTGACTTTGGAATGGAAATAGCCCACGTTGTCCAAATGGCGCATCATCTGCTTTGCTGAGTTGTCGGCACCTATCTTCTCGTAAAAGACCGGCTCCTTGCCGAACCTTTTGTTCATCCATTTCCAGAACTTGCTTTTCGGATTGCGGTCTGCCTTGAAATAGACCCATGTCTTGAAATTGGTCTCCCAGAAGTTTTTATAGGGTTTTTGGGTGATATATTTCGACAGCCCTGTCGAGGCCGCCTCTTTGTATTCATTTTCGACGACCACCTTGTTCCTTTGAACCAGGTATTTCCCTTCGGGCACAAAACGGTTGATGTTGCATGAACTTAACAGCACCGTCAATATGGCCAAAAGGATGATATGCAGTTTTTTGATGCGCAAAGGGTCGTAGATTTGGCGCAAAAGTAAGAATAATTCCTTTACACTACCTCTGCCACGGTGAAATTGCTTCCACCGATGAAGACTACGTCGCCAAAATGGGCGTTGTTGATGGCGGAACGATAGGCATGGCTTACCGACTCGAACACCTGCCCGCGCAGTCCCATTTCGAATGCCTTTTCTGCCAGGAGCTTGGCATCGAGGCCTCTTGGAATGTCGGCTTTGCAGAAGTAATACTCTGCATTGTGAGGCAGGAGTTGCAGCACGCTGTCAATGTCTTTGTCGTTGACCATTCCAAGGACGAAATGCAGTTTCTCATAGTTCATTTCGGCCAGTTGCAGCACGACTTCCTTGATGCCGGCTACGTTGTGTCCCGTGTCAGCAATGGTAAGTGGGTCTTTGTTGAGGATTTGCCAGCGGCCCATCAGATGGGTGTTGCGTATCACCTTGCCGATGCCGTCGCGTAGGTGGTCTTCCGTGAGGTCAAACTTGTCGCGCAGCAGGTCGAGGGCGCACATCACCGTGGTCAGGTTCTTCTGTTGGTAGTTGCCCATCAGTGGTATTTCGAGGGCTTCCATATAGAGTTCGCTGTTTTTCCACACATCGAATTGCTGCTCTGTATAGGACTCGATATGGATTTTGTCGCATTCGAAGATTTGGTCAGCGAAGCAGATGGGGCTGCCACATTCTTGAGCCTTGTCGATGAAGACTTGTCGGGTTTCGGGGTGGGTCTCTCCGATGACGACGGGGATGCCCGTCTTGATGATGCCCGCCTTTTCATAGGCGATTTTGGCTCTCGTGTCGCCCAAAAACTTCATGTGGTCGAAGTCGATGTTGGTGATGACGCTCAGTTCGGGCGTGATGAGGTTAGTGGAGTCTAACCGGCCGCCCATGCCTACCTCGACAATGGCAATGTCGACCTGCTCCTTCGAGAAATAGTCAAAGGCCATTCCTACGGTCATCTCGAAGAAGGAGAGCTCCATGCGCTCAAATTTGTCTTTATAGGTGTCAATGAATTGCACTACATTCTCCTCGGGAATCATCTCCCCGTTGATGCGGATGCGTTCGCGGAAGTCGCGTAGGTGGGGCGAGGTGTAGAGGCCTGTCTTGTAGCCTGCTTCCTGAAACACGGAAGCCAGCATGTGGGAGACGGAGCCTTTGCCGTTGGTGCCGGCCACGTGCACCGACTTGAAGTTGCGGTGGGGGTTGCCCAAAAGGTTGAGGAGTTGGATGGTATTGTTTAGGTCGGCTTTGTAGGCGGCTGCGCCAATGCGTTGGTACATCGGCAGCTTGTTGAACATCCATTCGAGGGTCTCGTTGTAATTCATTGGTTGATGACAAAAGTATAAGTTATGGTACCGTGTTGTTCCTCAGGTGCGTTGGGGTCGGATGCGAAGGAGGAACGCAGTGCGGCCTGCTTGGCTTTTTCGCGCATGGACGAGTTGATGACGGTGGTGCCTTTGGTGGCCACTTCTGCACGGGTGACTTGCCCCGCGCGGTTGACCCAAATGTCGACCACGACGATGCCTTCTTCTGCGAAGTCGTCGTTGGGGCGATGCAGCGATTTGGCTCCACGTCCCCCGAGGTCGTAACCTGTCCCGTTGCCTTTGCCGCCCTGTCCGTCATATTTCTTGATGCCTGCCAAGCCGTTAGGCTTGCCTTGGTCGCCAGGCTGTCCTGTGATGCCTTCCGAACCTCCTGATTGAGGCGCGTCGTTGCCTTTGTACAAAGCTTTTTTGTTGACGGTGGGCTTGGGCTCTTCTGTGGGCTTCTCCTGTTTCGGCTTGGTTACCTTGGGTTTGGCTATTGCGGGAGCTTCGTCGTCATTTTGCGTGACGATGTCTTCCTTGCTCTTGTTGGACTGCTGCTGAGGTTGGGCGGCCTGAGGCACTGCGGGCTTCTCGGGTTGGATGTTGCCCATGCCTTGGTTCATCATTCCCAAGTCGACCTCAACGCCTTCTTCGCCTGGCAGTGGAAGTGGCGTCTTGAAAGCCATCAGGAACAGAACCAGCACGGCCAAGGCGTGAACAAGAATCGTCCCTCCAATGGCTATGCCTTTGTCTTTCTTTTCGTTGCTGTTCATATTGCCTCCTTATTTCTTTGGCGCGGTGGCCAGAATGACCTTATGGTTGTTGCCTGTGGCGTTGTTGATGTCGTTGACAGCATCTATCACGTTGACAATATATTGCACGGGGACACTCTTGTCGGAACGGAGTACTACCGTGGCTTGGCTGTCGTTGCCGATTTTGCTGTTGATGAGGTCCATCAGTTGGGTCTCGTCGGCAGGGGTCTCGTCTACGAAATACTGGTACTGCTCGTTGACGTAAACGGTGACGGTCTGCTTAGCCATCGTCTTGCTGTTGCTTGAGGGCAGCATGAGCTTAATGGCGTTGGGCGCGACGAGGGTTGACGTCAGCATGAAGAAAATCAGCAGCAGAAACACCAGGTCAGACATCGACGACGAGTTGAACGTAGGCTCTATCTTATTTCTTGATTTGATGGCCATGATACGCTGGTTTTAGGCGGGTTCATTCAGTACATCCATAAACTCTGTCGCTTTGGCTTCAAGCAGGTTGACGACCTTTTGGATTTTCGTTGAGAGGATAGCGTGGAAGAAATAGGCGATGATGCCGACAATCAGACCGCCAACGGTGGTCACCATGGCTTCGTAGATACCCGAAGAGAGCAACTCGATGTCAATGTTGTTGCCAGCCATCGACATGTTATAGAAGGCGCGGATCATGCCGGTCACCGTCCCTAAGAAACCAATCATGGGTGCGGCGCTGGCAATCATGGCGAGGATGTTGACCCCGCGCTCCAACAGGGCCACTTCCAGGTTGCCGACGTTTTCGATGGCAGAATTGATGTCACCCAAAGGACGTCCGATGCGCGAGAGTCCCTTTTCAATCATTCTGGAAATAGGAGTGGAGTTGCCTCTGCACAAAGCTTTGGCGGAATCGAGTTTGCCGTCTTTCATGTATTCGCGGATACGGTCCATGAAGCTGGCATCGTATTTCGTGGCACGTGAAACGGCGATATACCTTTCGATGAAGATATAGACCGCGATAATGGAAAGGATGGCCAAAAGTATCATGATCCAGCCGCCCTTGGTGGCGAGGTCAAGGATGGAAAGCTTGATTTCGGTAGGTTGGGCTACGGTTTCAGTGGCGGCTGCGCCCAGCTCGTTGACAGTTTGCTGAATTTGTAGGAGATTCATTTATTGTTGAATTGTTGATTGTTTAATTGTTGATTGTTGAATTGTTGACTGTTGAATTGTTGACTGTTGGATAGAATACGAAAGAAGTGGGGTTTTATTGTGTTAGCGCATATCAATCACGTCAACCTTGGGGTGTGCTTTCGCGTCGAAGGTGAAAAAATCGTCGGATAATTTCTGGTCGAATTTCATCTCGTCGACGGTAACGATGAGTTTGGTGCCGTCTTCCGCGTAGACATCCAAACCGCTGATAGCCAACTTGCTGGCATTGGCGCGCAAGGTTATTCTGCGGTATTTCCCTTTGGGATTGGCCAACTCGATGGTGGTGTTGCCTTTGGGGTCTATCTGGGTAAGCGTGGCCACGTAGCTTTGGTCAAGCGAGGTGAGTAGCTTCAACGGTGTGTTGTCGGTGCCTTCGGTGGCGTTGCTGACCATTACCTCTTCGTCATCCACGAGATAGGTCCAGATGGTCCTGCCGTCA
This sequence comes from Bacteroidales bacterium, assembly GCA_024689285.1. The sequence goes on along the minus strand of JAILDR010000088.1, from coordinate 32,280 downwards.
GAGATGATTTGCTGCTCGACCATTTCCACCTTATAGGCTTCGCCTTGTAGCCAGGCTTTGCCTTGTTGGGCTTCAGTCGTCTGGCCCTCAAGGTCGACTTGGTATTTGTAAGACATCTCAACGTTTTTGTGGCTCTTCATTTGGTCTACCAAAAGGCGGACGATGGCTTCGGCATTGTTTTGTGCCGTAAGGGCTTGTGCTGCAAACAACAGCACAAGACTTGCGATGATGTTTTTTGTATTCATGTTCAGATTCCGTTGTCTTTATTGTATATGTCCCGCAAAATCTGTTCCAAAGCGGCTTCGGAACTGACTTTCACCTCGCGCGACTTGCTTCCTGAGAAGGCACCTACGATGCCTGCGGCTTCCAGTTGGTCGATGATGCGGCCTGCGCGGTTGTAGCCGAGTTTCAGCTTGCGTTGTATCATTGAGGTGGAGCCTTGTTGGGTTTGCACCACGATGCGTGCGGCTTCCTCGAAGAGGCTGTCGCGCTCGCCTTCGTTGTCGACATCCACGCTCTCGCCCTCTTCTTCAGGTACCTCAGGCAGCAGGAAAGGTTCGGGATAGCCACGTTGTGCTCCGATGTATTCGGTGACGGCTTCCACCTCAGGTGTGTCGATGAAGGCACATTGCAGACGGACGAGGTCGTTGCCCGTGGAGAGCAGCATGTCGCCGCGGCCAATCAGCTGGTTGGCTCCGCTCTGGTCGAGGATGGTCTTCGAGTCGACTTGCGAGATGACGCGGAAGGCGATACGGGCCGGGAAGTTGGCCTTGATGGAACCCGTGATGATGTTGACCGAAGGCCGCTGCGTGGCGATGATGAGGTGAATGCCGACAGCACGTGCCAACTGGGCTATGCGGGCAATGGGCGCTTCCACTTCGCGGCCTGCTGTCATGATGAGGTCGGCAAACTCGTCGACGACGAGTACAATGTAGGGCAGGTAGCGGTGTCCTTCGGTGGGAAGCAGCCTGCGGGCCTTGAATTTCTCGTTGTATTCGATGATGTTGCGGCACTCGGCAGCTTTCAGCAGGTCGTAACGCTGATCCATCTCAATGCACAAGGAATTGAGGGTGCGGACCACTTTCTTCACGTCGGTGATAATGGCATCTTCCGAATCGGGGAGCTTGGCTAAATAATGCCGCTCGATGCGGTTGTAGAGGGTGAGCTCCACCTTCTTTGGGTCGACCATCACGAACTTCAGCTCTGAAGGGTGCTTGCTGTAGAGCAGCGAGGCGATGATGGCGTTCAATCCTACCGACTTGCCTTGTCCCGTGGCACCGGCCATCAGGATGTGCGGCATCTTGGCTAGGTCGAAGACGTAGGTCTCGTTGGAAATGGTCTTGCCGATGGCGCAGGGCAGGGCGAATTTGTTGTGCTGGAACTTCTCGGAGGCGAGCACGCTCCTCATCGAGACGGTCTCGGGCTTGCTGTTGGGCACCTCTATGCCGATGGTGCCCTTGCCTGGGATGGGGGCGATGATGCGGATGCCCAAGGCGGCCAGGCTTAGGGCGATGTCGTCTTCCAGGTTCTTGATTTTCGAGATGCGGATGCCTGCAGCGGGCACTATTTCATATAAGGTAACTGTGGGACCAATGGTGGCTTTGATTTTGTCGATGGCGATGCCGTAGTTGGCCAGAGTGTCGACGATTTTGTTCTTGTTGGCCTGTAGCTCGGCCTCGTCGATTTCCGACTTTTTACCCCCGTAGTCGTTGAGCATATCCAAAGTAGGGAACTTGAAGTCGCGCAGTTCGTAACGTGGGTCAAAAGGCGTGTCTACGGTGTGACGCTCTATCTGGTCGACAGTCTCTTCCTTCTGGGTTTCTTCGATGACCAAGTCTACCTTGCTGTTGTCCATGTTGTTGCTGGAGCTGCTGTTGCCGCTATCGCTGTTGCTGGTGTCATTGTTGCCGGTGTCGCTGTTGCCGGTGTCGGTGGATGTAGTCTCTGCTGTGTTGATAGTCCGGGTAAACACGTTTTCTTTGTTCGTGTCTTTGACTTCAAACGAGAGGTTGTTTGAGCGGGTGGTGTGGGCTGTCACGGGAGGGAGGTCGTTGTCGTCCTCATCGTTATCATCGTTATCTGCGAAGCCGGGCTTGATGCCGTTTCCGTTTTCGTTGTTTCTTTGCTTTTCAATCTCGTCCTTGATGCGCTGTTCGGCAATGAGGGCGGCTTGCCTGCGTTGCTCCTCGATGCGTTTGTCGCGCTTTTGCTTGATGTGGTTGAAGGTGATGTTGAACTGGCAGATGGCGAACACCAAGAACAGGAAGATGATGATGAGCAGCGTGCCTATCCAACCGATGTAGTTGTAGAGTAAGGCGTTGATCCGCAAGCCTACGGCACCACCGAAGATGGCGCATTGCGGAACAGACATGGCGAGGAAGCCGAAAAACAGAGGCAGCCAGACGAGGCTCAACAGCGTGTATTTCCATACGCTCCACATTCGGATGCGGGCGTTGTCGGTAAGCCATAGGCCGATGAGGGTCAGCAGGTAGATGAGGAAGAAAGCCCCGATGCCAAATGCCTCCTTGATGAGCGTTTGTCCCAGAAACACGCCTGCACGTCCGGTGCGGTTCGTGATGTTGAGTTTCTGGCTGAAGATTTGGTAGCCGTATTCCTGATAGCTGCCGCTGAAGAAGCTGACCAGATAAGAAACTAGCGAAATGCCAAGAAACACCGCGAAGCAGATGAAGAGGATGCCGACGATGCGTTTTGCCTTGCTGCCGTCCTGCCGTGTTTCCTTGACGGGCTTCTGCGGCTTGGTATCTTTGGGCTTTGTGGGTTTCTTGTCCTGCTTTGGGCTGCTTTTCTTGCTTTTCTTTTCGTCACTCGTTTTCCTGTCCGTTTCTTCGGTGATGACGGGAGTGGGCTCCACTATCTCAAATTCAGGTTCTTTCTTCCTGAATGTATTTTCTTTGCGGTTGTTTCCTGTGGCCATTTTCTATCGTTGGTTTGGAGGTGCAAAAGTATGCAAAATTATATTGTTCTGGTGGGGGAGGGATGATAAATTATACTCCTAATACAACATCGGCGTTGATGTTAAGTTTTTGGCTCATGGTGCGGGCGAGCGACAATGAAGGCTCGGCCTTGCCGTGCATGATTTCACTCATTCTCGGTTCGCTGATGCCGAGTAGGGAGGCAATAGCCTTTTGCGAAAGCCCCATCTCATACATGCGGAGCTTGATGATTTCGATGAGTGATGGTTTGCCGATGGGATAGTGGATGTCTTCGTATTCCGCAACAAGTTCGGAAAGGAGCTCCAGCTCGATGTTTTCGGGCGAATCCTCCGGCGCTCCATCCTGCCAAGTGAGAGGAAGCAACTCATCAATTCGGGCCATTGTTGCCCTGTATTCTTTTTCTGTCTTAATCTGTGCCATATCTCAAATGTTTTTGATGTCCTCGATTTTGTCGTATTCCGCATGAGTGCCGATAAAGCGGATGTATACATTCTGCGGAGTGAATTTTATAACCACCACCAAGCGATAATCATTGCCATTGATGTTGAATACATAGTGCTGATTGCCTACATAATCAACTGTGTTGAAGGTCTGCTTGATGTCGGCAAAACTCTTCCATTCGGCTTCTTCGGTTTTTTCGTACCATTCCATCAGGGCGGATTTTGCCTGCGGGTTCTTGGTGTAGTACTCTACTATTGTGCTTTTTGCAATGATTCTCATGATGGGGTGTCGTTCGGTTTTTTACGCTGCAAAAATAATAAATTTCTTCCAAATAACAAAACGGTCTTACAGATATCCGTAAGACCGTTTCGCCTTTTCTGCTATAATTAGGTTTATTTCGGTATCCTGAACATCCTGCTCCAGCGGATGCCGCCGTTCTCTTTGTCCAATGAGAGCCATACCAAAATGGGCTTGCCAACAATGTGGTTCTCTGGTACATAGCCCCAGTAGCGTGAGTCTGCAGAATTGTGGCGATTGTCGCCCATCATCCAGTAGTAGTTCATCTCGAAGGTGTAGCTGTCGGTCTGTTGCCCGTCGATGAAGATTTTGTCTCCTATCACCTTCAGGTCGTGCAGCTCGTAGGCGTGGATGATGCGCTCATAAAGCGATATGGTATTGACGTTCAGCGCAACCGTTTCGCCCTTCTTGGGGATGTATATGGGTCCGAAGTTGTCGACGTTCCAGGGGTAGAGGTCGGGACGGTTGGGGAAGAGGCTTGTGCTGGTGCCTTCTCCAGGCGCTTGGATGTTGCGCATCACGGAGACAATGAACGGCAATTTGATGAGCTCGTCCGACACTTTTGCGCTGATGTTAAGAACAAAGGTGTTGGGGTCAGCAGTGCGATAGCCCTCGGTGATGTTGTATTTGTCGAGGATTTGCTTGTTGATGCCTCCGTTGGTGGTCACCACGGTGTAGTTGTGCTGCATGTTTTCGGGCTCGAAGGCTTTCTCGTTGTTGATATAAACCATGCCGTCAACGATTTTCAGGCTGTCACCCGGCATTCCGATGAGGCGCTTCACGTAGTTTTCGCGCTTATCGACGGGGTGGCTGATGACGTGGCCGAAGTTTTGGTGGTCGTTCCAAACGCGCTGGCGTCCATATTCGCGCACGAGGTCGTAATAGTTGACGCTGCTTTGGAAGATGTCGCACACCGTGTCGCCCGCAGGATAGTTGAACACGATGGGGTCGTAGCGCTTCATCGTCGACACTCCGGGATAGCGGTGATAGGGCAGCTTAATCCATTCCACATACGACTTTGCAGTCTTGCTGAAGGGCAAGGTGTTGTGCACAAAGGGGAAGGCAATGGGTGTGTTGGGACGCTTGGGGCCGTAGTGTATCTTGCTGACGATCAAATAGTCGCCAACGCAGAGCGACTTCTCCATACTGGAAGTGGGGATGGTGAAGGCCTCGAAAACGTAAGTCCTGATGATCAAAGCGGCCACCACAGCAAAGATGATGGCGTCAAACCACTCGCGGCCTGTTGATTTCTTGGGCCTTTGAGTGGTGGCAGGGTCTTGGTAGGGGTCGTCTTTGGCGATGATGGGGAAGAAGATGAAGGGCAGGAGGGCGGCTGCGCCTTCTTCCCAAATCTTAAACCTGCCGAAGCACTTGCCCAACTCGACGAGCATCAGCAACAGCATGAAGATGTTGATGTAGGGGAAGACGATGAAGAACCACCACCAGAATTTCTTTAGTTTCCCGATGATTTTCAGCATGATGTAGATGTTGAAGTAGGGGATGAGGCTATACCAGCCTTTTTGTCCTGCGGCCTCAAACTGTTTCCAGCAGAACGCAATCGGAATGGTGAAGAGCGCTGGGACGATGAGAATGAAGAGTAATAATGACATTTTTATTTATGGTTTCTTGATTTAACGAAAGGATAATTGAAATAGTATTTTCGCCAGCAAAAGTAAGGAATATTTTGCAATAGATAAAACCGCTTCGCGCTGGGCAATCACAACAATGCATCCATCCCGAACACGCCAGTCTTCCCCACCAAAAACTCGGCAGCGGCAAGGGCACCTGCCGCCAATCCCTGTCGGTTGAAAGCTTGGTGGGTAATCGTGATGCGGTCGGCAGCTGAGGAGGCCGTCACGCTGTGGATTCCGAAGACTTCGCCTTCGCGCTTTGCTTCTATATACAAAGTGTGGTCGGCAGGGGCTTCAATGCTCCAGCGGGTGTAGTCGGGGACTTCGGCCATGATGTCGTTGGCCAGCTTCACGGCGGTGCCGCTGGGCTTGTCCAATTTGTGGATGTGGTGTGTCTCGGCCAGCGAAAGCTGGTAGCCATATCGCTCGGCCAATCGGGCAAGCTGCTTGTTGAGCAGAAACATGATATTCATCCCGATGCTGAAATTGGGTGCGGTGAACAGGCTTTGCTTCTCAGCCAAACAGCGTTGCTTGATTTCCTCGTAATGTTCCTGCCAAGCAGTGGTGCCCACCACGATGGGCAGGTGCAGGTCGAAGCAGCGGTTGATGTTGCTGACCACCTGGTCGGGTTGACTGAATTCGATGGCGACGTCGGCCTGTTTCAGCAGGCTGAGGCGTTCTTCCCATTCTTGGGCGTTGTCGATGGTGACGACGATTTCATGATGACGGGCAAGGGCGGCTTTCTCCACCTCGTGGCCCATCTTTCCGTATCCTATGATGGCGATTTTCATAATCAGAAATTCAATTTGAATGACAGCCCTACTTGGGCGTATTGCGGCAAAGGCAAAGGCGACGGCATGGGCTGCAGGTAGGGGTCGATGTTGAGGCTGAGGTCGTCGCTGATGTCGTAGGTGTAGAGATGCCCGTCGACGCAGGCATCAAGGATATTGAGTCCGTACCAAGCTACAGTGATGATGGTGTACAGCTCAAAGTTGCGGCGATACGATTCCTTATAGGTTTGCAGCTGGCTGCTGCTATAGTGCCCTGCCAGTTCGATGGCCTTCTCGCTGACGTCTTCGGTCTCTCCGGTGCTGTAGCGATAGGCGGCGAGATACAGGCTGTAGTTGGAATAGTTGCTGAAAGCGAGGTAACCGAGGCCGCCCAGGCCTGCATACACGATAGGCACTTTCCACCATTTGCCGTTGTAGATTTGCCCCAATCCGGGCAGACATGCCGACATGATGGTGGCTTTTGTGGGGCTGTGTGGTTTTTTGGCTTTGACTGTTTTTCCCTTTTTTGCCGTTTTGGTTTCCTTGATGATGGTGTCGGCTGTGATGATGGTGTTGCCCACCGTGTCGAAAACGACGTTCTGAGCTTCGGCTTTCGTGAAGCCAAGCAGCATGAAGAAGCCGATGAGGAAAAGGAAACGACGGGGCATAATCAGGTTATTTGTTGCCGAATAGTTCCATGATGCGGTCGAATTCAGCCTCGTCCTTGAAGTCGATGACGACGCTGCCGTGCCCTTTGATGTCGCGCTTCACCTTGACTTTGGTGTTGAGCGTTTGCGAGAGTGTTTTGATTCTGCTCTTGAAGTGCTCGGGGATGAAGTTGGTCTGCTTGCGTTCCTTGCCGTTGTTTTTGGCTTTTTCGGCCATTTCTTCGGTTTGGCGCACGTTCATTTCATCCATGATGATTTGCTGCAAGAGCTTCAGTTGCTCTTCCTTGTCGTTGATGTTGATGAGGGCGCGTGCGTGGCCCATGCTGATGTGTCCGTCGCGGATGGCCAGCTGCACTTCGGGAGGCAGTTTCAGCAGTCTCAGGAAGTTGGCTACGGCGCTGCGGCTCTTGCCCACCTTTTCGCTGACTTCCTCTTGGGTGAGGCTGCATTCGTCGATGAGGCGTTGGTAGGAGATGGCCACCTCAATGGCGTTGAGGTTTTCGCGGTGGATGTTTTCGATGAGGGCAAGCTCCAGCATCTGTTCGTCATTGGCCAGGCGGATGAAAGCCGGTATTTTGGAGAGACCGGCCATTTTGGAGGCTCTCAAACGGCGCTCGCCAGAGATGAGCTGGTAGCGGTTGTAGCCCATCTTGCGGACCGTAACAGGCTGAATCACGCCTTGCTCTTTGATTGACTGGGCCAACTCCCTCAGAGCGGTCTCGTCAAATTCGGTGCGGGGCTGGAAGGGGTTTGTCTCAATGAGGTCGATGTCGATCTCGGCTATGGCACCGGCCACGAAATCACCGCTGATGTCTTTGCTGGTGATGTCGGTTTCGGGGCTGAGCAGGATGGCATCGAGGCCTCGTCCGAGGGCTTTTCTGTTTTTGTCAGGCATGGTGTTCAGTCGTTTTCGTTGGATAAGTTGTTGTTCTTTAATATTTCACGAGCGAGGTTGAGGTAGTTGATGGCACCGATGCTGTTGGCATCATACATGACAATGGTCTTGCCAAAGCTCGGAGCCTCGCCTAAGCGCGTGTTGCGGTTGATGATGGTGTCGAACACCATATCCTGGAAATGCATCTTGACTTCCTCGACGACCTGCTTCGACAGGCGCAGGCGGGTGTCGAACATGGTCAGCAGAATGCCTTCAATGTCGAGATTGGGGTTGAGGCGGGTCTGTACTATCTTGATGGTGTTCAGAAGTTTGCCGAGACCCTCGAGGGCGAAGTATTCGCATTGCACGGGGATGATGACCGAATCGGCAGCGGTGAGTGAGTTGACCGTGACCAGACCCAACGACGGCGAGCAGTCGATGATGATGAAGTCATAGTCGTCCTTGATAGGGGCGAGGAGTCTCCTTATCATCTGCTCGCGTTCAGGCAGGTTGATCATTTCGATTTCGGCACCTACAAGGTCGATGTGTGCGGGAATCAGAAAGAGGTTGGGGGTATCCGTCTCGATGATGACATCTTTCGGGTCCATGTGGTCGATGACGCATTCATAGATGCTGGTTTTGACCGTTCTGGGGTCGATGCCCACGCCTGAGGTGGCGTTGGCTTGCGGGTCGGCATCGATGAGGAGGGTCTTGTATTCCAGTACGGCTAAGCTGGCCGCCAGGTTGATGGCGGTGGTGGTTTTGCCTACGCCGCCTTTTTGGTTTGCTATCGCTATAGTCTTGCCCATTTCAATAAATATTTCACGGCAAAATTACGCTAATTGGCGTGAATTATTGTCACGGAATCGGGAAAGTTATCAACAAAACGTGAAAGTGTTGATAAGTTTTTTCATTGAACGCGAAAAAGGCCGCTTTTTGGTGCGGCCTTTTGATGTTTGGGTTTGAGAAATAAATCGTTTTTTTACTTGTCGAGGCTGTCGAACCATTTGTCAATGGAGCTGTCAATCTCGTTGCGGTTCTCGAAGTGGCCTTCGCCTTCGTTGTCGTAATGGCGCGGGGCGGGCTCATCGTAATAGTCGGCAGGCAGCTCGCCTGTCTCCACAAATTTGATGGCATCATTGAGGCCTTTGGCCACTTTTTCAAAGTCTTCCTTGTAGAGGAAAATCTTGTGCTTCTCGTAAAAGAACTGGTTGGCACTCTCGTCGAAGCGACGCTTGCTCTCGGTTATTGTGATGTACTTCTCGTCATTCTTGGTTGCTTTGACGTCGAAAAAATACGTCCTCTTACCTGCTTTCACGGCTTTTGAGAAACCTCCGTTGCCGTTCATTTCTTTTTCTTCCATCATGTCTTTCAATAATTTGAATTCTAATTCTTGTTCTTAATCGTTTGAAAAGTGGGGCAAAAGTATGAAAAAATTAAATATCTCATCCTATTATGTCGTATTTTTGCACTTCAAATCCAACTGAAAATGAAACTGAATCTAAAACGACCTATAGCCTTTTTCGACCTGGAGACGACGGGTCTGAACACTTCGCACGACCGCATCGTGGAGATGAGCGTGCTGAAAATCAACGTGAACGGCGATGAGGAGCAGCGAGTATGGCTCCTCAATCCCGAGATACAGATTTCCGCTGAGTCCACTTCCGTACATGGCTATACCAACGAGATGGTGGCCGACAAGCCAACCTTCCGCGACAAAGCCAAGGAAATCGCCCAGTTTATCGGCAATGCCGACCTTGCAGGCTACAACATCCTGAAATTCGACCTTCCGGTCCTGATGGAGGAATTCCTCCGGGTGGACTACGATTTTGAGCTTAAAGACCGCAGTTTCATCGACGTGATGAACATCTATATGAAAATGGAACCGCGCACCTTGAAAGGTGCCTACCGTTTCTTCTGTCATGCGGAACTGGAGGGAGCACACGGCGCAATGGCTGACACCAAAGCGACTTACGATGTGCTGCGTGCCATGCTCGACCATTATGACGGCGTTGAGTATGAAGACGGCAGGGGCAATCGCTCGCAAGGCCCGACCAACGATATGAAGCAACTTGCTGATTTCTCTGCCCACCATAAAAATGCCGACCTCTCTGGACAAATCATCTTCGACGAGGAGGGCAAGGAGGTCTTCATGTTCGGCAAGCACAAGGGCGAAAAGGTGGAGGATGTGTTCCGCAAGGAGCCGCCGTATTACGACTGGATCATGAAAAACGACTTCCCCCTTTATACTAAAAAGGTGGTGACTGCCATCCGCCTGCGTATGGGAGGGAAGAATGTAAAACGCTGAGTTTATGAAGATTGTTTGTATTGGACGCAACTATTTGGCCCACGTCAAGGAGCTTGACAACGACCTGCCGGCCGAGCCTCTGTTTTTCATGAAGCCTGAAACGGCGTTGCTGCCCCATGGGCAAGCGTTCGTTTATCCCAGCTTTTCCAAGGAAATCCACTATGAGACGGAGCTCGTGCTGCATATCTGCAAGACGGGCAGCTCCATTGCAGAGGATGTTGCTGCCGACTACTATGATGCTCTCACCGTAGGCATCGATTTCACCGCCCGTGACTTGCAGCGCGAGTGCAAGGCCAAAGGCCATCCTTGGGAAAAGGCCAAAGCGTTTGACGGCTCGGCTCCTATGGGCAGGTTTAAGAACATCAGCGCGTTACGGCATCCTGAGGATATCACTTTCGGGATGAAGCTTAACGGCGAATGGGCCCAACAAGGCCATAGTCGCGATATGATTTTTGGTTTCAACAGGCTTGTCGCCCATGTGTCGCGTTACGTTACCTTAGAGGAGGGCGACTGCATCTTCACAGGCACACCGCAAGGTGTCGCTGAGGTGCACCCTGGCGACATCCTGGAGCTCTTCTTGGAGGGAGAAACGGTGCTCTCGTTTAAGGTAAAGTGAAAATCAGATGGATTTCTTGTAGGCGCGGCGGCGCATGAAGGGGATGGTCTCGTATTCGCCAAACAGCGACTGCACCTTATAATTCTCTTCCAACTGCGGATTCATGATGATTCGGTTGATACCCCGCTTGATGCAGTTTTCGTGCAGGTATTTGAACAGCAAAACCGGTATACCGCATTGCTGATAGTCGGGCATCACGCCCATGATGAGGGCTTCGAGGGTGTCGTTTTTCTTCAAAGCCTTCAGGATGTTGATGAAACCAAAGGGGAACAATCGTCCGTTGGATTTCTTCACCGCATTGGAAAGCGAGGGCACACAGAACAGGAAGCCCACCGGCTTGTCCTTGTCGTTGACCACTACAGCCACAAAGTCCTTGTCGAGAATGGGGACGTAGGTCTTCAGATAGGCGGCAATCTGCTTGTCGGTCAAGGGTGAGAATCCATGCAAGGGGGCGAAGGCATCGTTGTACATGTGGAAAATCTCCATCCCATAGCGTTTGCCCATGTCTTTCATGTTGCGTGGCTGGACGGTGTGGACGTGGAACCTTTCCTCAATCAGGTTGGTGAATTTGAACATGGGGGGCAACTCGTTGCCCACCACAAGCACCCGTTGTGTCCAGTCAACATCTTTCGTGAAGCCGAGCTTTTCGAGCATGGTGCCGTAATAGGGGAAGTTGTAGAGGCAGGTGAAGGGGCTGAGATGCTCGAAGCCTTCCACCAGCAGGCCTTCCTTATCCATGTCAGTGAAGCCCCAGGGGCCTCTCATCTCAACGCGCCCGCGCTCTTTGCCCCACGCGGCGACGGTGCCGATGAGGGCTCTCAGCACTTCTTCGTCTTCGATGAAGTCGAGCCAGCCGAAGCGCACGAGGTGTTGTGCATCGTCAGCCTTATGGTTGATGATGGCAGCCACGCGCCCCACAATTTCGCTGCCGCGATAGGCAAGGAAACAATCGGCTTCGCAAAAGTCGTAGGCACCGTTCTTTTCGGGGTTGAAGGTGTCGTATTCGTCACCCTCGAGGGCTGGCACCCAGTTTTCGCAATCCTTGTAAAGTTTGAGGGGGAAAGTCACAAAGAGCTTGAGCTGTTTGTGACTTTCCACCTTGACGATATTGATGGCCATACGTTTATAAGGTTGTGTGTGTGCCGATATAGTCAATCACTTCACCCACTGTGGCAAACTTGGGTGTGCCTTCAAACTTGAATCCAAACTTGGTTTCAACGGCGAGGCTGAGGAGCAGGATGGTGAGTGAGTCGAGGCCGACATCCCTGACCAGCTGCGAGTCTTCGTTGACAGAGGACAAGTCCATAGAGGGCTTGATTTGATGCAGGATTTCCTTCAGTCCTTCCAGTATGGTTTCTTTTTGCATAGGTGTTTATTGATTGCGTGAAACTTTCATGGCACCAGTGCGCTTGAAGTCTTCCTTGCGCACGGTGATTTTGCTGACTTGGTGTGTGCTGGGCAGGGTGGCGTTGACTTTGCCGACGAGGTCTTTGAAGTAGGCTTCCACTTCTTCCCACGGGGCGTTGCCGAATTCTTCAATACGCGGAAGAATATCGATAGCAATCACCTGACGTCCATCCAGTTCTTCTTCCTTGACGAGGCAGTCACGGAGTCGACTGTCCTTATAGAAAGGTTCCTCGATGCTCTCGGGGCTGACGTTCTCGCCGTTGGAGAGGATGATGAGGTTCTTGATGCGGCCCACGATGTACATATAGCCTTCTTCATCGAAGCGCACGAGGTCGCCCGTCTTGACCCAACCGTCGGGGGTAAGCGTCTCTGCGGTCTTTTCGGGGTCGCCGTAATAGCCCAAAAACACATTGTCGCCACGGAACCACAGCTCGCCGTCCACCACTTTAGCTTCCTGCTCGGGATAGAGTTTTCCGACCGATGTTGGTTTTTCCTTGACGTCGATGTTGCCTGTGGTGAGGTTGGCACCTTCAGTCATACCGTAGCCGGCAAACAGCTGGATGCCGAGTTCGTCGAATTCGGCAATGAGTTTCGGAGGCACGTTGGCAGCACCCGAGATGATGAATTTGAGGTTTCCACCGAGGAAAGGCTTGCCGTACATCTTGACGAGACCCAGCAGGATTTCACAGATGCCGGGAACGGCCACGAGGCAGGTGGGCTTAATCATCGGGAACTTGGAGATGGTGTCTTTGGTGTTGGCGGCGGCATACCATGCGCCACCTTCAAACAGTACCGACAAAGTGCCGCGAACCAGGCCAAACACATGGCTGAGCGGCAGTACGCTTGCGTAGCGTTGGCAACCCAATTGGTGACCGGGAGCGTAAACGCCATTCAAAGCGCCACGCATCAAAGCCCTGTGGGGCAGGATGGCACCCTTGGGGGCTCCCGTCGTGCCTCCCGTGAAGAAGATGGCAGCGGGGTCGTTCTTGTCGACGGTGGCCACAGGTGCGGTGTGGTCAGCGCAGTCTGTGATGGCGATAACCTTGCATGGGGCACCTTGCGTGGCTTCCATGAAGTCTTTGCCGGCAGCCAGCACCTTCACGCCAAACTTGGCGCAGCAGCCCACGATGGCTTGGGGAGGCAGCTGGGCAGGCAGATTGATGGCCACAAAGCCGGCCGAAGTGATGGCAAGGAACATCTCAACAGCCTCAACAGTGGTGTTGTCGATGATTGCTACTTTGTCGCCTTTTTGCAGCCCCATTTCGTAGAGCAGGGCACGCTTGCGCGACACCAGGTCGCAGACTTGCTTGTAAGTGTAAACGTTCACCGTGTCGGATAGACAGGGCAGGTCAGACCATTTCTGTTCAATCCAGGTCACAAATTCAGGAAAGGTTGGAATATACTTCAACTGTGCGAGTTCTTCGGCAGGAAGCATGGATGGAAAATAATTGCTCATAAAAGTAGTTTTATTATTTATAGTTTTTGATGTTTTCAGTTTGCAAAAATAGTAAAAATCAATATCGGTTCGTCAGAAAAATGACAAACCTATGGTAATTAGGGAAAAAATCGTATTATTGCAGCTTGAATTAAATATAAATAGGTATGAAACGATTAATCTTAGGAATGTTTGCTGCCATCCTGCTTTGCAGCAGCCTTCAAGGTAAGGCACAAAACGACAGTATCAAGTTGTATTTCAATGTAAAAGAGATGCCTGACCTCATCAAGTGCATGCCTGCACCCCCCGATACTGTAGGGACGGATTTCGCCAATGATATCATGCGGTACATGCGGGGCAAGACGGAACGCAACAATAAAGTTCGTGCCGACATTGCCATCCATGATGCCCCTTGGGATTTCGACTCGCTCTTTGCCCGGTTTCGGGTGCCTTTCGGTCTCGAAATCTCCAAGGAAGGCACGCCTGTGATTTATAGATTCCTGATTAACAGTCTCTCCACCATCGACCAGACACGTGTGGCACCTAAGGCTTTCTACCTCCGCAAGCGGCCGTTCGAGCGTTTTCATGAGCATATGCTGACGGGGTATGAAGAGAAAGAACTGTCGGGCGAAGGCTCCTATCCATCGGGACACAGCCAAAGGGGGTATGCGGCGGCTTTGCTGCTTTCCGAAATCAATCCCGCCAATGCCGACACCATCATGGCGCGGGGCTATATGTATGGCGAAAGCCGTGTCATCGTGGGTGCCCACTGGCAGAGTGATGTCGATGCCAGCCGGCTTTGCGCTTCCATCGGGCTTGCACGCCTGCATACCAGCCAGGATTTCCTCGCTGATCTTGCCAAAGCGCAGGACGAATTCAAACGGCTGACGGGAGCACTGCCGGCCACCGACGATGCCTCTCAGTTCGTGAATCTGGCCGAGGCCGTCCCCGATGCTATCCTTGAGATTCGTTATTACAGCACCTATAACTTCGTCGGGACTCGGGTGGACGGCTATCAGCAACCTGTTGCGCTGCTCACCCGTCAGGCAGCCGACAGCCTTCGCGCCGTGAGCGACGACCTGATGAAGCAGGGCTACCGCCTGAAGGTCTTCGATGCCTACCGCCCACAGTGTGCCGTCGACCACTTCGTGCGTTGGGCTGCCAATGTTTCCGATACGCTGATGAAACCTTATTTCTATCCGAATTTGGACAAGAGTGTGCTGTTTGAACAATTGTACATCATGGAAAAGAGTGGTCACACCCGTGGCTCCACTGTCGACCTCACCTTATTTGATATGGCGACGGAGAAAGAGGTGGATATGGGTGGCACCTTCGACTGGTTCGGCCATGAGAGTCATCCCGATTTCGGTGGCCATCCTGAGACTGGGGAATACAAGGACAACGCCCAAATCACTGCTGAGCAGTTCCACAACCGCATGATCTTGCGCGAAGCGATGCTGCGTCACGGTTTCAAGCCTTTGGATTCGGAGTGGTGGCATTTCACTTTGAAGGACGAGCCCTTCAAGGACACCTATTTCACTTTCCCTGTGAAACAGCTTGATTGATGGTTATGAAGCGGCTAATGTATCTTCTGTTGCTGGCCTCTCTGCCTTTGCTGGTGGGTTGTGCAAAAGACAATATTGTTCATGTCGACCTGTTTGATCAGGATGACAGCGATGATGATATCAATAACACAGTGTTTACGCAAACAGTCGGTGTGGCGTTTTCCACCGTAGGAAACGCTGCCGTCACTGGCACAAATGAGGACTTCCAGGTGACCGTCACGGGCAACGATGTAACCATCGTCTATTCAGGCGATGAGTATGTGATGTATGAGCTTAGCGGCACTACTGGCGACGGTTTCTTCAAACTCTACAGCGCAAAGAGACAAGGTATCACGCTCAATGGCGTCGACCTTACCAATAAAAACGGTGCAGCCATCAATGTGCAGGGAACGGCATCGGAACCCGCCAAAGGCAAACGCACTTTTATCGTACTGAACAACAACAATAGCATTCATGACGGCGCGGATTACACCGATACCCCATCGGGCGAGGATGAGAAAGGAACACTGTTCAGCGAAGGACAGCTGATTTTCAGTGGCAACGGCACGCTTACCGTAGGCGCATCGGGCAGGTCTGGCATTGTTTCTGACGACTATATCATCATCAAGGAAGGAGCCTTCGACGTAACAATAACCTCTAATGCCTATTACGACGCTGATGACAAGGAATACAAAAGCCCTGCCGGAGTCAAGTCCAACGACTATTTCAAGATGTACGGAGGCAGTTTGGATATTGCTGCATCGGGAACAGGTGCCAAGGGTATCAGTTGCGATGGTAACGGCTATTTCAAAAGCGGCGATGTCACCGTGACGGTCACTGGCGACAATTATGACTCGTCAAACGATGACAAATCGGCCAAAGGCATCAAGTTTGAAGGCGACTTGCTTTTCTCCGGCAGCAAGGTCTATGTGAGCAGTAAGCACCATGAGGCCATAGAAGCTAAAGACCTCATCACCATCTCCGATGGCGAGGTATACGGCTATTCCGAGGTTGACGATGCCATCAATGCAGGCAGTGATTTCACCATATCGGGCGGACTCGTGTTTGCCCGTGCAACGAGAAACGACGCTCTTGATGCCAATGGTAATTTCTATATCAAAGGAGGCGTGGTTTATGCCATTGGCATGGGTGTCGTGGAGATGTCCATTGACGCCAATTCCGAAGCGGGTTGCAGACTCTACCTTACAGGAGGCACTTTGGTGGCTTTGGGCAATCTCGAGATGGGCTCGACGCTCACACAAAGTTGCTACTCGACTTTGTCGTGGGCGCATAATACATGGTATGGGCTGACCATTGGCACAACGGCTTACGCATTCAAGACCCCGTCAAGCGGCGGTACGCCACTTGTGGTGTCGGGTGCCACTGTGCCGGTTTTGTGTTCGGGCGTGAGTGTTACAAGCGGTACAAACTGTTTTGATGACACGTTCTATCTTGATGCCACCCTCAGTGGCGGCATCCCAGTCCTCCTGACGCCCTATAACAACGGTGGAGGACCGATTAAGGTTAAGTGATTTTTAATGGAAAATGGTTATGAATAAGCATATTGTCATATTGATATTGGGATGTTTTCTCCCTCTTGTGGCATTTCCACAGACCAATATAGCAGTAGACCCTGAGATTGGCGGTCGTGTCTCGGTGGTGGCTGACTGGAGAATCGTCAAAGGCCTGCACCTCTCGTTAGAGGAAGAGGCGCGTTTCGACAACAACTTCGGCAACTTCGACCGGCTGCAAACCACGGTGTTTATGGATTATAAGGTGCATCCTAACATCAAGCTCGGGTTGGGATATGCGCTCATCAACAGTTATGGCGCCACGACCCAAACCTTCAAGAATGCGCGCCATAGGTTCATGGCTGATGTCATGGGAATCGTGCATCTCGGCCGTTGGAACATCTCATTGAGGGAACGTTTGCAGTTGACGCACCGGTCGGGCGATTTCAATGTGTATCAGAATCCCAGGAATGCCCTGGTGCTGAAGAGCCGCCTGAAGGCGCAGTACAAAAGCCATAGCCAATGGCAGCCCTACGGCTATATTGAGATTCGCTACTATTTGAATGCACCTGTCATTGCCGCTGCATACGATGGTGTCGAGTATGTCACTTTGGACGACTATTCCAGTGAGGGGGAACCGGGTTGGTTCCTGAAGGGCTTCAATGGCAGCTATATCAACCGTCTGCGCCTCGGTTTGGGCACGGATATCAAATTGGACAGGCACAACACTCTGACTGTCTATTTATTGGGTGATTCCGTTACGGACAAGAAAGTGGATGCCAATGCTGAAGGTACCAAGTTGAAATCCTACACCAAGGAGACCGGCCTCCGGTTTTGGGTGGGTGCAGGATATGAGTTTGCGTTTTGAAATGACACAAAGTCGACGGGTTGGAAGGAAAAAGGATTATCTTTGCGGCTTAAATCATTTGAGGCGTGACAATGGCCAGAAGACACCTTTCTATAGTAATCATTTTTGGAATCGCAGCGTTGCTTTCGTCCTGCGCTCCAGCCAAACAGGTCTTGGACGGGAGCTTTCTGCCCGTTGAGGGCATTGTCAATGCCCGCGACCTTGGTGGTTACATGACAGCTGACAGCCTGGTGGTCAAGAGCGGTTTGCTGATGCGGGGTGCGTCGCTTGCAACGGCAAAAGATGCCGACCTCGCGTTGCTTTCCAAACTTCACACCGTCAAGGTGATTGACTTCAGGACGGAATTTGAGAAAAAAGGCAACGAAGACAAACTTCTGCCCGAAGCAACCTATGTCAGTCTCCCTGTCACCACGGCTGATTCCAGTGATGCGTCTGCAAAAATGAAATCCATCAAGTCGGTCAACATATCCAAACTTATCGTGTTTGCAGCCTTCAACGAGAAGGCACAAAAAAGGGCACGTGAACTGTATCCCTCGCTCGTAATGCGTCCCGACTGTCAGCGGCAGTTCGCCGCATTCCTTCGGGAGGTGGTCGATACCCATGATGGTGCTGTGTTTTTCCATTGCATCTTGGGGAAAGACCGCACGGGCTTTGCCGCTGCCTATCTGCTTTCGGCTTTGGGCGTTGACCGCGAGACCATCATCGCTGATTTCGACAAAACCAATCTGGTTTATGGCGATGAGGTCGTCAAGGCTTGCCGCAAGGTGAAGTCCTTGGGAGGCAAGGAGGAGGAACTTGCTGTGGTTAAAGTTTTCGTCGGTGCCAATAAGGACAATTTCATCAAAGCACTCGACTTGATTGATGCCGAATACGGTTCGATGGATGCCTATCTTCGTGGGCCTTTGGGCTTGACCGATGCCGACATTGAGACGCTGAGAGCACGTTACCTGACGCGACACTAATCTTAAGTGGCCAACAAAAAAACAATAAATCAATAATTTGTTTATTTTTGCACTCCGAAATTGTAACAAAAAAAGAGAACAAATGAAAAGATTTGCCCTTGTTATAGCTGCTATCCTTTTGACATTCAGTGGTATTGCACAACGTGCCCCTAAGTTCACTGAAGAAGATGCCAAACAATTCTATCGTACCTTAGAAGGCGATTACTCCCTTTTCGATGAAAAGGACTCGCTGTTGGCAACGGTGCATTTTACTCCGATTTGGGAGTCGGTGGGCAACCGTTTCCAATGGCTTTATGTGGAAGCCTCCAAAGGCAAGGAGGTGGTGTTGCAGAAGGTGTTGGAAATCAATCCGAAGAATGATAAAGTGTTTCATGTGGTTATGCACGACTTGAATAATCCGGAGCAGTTTGCCGGCAAATGGGGCAATCGTAATTTCTTTGATGGTTTTACCACGAGTATTCTCAAAAGAGGCCCCAGGATAGCGTTCGTGAAGACATCCGATTTCTCGTATCAAACAAACGGCTTCCTTAAGATTCCCACTTTGAGCCATTGTTTCTCCCAAGGCGACTTGCTGCATTTCAAGTTTGTGCAGGAGGACGAACGTTTCTACATCAAGCGAATACCTGTTAACACCAACAATATCAGAGGTTATCAAGGTAGGAAAGAACTGACTGACTGACCTGTCGGTTGATGCCTTGTTGCTTCATAAAACGAGAATGAATTCCTTGCTGCTTAACATAGAACTCTCCCGGGAATTTCTGCTGAAGTTCTTGAAATTCGGAGTGGTAGGCTTCTCGGGGGTGGTCGTCAACTTCGGTGTGACCTACGTCTGCAAGGAATGGCTGAAGTGGAACAAATACCTGAGCAATATCCTCGGTTTCGTCGTCGCGGCTTCCTCTAATTACATTCTCAATCGTCTGTGGACCTTTCAGAGCAGCAACCCGCAGATTGGAGTGGAATATGCCAAGTATTTCGGTATCTCTTTGGTGGGGATGGGCTTGGACACGCTGACAGTCTATCTGCTCAATGGCAAGCTGAAATGGAACTTCTATCTCAGCAAAGTGTTTGCCGTGGGGGTCTCCACCTTGTGGAATTTCTTTGGGAATCTGCTGTTTACCTTTGCTTAAAGGAACTTGCCCGGATTGTTCCCTTTGTGCATGGTGCGGTAAAAACATGAAAACCTGCGTTATTTCAGCATCATGGCGGCTTTTTTCACTGCTTTTATGAAGATTTCCACTTCTTCCAATGTGTTGTACAAAGCGAATGAGGCTCTTAGCGTTCCCGGAATACCAAAGCGGGTCATTACGGGTTCGGCACAATGGTGACCCGTTCGGACAGCTACCCCCATCTTGTCGATGATGGTGCCGAGGTCGTAAGGATGCACACCTTCAATAATAAAGGAGACCAGTCCGCTGCGCTGCGCTGCTTGACCGATGAAACGGATGCCATCAATCTCAGAAAGATGCTGTATGGCAGTTTGCAGGAGCTGTGCCTCGTGGGTTTCAACTTCAGTTCTGTTGAGCCCTTGCATGAACTGTATGGCGGTTTCCAGGCCGAGAGCCGCGCCCACGTTGGGTGTGCCGGCCTCAAACTTATAAGGCAGCACGTTGAAAGTCGTTTTCCCAAAACTTACCGTATCCACCATTTCGCCTCCAAACTGATAGGGGGGCAACTTTTCCAGCCATTCAGCCTTTCCGTACAAGCCTCCAATACCCATAGGGGCATACATCTTATGGCCGGAAAAGACGAAGAAGTCACAGTCAATATCTTGCACGTCAATGGGATGATGCGCGATGGATTGCGCTCCGTCGATGACAACGGGAATGCCGTATTTGTGCGCCATTGCCGTCATCTGCTTCACAGGGTTGATGGTGCCCAACACGTTGGAAATATGGGCTATTGAAACCACTTTGGGGCCTTGCTGCAATAGCTTCTCGTATTGTTCCAAATCCAACACACCTTTTTCGTCCATAGGCACGACGAGCAGCTCTCCCTGATGCCGTTCCACCATCTGTTGCCAGGGGACGAGGTTGGAGTGGTGCTCCATCGCCGTCACCAGTACTTTCAGTTGAGAGTTGAGAGTTGAGAGTTGAGAGTCAGTTGAGAGTTGAGAGTTGAGAGTTTCAGAGAAGAACAAGTGCTCGAAAGATGTGGCCAACAAATTCAGTGACTCGGTTGTGCCTCTTGTGAAGACAATCTCTCTCGCCTCCTTGGCGTTAATGAAGCTGGCTACCGTTTGCCGGGCATGTTCGTAGGCCTCAGTCGCTTTTTGGCTCAGGTAGTGCACCCCTCGGTGGATGTTGCAGTTTTCATGCAAATAATAGTCACGCTCACGTTCAATGACGCACAAAGGCTTCTGTGTGGTGGCGGCATTGTCGAAATAGACCAACGGCTTGCCATAGACCTCTTGGTCGAGAACGGGGAATTGGGAACGTATTTCGTTGATATTCATCATATCTTCGAATAATCAATTTCAAAATTGTAATCCTTCGGGTGGCTGCAACGCAGGACGCAGTTCTCGCAACTCGAGAGTTCGCCACGCAAACGCCGTTTGATCATGTCGTCGATATGTTCGTGCAGCATCTCGTTGCCGATGTGGTTGCTGACCTCAGCGGCAAAGGCGTACATGAGCAAAATCCTCGCGTTCGCCTTGCTGATACCTCTTTGGCGCATATAGAACATCGCCTCTTGGTCGAGCTGGCCTGTGGAGGTGCCGTGTGAGCATTTCACGTCGTCGGCATAGATTTCAAGGAAAGGCTGGCTGTTGATTTTAGCCTTCGGGGTGAGAATGATGTTGCTGTTGTTTTGTTGGGCATCGGTCTTTTGCGCGTTTTTCGCCACATACACATGTCCGTTGAACACCGCGCTGGCTTCCTCGTCAAGCACTCCCTTGAACTTTTCCATGCTTGTGCAATGCGGCACATTGTGGTTCACTTTCAAGTAGTTCTCCACATGCTGGGTCTTGTCGATGAGGTAGAGACCATAGACCTCTGTCTCGGCCCCTTCGCCGTCCAAGTCCACCTGATAGCTGTTGCGGATGTCCCCCCCGTTAAAGGTGATGACCACAATTTTCAGGCGACTGTCGGCCAACTGCCTAATCTTGAACTCGCGCCGTATGGAAGCCTCGTTGTTGACGTTTTGCAGCACATACAGCTCAAGACTCGAATTCTCATTGAGAACGATTTCGGTGACCTTCGGGTCGTGAGAGAGATGGGCATCGTCGTCATACTCAATCAATTCGCGACTTTGGCTGGCGGCTAATATGAGTTGGTTGTCCATAATCAAAGTTCCTTAATCCATTCGTAGCCTTTTTCTTCGAGTTCGAGGGCGAGGGTCTTGCCGCCTGTCTTGACGATACGTCCGTCATACATCACGTGGACGAAATCAGGGACGATATAGTCCAACAGACGTTGGTAGTGGGTGATGACCACAAAGGCATTCTCGCTGTTATGCAGCTGGTTGACGCCGTGGGCCACGATGCGAAGCGCGTCGATGTCCAAACCTGAGTCGGTCTCGTCGAGGATGGCGAGACTGGGTTCCAGCATGGCCATTTGGAAGATTTCGTTTTTCTTCTTCTCGCCGCCGCTGTAGCCCACGTTGACGAAGCGGTTTTGCAGCTTCTCGGTGATTTCCACCATCGCCTGCTTCTCCTTCATCAGCTTCATGAAGTCAACGGTGCTCATCGGTGGCAGACCTTGGTACTCACGCTTCGAGTTGACGGCGGTACGCATAAAGTTCTGTATGCTCACGCCAGGGATTTCAACGGGGTACTGGAAACTGAGGAAGATACCCTCATTGGCGCGGTCCTCGGGCGACATCCCGACGATGTTCTTGCCCTTGTACCAGATTTCGCCTTCGGTGATTTCATAGCCCTCGCGGCCGGTGATGGCTGCCGCAAGGGTGCTTTTCCCTGTTCCGTTGGGACCCATGATGGCGTGTATCTCGCCTTCGTTGACACCCAGATTCAATCCTTTCAGGATTTCCTTGCCTCCGATGGAGACGTGTAGGTTTTTGATATTTAACAACATATTATTTCAAGATTTCAGGTTTTTATATTTAACTACGAATTACACGAATTATACGGATTATTGCGAATTGAATTTTGCAACTTCGTTGCGGATTGATACGAATGATGGTAATCCAATTCGTAGAGATTCGCAGCCTTGGCTGCAAAATTTTTGCCTCTATATTCGTAAAATCCGTTCAATTCGTAGTTTCTTTTCATATTATCCGACGCTGCCTTCTAAGGTGATTGACAATAATTTTTGTGCCTCCACGGCAAACTCCATCGGCAGTTTGTTCAGCACGTCCTTGGCATAGCCGTTGACGATGAGGCCTATGGCCTTTTCCGTCGGGATGCCGCGTTGCTGGCAGTAGAAGAGCTGGTCCTCGGAGATTTTCGAGGTCGTGGCTTCGTGTTCGAGGATGCTCGATTCGTTGCCGCACTCTACATAAGGCCAAGTGTGGGCACCGCATTGGTCGCCTAATAATAAGGAGTCGCATTGCGAGTAGTTGCGTGCGTTTTCAGCTTTGGCAGCCACCCTCACCAAACCTCGGTAACCATTCTGGCTATGGCCGGCTGAGATGCCTTTCGAGATGATGGTGCTGCGGGTGTTTTTGCCCAAGTGGATCATTTTGGTGCCTGTGTCGGCCTGTTGGTAGTTGTTGGTCACAGCAACGGAGTAGAACTCACCCACCGAATGGTCGCCCATCAGCACACAGCCTGGGTATTTCCATGTGATGGCAGAACCCGTCTCCACCTGCGTCCAAGAAATCTTGGATCGGTCGCCGCGACAAAGGCCGCGTTTGGTGACGAGGTTATACACACCGCCTTTGCCGTCCTTGTCGCCAGGATACCAGTTTTGTACCGTAGAGTATTTCACTTCAGCATCGGTCTCGGCAATAATCTCCACGATAGCGGCATGAAGTTGGTTCTCGTCGCGTTGGGGTGCTGTACAGCCTTCCATATAGCTCACGTAAGCCCCTTCGTCGGCCACGATAAGGGTGCGCTCAAACTGCCCTGTGTTGGCCGCGTTGATGCGGAAGTAGGTCGACAGCTCCAAAGGGCAGCGCACGCCTTTGGGGATATAGCAGAACGAGCCGTCGCTGAAGACCGCTGAGTTCAAAGCAGCAAAGAAATTATCCGTATAAGGCACCACTTTGCCCAAGTACTTGCGCACCAAGTCGGGGTGCTGCTTGACGGCCTCGCTGAACGACATGAAGATGACACCGTGTTTCGAGAGCGTCTCCTGAAAGGTTGTCTTCACAGAAGTGCTGTCCATCACTGCGTCGACAGCCACACCTGAGAGCTTTTTCTGCTCGTCAAGCGAGATGCCTAACTTGTCGAAAGTGGCCAACAGCTCGGGGTCCACTTCATCGAGGCTCTGCTTCTGCTGACGTTTGCGAGGGGCGGCATAGTAGATGATGTTCTGATAGTCAATCTCGGGGAGGTCGAGATGAGCCCAGTTGGGCTGTTTCAGCGTCAGCCAATGGCGGAAGGCCTTCAGGCGGAACTCCAGCAGCCATTCCGGCTCTTCTTTCTTCTTGGAGATGAGGCGGATGATGTCCTCGTTCAAGCCCTTCGGCACGAAATCGGTCTCAATGTCGGTCACAAAGCCGTATTCATAGTCTTTGCTTGTGACTTCGCTGATGATATTGTCTTTCGGATTGGAATCCATTTTAGTCCTATTAAGAATGATTTCAAATTGGGCTGCAAAGATAAGAAATAAAGTGGTGTGGAGGGTCGTTGTGCAACAATTTTTCAAATGGTCAAGTTTCAACGGCAAAACTATGACACTTTGGCTGTTTCTCAAATTATACGAAATATAAAATAAATAAATGATATACAATATTATAAAGAAATCATAATTTCAAAACTTTAGATTTTTACTATTGAAACTTTAGATTTTTCTGTTTAAAACTTTAGATTTTTCCGCTCTAAACTTTAGATTTTTACTATTTTTGCTGCGGATTTCACCTTAAAAATGGTAAAACGATGATTCAGAGAACAGCAAAAGAGGCCCTTTTAAGGCTTGCATCACAATTCGCCGTGATTGGGATTACAGGGCCGAGGCAAAGCGGAAAATCAACCTTGGCGAAGATGGCTTTCCCCGAGAAACGATACATTTCGTTTGATGACAAGACCATCCGTGAATTGGCCACCGCCAATCCAATAGACTTTCTGCTGGCGTTTCCCGAGGGAGCCATCATTGATGAGGCTCAGAAAGTGCCAGAGATTTTCGATGCGGTCAAATATCATGTCGACAAAGGCAGTTTCACGCCTGGCAAGTTCGTCCTGACAGGTTCCAATCAGTTCAATCTGAAACAGAACATGACGGACTCCTTGGCTGGTCGCGCTGCTTTCTTAAAGTTGTTGCCTTTCTCCATTGAAGAGTTAAAACAGGGTAACTTATTGGGCAACAATGTTTATGAGGTGATTTTCAAAGGATGTTATCCTCCCCTGTACGACTCAGCGAAACACTTTGTACCCGACGATTGGTTCAACAGTTATATTGATACCTATCTTGATTTAGATGTGAAAAGCCAAATCAACTACAGCAACTTGTCGGTGTTCAAGAAATTCATCCAAATTTGCGCCACCTATAGCGGCCAAGTGCTCTCAATGGACAGTATTGCACGTGGCATCGGCGTTTCTGCTCCGACCGTTAAGCAATGGCTTTCCATTTTGGAGTCGTCGTTTATCATCCACTTCTTGGAGCCTGACACCCAGAATCTTGGAAAGTCGTTGGTCAAGTCGCCAAAGTTGTATTTTGTCGATTCAGGCTTGCTATGCCATCTGCTGCGAATCGAGTCTGTTGAGGAGTTGATTCTTCATCCAAACAAGGGTGCCATTGTGGAGACTTTTGCCCTCGCCGAGTTGTTGAAAGGTCGCCTGAACCAAGGCAAACAACCTAATCTGACCTATTATCGCGACCTGAAAGGCTTCGAGGTGGACACGATTGCTGATTGGAAGCACACTTTTGCCATTGAAATCAAAAGCACCATTGAGGCGGAGCAAAACCTTTCGAAAAACACGCGTGATTATCTTGCGCTTCGCGGCGATGATGACAGCCGAGGTGCAGTTTTCTATCTTGGCGACCTCACCTGCACCATCAACGGCATTGATTATGTATCATGGAAGGATTGGGGGGGTTACCAATGACACAACAAAAAAAGCTTCGCCTATTTGACGAAGCCTTTGGAAATATATGTCTGATTCTTATGGCCTTCGTGTAACTCTAAGTTTTACGTTTCCCAAACAATTCGGAATGGGTTCCGAGTCTAACTAATTCTATGATATCGCTTTTGGGGTCAACCCATATCAGCAAGAATTCGCCTTGAATGTGTCATTCGATACAGCCATTATATTGGCCATTCATTCTGCATCAAGAGCTTTGAAAAGTTCATCAGTGCTATCATATAACTCTCCTTCAGGATAGTCCTTACGGTTCATGGCTTCTTCTATGGCAGCCTTGGTAACTTCGTTAGGCTCATTGTAATAATAGTTCAATAATAGGCTTTCCAAGAAATTGTTGAGGGACCTGTTTGTTCTTTCGGCATCTTTTTTCATAAAATCCAGCAGGTCAGTTCTAAGCCGGAACGAGGTTTGCTTTCTTTGGATTGTATTTGCTTTCATAGTGACTTATTATTGTGGTTAATTGTGTTGCAAAAGTAATACAAATAATCCGATTGGGATACAAATAATCGAAAAAAGGCATCCCTTAAACGATGGCCGAACCTTACTGTCTCTTACTTCTCGTAATAGCCTTTTTTGCTATACTGAGTCCAGCGAATGTACATATCCTGATAATGATCCTTGATAAACTCGGAAATCTTAGCAATCTCTCGGTCAGTAAGGATACCACGGTTTTGCAAGACCGAATCGCCGTTGCTTTTCACGAAAAACTTGGCAGAGCCGCCCTCAGTAAGCTTTTTGTCGCTGGCATGCACGTGCATACATTCCACTACACAAAACGATGTAAAATACAAATAGTACCCCGCCACCTTAAAATCGTAATATTTTGGCATTGTTCAGTCCTCCATGTATTTCAGGTTCTGCTGCAGGTAACTGCTCGCAATGGAAAGCTCAATGTCGTCCATTGAGGTCTCCAGCACCTCGCCATCGGCACTAAACACAACGGCTTTGTCTGGACTGTTCAGATTCAACACATGGATGCCGTCTTCCTCGCGGGTAAAAGCGTATCCGTTGACGATGATGTCGGCCGTATCGGCAATAGTCTTGATATCAGGCATAAGCTACACGCACAGTTTTAATCGGTTTCAGAAAAGAATCGGAGTCGATATACAACCCGGCAAGGATAGGTTTGAGGTCTATGTATTCCTCTTCTGGCTCGGCATTATGGCTGTACTTGGCCAGCACCACCAGATAACCGTCGTCCCACTTCACAACATCCACATAGTGCTCTAAGCTGTAAGGAGCCCTAAAACGGATATGATAGTCCCCGAAGTTAAAGGCCGTAAACCCATCGCTGCTGCTGAGGATGGCCTCGTTCTCATTGGATTCTATGTTGTTATGTTCTGCCATTTATGTTTACTCATCTATTCGAATGCAAAAGTACAAATAACATTCCAAACCTTGGGATTTCTTCTAAAGATTTTTTCGGCAGGGGTTCACAGGACCGCCTCGTTCCTCGCGATAAAGCGAAGTGATGATTTTGGCAAGAACAGTGGGTCGTGCCCCACTATCAGCAAAGTCGCGAGAAAGAAATGCCATAACTCATCCAAAAGAAAAGCTTGTTTATCCTTTCGAATCAAAAAAGCTTATACTCTGTTTGATAAAAAGCAAGACAAACGAAGATAACAACTTGAGGCCGTTCATATCGTAGCATTCGAATTATTAAGATCTTATAAACAAACCATTGAGTTTGCTGACCTCTTTTAATATAGGTTCTTCGTTATCAACATATAGCCAATCGAGAGAAATCAATCTATCGCAATCTTGTAATAACGCTTTTGTCTCTTTGGGAATAGATACATTTATCAAACTGAAACCAGATTTTTCGGCAAAGTCACTCAATGGGATGTTTAATAAACCCTCCGATTGAACCGTGAAGAATCCATGTTGGCGGAAACGCCTATAAATACCTAAAGGTAGGCTATTCTCATATGGCAAGTAATAATGCTCTTGTAGGATGTGGACTTTATTATCATCTATTAGAAACGGGTCTCTGTTTTCAAGATGAAGCTGATCGTCTTTGAATGCCAATATCCACAATTCCCCATCTTTATTCTGAAAGCTTTCATCCATTAAAAATGATAATGCGTCGAAAAATCCAGCCGTCCAGTCAAGCAAACGAGAAAACAAACCAAGATGCCTGCCAATACCAAGATAAAACAAGTTTTCATCAAAGCTCTTCATTCTGTATTCATTATAACCAAATGACTTGCATATAGATTTGAACGATTCAAGAAATTCTTTCTCTTGAGAATACTTTTGAACCTTGTTTCTTACAATGGTTGGTAATAATGAAAACGATTTATCTGCATGACCCCGAAAAAGAAACTTATAGCCTTGAGAGCGAAACAATCCAATCATTGTTTCCAAATCAGACAAATCATCTAAAGAAGTGATTAAATTAGGAATGTCTGACAAAGAACTAGGAAAAGGATTTATCTTAATAGTAGTTGGAGATTCTATATCCACGTCAGTTATTGATAGTTTTTCGTTTTTATCAAACAAACTGTCTGAAAAATGTTCTTTTTCAATTTGTTCAAATGTTTCTAATGACTCATTGCCTTTAGCTTTCATATACAGTGAATTTTATGGATTGTAATCTTGCACCAAACGAACACTTAAACCATTATTTCTAAAACCGGAAGCTGCTGGAGTAAGTCCAGCATACTCAAAAACACAACAATGAGCATAACGGTCTTCGTTTACAGATGAAGCCCAATAACCGCCCCAAGATAAACTACTAACATAAGTTCCATTCGTCCTCTTTCCAGTAACAGGTAGAAAAACAGCCCCATGTGTTCCTAAAACACTATTCCAATCCGAAGCAGAAATCGTATTGATTCCAAAGCCAGTATTCAATTCAACATTAGGATAATTTAAACTATAGATAGAAGAGACCCAGTTATCAGGCAAAACTATAATGCCAGAAACTCCGTCAACTATTGCTTTCACAAAACGATAACCAGAAGGAGTGGTGCGTTCCCATAAAAGATACCACCATTCTTGATATGTCAATGTACGCCAGAGGTTTTCTTGGTTACCTCCATTTAGAATTGGATTATAGCCCCAGTCGGCCTTTCTATTTTGGTCATATAGATTATTAATATTTGAACCATACGCATAATAATCACTATACTCTGTACTTGTACTCCATGGTTGATAACTATTAGCACCATGATTGTAACCGCTTGTTCCCCAGCCAAACAAATCTATCCATCCATTATAAGTTTGGGAAATATTGGCATTATCTGCACCCACACGATCCCATTGATTGGTAGCAAACTGCCATGTGTCTGTTGATGCTTGATATTGTAAATTGCCTTGCGAGAAATAAACTTGGTCGCCATTCGCATTGATGGTGAACAAACCATTAATAGCACCTACTGGGGTGTTGTTTTGAGGTGCGGACCGCACTGGCCGTATAGATTGTCCACTACGGCGATAGGAACCTCCCACTCCGATATAATCATAAGAATTGTAATTAAAACTTCGAGCATATTCTGGGCGACCCAAACTGAGAGAACTAGACCAATAATTACCAGTGCCTCCAAAATTAAGGTTACCTTCCACCCAAATGCCTCCAGCGGGCAGAAAAATACTATTGTTATTGGAAGCGGTAAACAACCATCCGAGTACACCATCCTGAGTTATCTTTGTTGAGGTTGTGTTTTGATAGAGTTCCATCCACTCTTCTTCAGTAGGCGTACGCCATTCTGCTCCCCAATTGACTGTGGCCGCATCATCCTCAGGTTGCAAAATAATCAGATTGTCGGTATACCCATTGTAACCATTGCCAGAATACCAACAGTATTTGGTAAGGGTGTTTTCACTTCCGTTACAATATTGGTATGTGCTCCAATCATAATAATCCTTGGGCTGGGTCTCTCCCCAAGCAAAGTAATCTCCATATTCCTCAGGAGCATTAGCTCCCACATTGCAAGTGGCCCACAAAAGACCGCTAGGAAGGCCAAGATCAACATATTCATGATCCATTGATACTATCGACAGGACATTCACCTCAATACCATTGTTTAAATAGCCATTTGCACCAATAGTTGGTATTGCTCCTCTTGTCCCTATATATGCTCCATTTTCAGTATAAGCCGACCCTTCCTCACCTTCCTCCATAGCTTCTTGCGGCAACAAAATCGCCCATTTCTCAACATTCTCCCCTGCACCAGCGGGCAATTTGATGATTCCTTCTCCATCCATGCTGGGTGTTACCGTGTTTTGCGTAAAATCTATCGTCACCTTATTATTCATTCCAGTTATGCAGATAGGCGAGTTTGAAGGCGTAGTCACACTGAACTTCACCAAAGCGCACTTGTTCAGCAAATGACCCGTGTATGCTGTTACGCCTGAAACATAGTTCTCGAAGGAAGGCGAACAAGAAATCACAGGCAAATGCTCTGTCTGGTCTCTGATGATGACCGAACACTCTTCCGATGTTCCTGCAGAAAGTGTTTCGTTTGGCGTTACATTACCTAGGAAATAGAATTGTAACGGTTGTCCTTCCATAGGGTTGGTGATGTTGCCGACGAAACTTGTTCCGTTGTGCGTCAGGAAACCGACATACTTGCCGCCGCTGCCCACATACACTTTATCGCCGCTTTCAAAGTCAACGGTGCCCATTTCAGGATTTACGTCCACCTTTGCACCGTTGTTGCCCTTTACGTTAAGGGTAATGGTTACGGTTTCGTTTGGATTAGTCTCTTCGTTCTTCTTGCATTGGGTCATTGTCAGCACCATTGCAAAAGCCACCAATATCATGCTTATCTTTTTCATCTTTTATTCTCCTTATTCTTTGTTTTCATTGTTTTTCTTGTTTGATTTCATTGTGGAATATCCGGCTCCCGCTAAGAGCATGATGAGCAGTCCGCTGCCAAGAGGAGCGCCAAAGGTTTGGTTAGTGAGGTCAGCACCATTAGGATTTCCAAAAGTTTGGTTGGATAAAGTGGTTGAAGTTTCACCATTTCGGAGTAGCATAGATTGGTTGGATGCACTATTTTGTCCCCCTATTGCGCCTCGTTGGAATACTCCGTTTTGTGCTAACAGGGAGAAAGGCAAAACCAACGCCAGCATCAAAGCTACAGTTTTCAGTTTCTTCTTCATTAATTCGTCTTAGGTTTTGTATTCTATATTGCTCTCGGGCTCAAAAAAGCAGGTTTCGTTTTTGGCAAAGAGAGCGGAGCCTCCCAAACTTATCCTTATTTCTGGTGATTGGGTCTGGACTCCCTGAAGAACGAAATAGAGGATGTGGTAACGCTCCACTGTTATGTTGGGTGTATGAAACACAAACATAACAGGGAAAGCCACCGTCTTCTCAATTCCCTTGTTCTTCAAATGAATTGTCCAGATTCATCACCAAGGAACAAAGCGAAGAATGCGCTTTCTCTGGCCGTTCCGATTTCTCCCGGAATGGCAGGGGCAAAAATAGGGAAAATTGCAATAACAAGTTCGTTTTAGGAAGAAAAATCACAAAATTCTCTCTGTAGTTTTAACTGCAACAACTGCAACAACTGCAACAGCAGTCAATTGAATTGAGCCTTGATTTAATTTGAAACCGCTGTTGCTCAGTGGATTATTTCTGTTTTTATTCTTTCATTGTCATTTGGTCATTAAGTCAAAATCGTTTTGGGTCGCAAGAAGCCCGTTTTTGACTAATGACTAAATGACTGGAGCTGGAACACAAAATCAATGTTTTTCGGGATGTGCAAGGAAAAACAATAAATTTTCATCAAAACACTTGCGGAATGGCAAAAATGTAGTATTTTTGCAGCACCAGAACCCGCCAAGCCTCTCAACGATGCTCAAATGTGCGGGTCGTTTTATTTTAATACCTATGGCAAGTCAGATTCCCTTTAAGAAAACCTATACCAGTTCCCACGACCTCGTCACTTTGTTACAATCGCGCGGTCTTGCCATTGCCAATCCTACCAAAGCCGAACGATACCTTGATTATATTGGCTACTATCGCCTTTCTGCCTATATGTATCCCTTGCTCCAAATGCCCAAGGCATTACACCAATATAAGCAAGGTGCCTCATTCAGTCAAGTGATGACACTCTATCGGTTCGATAAGAAATGAACAAAGCGAAGAATGCGCTTTCTCTGGCCAAATCGATTTCTCCCGACTTGGCAGGGGCAAAAATAGGGAAAATTGCTATATCAAAACCATTTTGGGGAGAAAAATCAGATAATTCTCTCTGTAAAACTAACTGTAGCAACTGTAACAACTGTAACAGCAGTCATTCGGATTGATATTATTTTGAATGTAATTGTTTGTAACACATATTGTTAATTTCCTTGCTTTTGCCCTTTCAGGGCGAAAAACGAGACCGCGACTGTTACTCAGGGCGTTGCCCTGAGATAGTAGCTTATGGCCTTTCAGGCCGCTGTTTTCTCCCTGTTTGCTTCCTGCCCATACGCTGCCCACAGAGAGGAATCAGAAAGGAATCACAAAGGTATCACGAAGTTACCACGAAGTTACCACAAAGAGGCTATAGGCATGCTATAGCCTTACTATAGCGTTGGTATAGCGTTGCTATTGTTTTTTGCATTGTAATGGATTGTGAATGAGTGTGTTATGGAGGAAAATCAGTAAGCAAGTCTATCTTTATATTGTATTGCACAGAAAAACAGATGGTTACAAAGATTTTCCTGCTTCATTCGGGCTTTGCGCTTGCGGTTGCAAAAATAAACAAAATAGTTGGATTTGGCAAGGTTTTTTTCTGCTTTTTCTACTGTTGTTGCAGTTGTTGCAGTTGTTGCAGTTTTTTTTCATAGATTTGCACCCTGA